>JBCCDN010000015.1:0-31427 GCA_039030755.1 Planctomycetota bacterium | reverse complement strand
GAAAATCACTTTTTCGAGCGGTGGATTTCGAGGGGCTCAGCGGCCCGGTTCGAGGCGGACTTCGAGGGTGTGGGCGTCGCCGAAGGCGGTTTGGCCGGACCAGACGCGGGTTCCGTCGGCATCGCGGCGGAGGTCGATGGGGGCCGCGGCTTGCTGGAGCGGCAGGTCGGCGAGGCCGGGCGTGGGGAAGTTGCGGAGCTGCATGGGGTCGGTGATGCGGAGGGCGGCGAAGGTTTCGGGCACGTCGAGCGTGACCGGGTCGCCGACGAGCGCGACGCGGGTGTCGTTCACGGTGAGTTCGACGAGGCCGAGCACCAGGGTGATGGGCACGATGTCGGCGGGCGTGTCGTCGGCGTCGTTGGATGATTCGACGTCGGGGTTGTTCGCCTGACTCAATGGGTCTGCATCTGTATCTCTTCCGGCGGCCATCGCGGGATCGGTCGGCTGTCCGTCGGGCGTTGCTTCGGTGACGAGGAGCGTGAGCCGGTACTCGCCGGCGGCGTCCTGGAGCTGGCCGACGATGAGTTCGCGTTGCATGCCGGGCCAGGCGACTTGAAGTTCGTCGGCGACGCGGGGCGCGGTGCCGAGGCGTTCGATCACGTCCCGCTGCGCGTCGGCGTCGGCCCCGACGGCGGCGGCGAGCGCGGCGAGTGCGCCGTGGGCGAGGGCATCGTCGGGCGAGGCGGCAACGTCGATGGCCTGGGTTTCGCCGCCGAGGGGTTCGAGCCAGTCGCCGGGAGCCGGCACCTCGCCCTGATCGAATTGTCGGATGAACCAAGAGCCGGCCCGGTCGTGCGCGGCGAGCGCGGCCACGGGGGTGTCGCTGCCGAGTTGTGTGAGATAGAACGCGGCGGTGAACGCGACGCGGGTGTCGGACTCGAGATTCTGCCACGCTTGATTGAGGCTGAGCCGGCGCGTTTGCCCTCTTGCATCGACGGTGGGGGTCAAGAGCGCGTCGATAGCTTGCGAGGAGGCACTGGGGTCGCCCGTGGCGGCGAGCTGCATGAGCGAGGCGGTTGCGGGTGGGGAGGTCGCGCTGTCGCGGAGCGCGTTTTGCAGGAAGGGTACGAGCGAACCGGGCGTGGGGGTGGGCGCAGCGGCAACGATGGCGTTGAGGATAGGTCCGGCGTCGGTGCGTGCGTTGGGCGCGTTGATCGTGAACTTGGGGAGGACGCGCCAGGCTTGGGCCTGCAGCGCGGCGTCGGGATGGGCAAGTGCGGCGATGAGGCCGTGCTGCGGGGAAGTCAGCGGCAGCGGTGCGATTTGGAGCGGCGGGGCGGCGGGTGTTGCGGTTTCGGCGGATTCGGTGGGCGTGTCGTTGTTGGCGCCGAAGACGAATTCGCGGAACGCGCGGGTCGGCGAAGCGGTGGGCGTTTCGATCACCGGGGCCACGGCATCTTGGGGATACAGCACCTCGGCGGCGGTGAGCTGGTCGAGCGTTTCGCGGAGCAGCGGTTCGTGGTCGCCGCCCAGCAAACGAACGTCCAGCCACGCGGCGGGCAGGCTTTGCGGATCGTCGGCGTGTTGCAGCACCCAGCGAACCGCGCCGGCGCGTTGCGCGTCAGAGATGGATTCGAACGGCACGCCCAGGGTGAGCGCGGGGACTGCGCTTTCGGGGGCGCCGCCGCGCTGGTTGGTGGCGTTCGTCCCGGCCAATGCGGCGAGCACTTCTTCGGGGGGTGGGCCGGCGGGATCGGTCAGCACGGCGACGGCCTGTTGCAAGATGCGAGCGACCGCGGCGGGGTTGTCGGCCGAGCTGCGGAGGCTGGCTCGGAGGGCGGCGAGTTTGGCCAGCGGGTCGTCGGTCCGGGCGGCGATGTCGAGCAGGCGTCGCGTCGCGTCGGTCGGCGGGTCCACGTCGGCGAGGGCTTCGATGACCGTGCGGGCGGCGAGCGCGTCGGTGCTAAGCACGAGTTTCTGCGCGAGCGCGGCGGTGGGGTCGCCGATGGTCATCTCGCGGAAACCGTTGCTGGTTCCGGCGGTCAGCGCGATGGCGGCGGCTCGCATCGACAGCGCGTTGTCCTCGGACGCCAACGCGGTCATGGCGGTCAACGGATCCACGTCTGCCGTCCCGGCTCCGCGTGATCCCGAGTTTCCGCGCAGCGCCGCAAATGTTTCGAGCTCGACGCTCCAAGGCAATTCGGTTTGCGTTTCGTCGCCGTCGAAGGTGAGCGTCGGCCGACGGTCCTGCTTCAAGTACACCGCCCATGCGACCTGCCCGGGCAGTTGGTCCAGCGAGACGTCAAAGGTTTCGGGCAGGTTCTGTACGGAGGCGCGCAGGTCGCGGAAGGTTTGTTGCTCGGCTCGGAAGGCGTTCTGGGCTTCGCGTCGGCGGAGGTTGTAGGCCGCCGTGGTTTCGCCGTTGTTGCGGCTGGGGCGGGCGGCGGGCTCGGGTTGTTTCTCGCGGAGCCGGAGCGGATCGAGTTTGAGGATGTAGAGGTTGTCGCCGGTGTTCAGCGACGCGCCTTGGAATGTGCGGTCCAGTTCCCAGGTGACCCGGCCGTCGGGCTGGACGGTGATGGATCGAGCGAGGCGGGGACCGGGCGCGGCGGGTTTGGGGAGCGGTTCGAGGGTGGGTTCGTTGAGAGCGCCGCGAGTGGGGTCGGTGTTGGGGTCGCCGAGTAGGCGAGCGAAGCGGGAGTCGCCGGCGACGAAGCGGGGTTGCTGGGCGAAGTTGTCGGGGTTGCGGGGCGTGGCGGCGCGGACGCGCGTGGAGCGAGAGCCCGGGTTGGCGTTCGGATCGTTGGTTGGCTCGGGCACCCACCAGCCGACGAAACGAGCGCCGTCGAGCGACACGGCCGGGTCGTCGAATTCGGTGGCGATTTGCCCGGGCGTGAGCCGGATCGGAATAAGCATCGGCGACCGGCCTTCGACCTCGTCCAGTTGCCAGACGGCGTCGCCGAGATTGGCATCTTCCACCAGGCGATCGGTGAGCAACCGGGTCAGGTCGAGGGTCTGCGTGGCGGGCGGGACCGCGGCGGGTTCGGCTTCGGCGTTCGACTTTGGCTCAGGAGCCAAAGTTTGGGCTTGGGCCTGGGCATCACACGGGTCATATAAAGGAAGTAACAACGCTGCCACGAATGCAAAGACGCACGGACCGGCCGGGGGACGCAGCGACATACACAAAACTCCCTGAATCGCCGTGGTCCGTGGTCGAGTGAGCGGGCCCGGCGGTTTGAACAAGACCGACATCCGGTAATTCGAGCAGGATTCTAAGGGCATCGTTCGCTCGGGCCTACCCCTGCGGCGGGTTGGAGCGAATTGTGGGGTTTAATGAAGATGTGTGCAGATGTTGAGCCGGATCCTTGGGGGAATCTCAACACCAAGAACCGGCATGCTGTTTGTTTTTAAGGCGTTATTTCTGATAACGCTGAATTTCAGTGCAATGACTCTTCGCCGCTTTCGGAATGAAGTCGGTCGTTAGGATTCCAGAATTTCTCTTAAAAAATGAAATAATAAATACTTAGGCATTTTCTCGGTACGATATTTTCGGTTTTCCTGACCCGTGATTAAGTTTGGCACAGACTTCGCAACTGGTTGAACGCTACATAGAAGCAGGCCACCCCCGCGACGGTCGTGGGGGGCGATGAGCGGACGCCTTTGCGGGCGTCCGCTTTTTTTCATTCTTCTTAAGTTTCGCGCAGTGATCTTCTAGAACGCAATTTTTTTACGCATTTCCGTTTAACACCGATTGCATCGCAGGCAGTCAAGCTCTATGTTGGCGAATCACTACCCCTTGCGGGGTCTTGGTCTGGCGTGTTCCGGACGCCAGAGCCCCGCGTCGAGTCACTTTTCAGGAGTCCGTTGAGATGAGGCACACGAGTGGAATCTGGACCAAGCTGCTGGGTGTTTTGCCCGCAGTTATGCTGGTGGGGGCGTTGGCCCTGCTGATCGCCATGCCCGACGCGGCGTTTGCGCAGGACGCCGAAGCCGCCGCCGAGGATGTGGCCGAAGCGGTGGAGGCCGTGGCGGACGAAGAGGCGTACAGCTTCGACTGGGAAACCGCGGAAGTCTCCGAAGAGATGTTCACGGTCAACAACCTCTGGATCATGATCGCGGGCTGCTTCGTGTTCATCATGCACTTGGGCTTTGCCTGCGTGGAGTCCGGCCTGACGCGGGCTAAGAACACCGTCAACATCTTGTTCAAGAACATGATGATCATCATGATCGGCATCGTGATGTACGGCGTGTGCGGCTGGCTGATCATGTATCCCGGCGACGAATTCAACGTCGTACAGGACGTGTTCTCTTTCGGCTTTGGTATCGGGGCCGGTGGGGAGTTTTACTCTGACGGTTACGACTATGAAGGCTTGACCCCGGCTTATAGCGCGGGCTACACAGTCTGGACCGACTTCTTCTTCCAGGCGATGTTCGCGGCGACCGCGGCGACCATTGTCTCGGGTGCGGTGGCCGGCCGAATCAAGCTGCTGCCTTTCTTGATCTTCTCGACGCTGTTTGTCGGCCTCCTGTATCCCATGACCGGTTCGTGGGAATGGGGCGGTGGCTGGCTCGACGACCGTGACTTCGCGGACTTTGCCGGCTCGTCGCTGGTGCACGCGGTGGGCGGCTTTGGCGCCTTGGCCGGTGCGTTGGTGCTCGGCCCGCGTCTGGGCAAGTACGGGGCTGATGGCACCGTGCAACCCATCCCGGGTCACTCCATGCCGCTGGTCATGATCGGTGTCATGCTGCTGTGGTTCGGCTGGTTCGGCTTCAACGGCGGTTCGGAACTCTCGGCCTTCGCGCCGGGCGTGTCGTACGTCCTGGTCAACACGACCATGGCCGCATGCGGCGGTGGTTTGTCGGCCGCGATCATCTCTTGGATCTTCGGTGGCAAGCCCGACCTTACCATGGGCCTCAACGGCATCCTCGCCGGCTTGGTCGGTGTCACGGCCGGCCCGGACACCTGCAACTGGATCGAAGCCCTGCTGGGTGTCGGTGCGGTCTCGGGTGCGATCGTCTACTTCTCGGTGCTGTTCTTCGACAAGATCAAGATCGACGACCCCGTTGGCGCGATCTCGGTCCACGGCGTCTGCGGTATCTACGGCACCTTGTGTGTCGCGATCTGGGGCGACATGAGCATGTTCACGATCCAGTTGATCGGCACCTTGGCGATTTCGGCGACCGCGTTCGTCTTCGCCTTCGTGGTGTTCACGGCCCTGAAGTTCACCATCGGCCTCCGCGTCAGCGAGGAAGAGGAAATCGAAGGCCTGGACCTCGGCGAACACGACATGTCTGCCTACCCGGACTTCCAGCGGACGTACATCAAGTCGTACCACGCTCGCGAAATCTGATCGCTTTGATCTTCCTCGAAGCCCACGGATTGAATCCGTGGGCTTCACCGGGGAGGATTTGGAACTCACCCACTTGAATCACTTTTAGGAACTCAACCATGTACATGATCGAAGCGATCATCAAGCCGTCGAGCATCGACGACATCAAGGCGAAACTCGCCGGCCTGGGCATCCTCGGCATGACCGCCGTGGAATGCAAAGGCTTCGGCAAACAAAAAGGACACACCGAGCGTTACCGCGGCGGCCGGATGGACGTGGGCTTTGTGCCCAAGGTCGGGCTCAAGGTCGCCGTCAAGGGCGAAGACCTCGACAAAGCGCTCGAAGCGGTGACCACCGCGTCGCGCACCGGCAACGTCGGCGACGGCAAGGTGTTCGTCTACGAGCTGACCAAGGTCGTCCGCATCCGCACGGGCGAGACCGACAACGACGCGCTCTGACGTTTTCAGAGCAGACCTGTCGCACGCAAGAACGACGCCGGCGTCCCGTATCCTCCACGGGCGCCGGCGTTTTTTGCGTACCGGCAGAGAGTGTCTCGGTAGATTGCAGCGATGGCGGATGATGTCTCAACAGCAAGCCGGATCGCACGCCGGCTGATTCCGGGGGCGGCGGCGCTGCTGCTGTTGCCGGCGTTGGTGCCGTGGTGGGTGGTGGTGTTGCCGCGTCTGGATTTCGATGTCGATCCCCGGTCGCCGGGTGCCGATATGGTGACGACGTTGGGGCCGGGTGGCTTTGGGATATTGGCGGTGGCGGGCACGCTCGCGGCGGTGTTCGCGCTGGTGGTACACGGCTTGGCGGGCGGGGGGTTTGCGTGGAAGTCGGCGGCGTTGCTCTTGCCGGGGCTGATTTTGGTTGCGTTCCACATGCCCGCGCGGTTTGAAAACCTCTGGCACGGCACGGGCTGGGCGTGGGGCGTCGCGGCGGGGCTGGCGATGCTGCACCTGGGGCAATGGCCACAAGCGCGGCGGTGGGCGTCGGCGGTGCTCGCGGGGTTCGCGGCGATGCTGCTGGTCGAAGCGATGAACTACCGCTTCGTCGAACACGCCGCGACGGTGGCGAGTTTCGAGCAGCAGCGCGACGTCTTCCTCGAGTCGCGCGGCTGGGCGGTGGGCTCGAGCGAAGCGCAGTTGTATGAGCGACGCCTGCGGACCAACGACGCGATTGGCGCGATCGGGCTGAGCAACGTGTTGGCGACGCTGGGCGCGGGGATCGGTGCGATGGCGTTGGGCCTGCTGGTCGGTTCGCTTCGGCCGAGGCGTGGTGCTTCCGGGGGGACGATGGCGAAGGTGTCGCACGCGGCGCGGGAGACGTTCGGCGGCGACGCAGCGGGGCGGTGGCTGGTCGGCGGCGCGTTGTTCGTGGTCGCCGCGGCGCTCGTGGCGCTAACCAACTCCAGCGCGGGAATGGCGGCGCTGGGGTTGGGATGCGCGTGGGTGACGGCGGTGGCGGTGTTGCGGGTGATCGCCGCGCGACCAACGCCCGGGGATCGCCATCCCCGGGCGGTGGCTTGGTGCGGCGCGATCGTGGCGGCGGGTTGCGTGGCGTTGGTGTACGTCGGCGTGGCGGTGCGTTACGCGGTTTGGGGCGTGCCGGGGCCGGGCGAAGTGGGGCAGGGGATCGGCGGGGAACGGAGCGTGCTGTTCCGGGCGCAGTACTGGGGGGCGGCGTGGCGGATGCTGACCGATTCGGCCGGCTACGCGTTGTTCGGCGTCGGCCCCGGCGGGTTTGGCGACGCGTACCTGCGGTTCAAGTCGCCGCTGAACCCCGAAGAAGTCACCAGCGCGCACGGCTTCGCGGTCGACTTCATCGCCACGCTCGGCGTGATCGGCGGTGGGTTGTGGGCGGTGGTGCTGGTGGGCTGGTTGGCCCGTGGGGCGTGGGGCGTGATGCGTGAGGTAGACCCTGCGGCAGCTCCGCAGCCGCGGGTTTTGCCCGGATTACGCGGCGCGGTGTACGGCCTGCTCGCCATCGGCGGACTCTTGGTGGCGATCGAGATCGCGGTCGCGTGGGCGGAGATTTCGGGGCCTGGCGCAACCTGGGGCTTGGCGTGGCGGCTCGCGGCGCTCGGCGCGTTCGTGCTCATCGGCGGGTTGTGGTGGCGGTTCGCGGACGAATGCGGCGTGCGCGTCGGCCTGGTGGCGGCGGCGGTGGCGGTGCTCGTGCACGGCTCGTTCGATATGGCGTTCTTTCAGCCGACCTCGGCCGTGCTGATGTGGTTCGTGGTTGGGTTAGCGGGGGCAACGTGCGATTCGAATTCGGGTGCTCGTATGTCGAAGGCGCGGATTCCGTTGCCGGTACTGGTATCGGTTGGGATTTTGATTGGAGCGTACGTGATGTCCGCGCTGCTTTCTCGATATTCAGAACATCTACGTGATGCCGCGGAGGCGGCGCGGTCGGGCCAAAATCGGGTTGCCTTCGAAAGCCTAAAACATGCGAACCGCACGGTAAATTTCGACCCTGCGGTTGTGCGGTCGGTGTCACAAGTGGCGCCGAGCTTGGATGCGGCAAGCGAGTTTGTTCAATGGTCGATGGTGCGTCGTCTTCCGTCGGTTTCCGCCGGCCTTGTGCTTGACCAGCCGTGGTCAACGTGGCGGCGGGTGAACAAGGACGCGGAGGTGTTGGGTGTTGGTTTTGGGCACGCGGGAAGTTGGCGGCTGCTTGCCGCTTTCGCTTCGGCCCAAGGTGATTTGGGCAACGCGCTTGCTGCGCGAAATCATGCTCTCGAACGTTCGCCGTTCAACGTACGAGATCACGTTGCGCTCGGGGACCTGTTGCGAGAGCGCGACGAGCCCGCTCGCGCTGCCGATTCGTACCGCGAGGCGTTGCGTCTCGACGACCTGCGTTACCTCGATCCCGCGAAGCAGTTGCCCGAGGCGGAGCGGGCGCGGATTGAGGCGTGGTTGGCGGAGCATGATGCGGACGGGTGACGCGATGGGAACGCGTGGGCCAAGTGTCTGCGCGTCGCGTGCGCAACCACGCGCTACGAAAATCAACGCGCGCCAACCATGATGCTCGGACGGCGGGTCAGAAGCCGGCTGCGTGGTGGAGTCGCCCGGGGAGGTGTGAAGAATCGCCCGGGAAACGGCACGTGGGGCCGAGGCAGAAGCGACCGCGGGAGGCGGCGTGAGGGGTGGACGCAAGGCGTCGTCCGCCGGCGCTCGGTTGGCTGGGCCCGTCCGCGTTCTTTGGCAAGTGAAGCAGGACGTGGTGGTGTTGCGGAAGCATCCGCGACGCGGCAGCGACCACCGGTCGCTGCTTTATAAAGCGGCGGCCGGTGGCCGCCGGAAAGCATCAAGCGCTGCCCGAGGTGATGAGTCTCGAGATCGGCGTGAGCAAGTCGGGGATGAGTCGTTCTTCGCAGAGCGTTTGGCAGGTCTGCGCGAGGCCGCCGTACCAGGCGCCGAGGTGGTCGAGCGAATCGCAGGGGCCGTAGCGTCGGGCGGTGAGGAACAGGCTGATGGGTTCGCCGTTTCGGCTGGCCTTGCCGCGTCGGTTGCGGGGGCGGGTTTTGATTTCGAAGTAGGCCTGGGTGTTGCCCGGGTCGTCGAGCTGGACGCCGAAGATGGGTTGGACGTCGAGCACCTTGGTGATCTTGTGGGTGCGTCTGCCTTCGGGGTCTTCTTCCAGCGGACGCGCGACGTCGCCGAGTTTGGTGTCGGCGTAGAGCGCTTCGTAGACGACTTCGTCGTGGTCGCGGTCTTCGCATTCCAGGTCGAACCCGAAGAGCACCTCGAGGTAGTCGACGTCGAGCGGGCTGAGCGTGAGGTGGAACGGCGCGAGCTCGAGCATGAGCTTGTGGTAGGCGGACGCGGCGTCGAGGGTGTCGGGGTTGACGTGCCCGGTGCGGAGGCAGTTGCGGCGCAGTGCGAGCCACTGGTACTCGGCCTCTTGCCGACCGGACTCGAGCGCGAGTTCGCCGTCGTATCGGCGGAAGCGGTTCATGGCCGGGACGGACTTGCGGACGCGGTCGAAGAAGTGCAAGACGGTTTCGCGTTCGCCGGGCATGTCCATCTTCACGGCGAGCTTGGCGTTGATGTAAAAGTCGGTGCTGAGCGCGCCGAAGCTGGTCGCCATGGGAGAGTCCTGAGGTGTGCGGGTAAGCGGTTAGCGTTGCGGTTTGACCAAACGTCTTAGTATATCGGCGTCTCGGGGTGGGCCGGAAGATGGAGAGAAGTGGTGGAATGTGGCGCTGGCGGTTGGGGGACCGGGCCGGTTTACGTGACACCGAAGATCCAGCCCTCTTCGTCGAGGCAGGCTTGATGTTCGGCATCGGTCAGGTCGGCCGGGCGCTCGAACAGCGGGTCGAGTTGGTTGCGGCGATCGAGGCGTCGGGCCCAGTGGCACCAAGCGTCGACCTGGGCGGCGTCGCGGATGCCGTGGTGCTTGTTGAGCTTGGCCTGCGTGTGTTGGGGAAGCAACGACGGGAAGGCTTCGACGAGCACGACGCGTTTACCCCGATCGTGACGGGAGGGCAGTTTGAAGCCCGTTTCCATCGGCCAGACCGCCGCCCGTGACGCCCATGGTGCGCGTGTCGGCCCTATCCGCCGCGACGCCAACCCCGCGATACCCAGCAGGCTCTGCGACCCGACGCTGCCAATGCCGGCCAGCTTCCAAACCTCTTGAGCTCCGCGTGCCCGCCGATCGGTTTCCCGGAGACGCGCCACCGTTTGCTTGGCGGTGACGGGGTACGGCCATGTGAAGCCACGCTTGGTCCGCAGTGTTTCCAGACCTGCGAGCCGCGACGGCGGGCCGCCCCACCAAGGCCCGGACGGCTCCCGGCCAACGCGGGCATTCATGGCGGCTGCGATTGCGAAACGATTGTTGCGGTTCGTGCCGTCGTCCTGAATGTGTTTGGCAAGAAATCCCCACAAGGCACGCCAACCCGGATTGCCGGGGCTGAGCCGAGCTGCGGCCGCGAAGTTCCGCGGTGTCCCGAAGGCGAAATCGAAGCCGGCGAGGACGCGACGTTGTTGCGTGTCTTGCTGGGAAACCCACCGAGACCAGGCATTCATCGCTTCTTGGCGGGTGCGGAAATACTCGGCCCGGAAGCGTTGTCCCGGCGTGAGGGTCCCCAGCCAACATGCATCGGCGCTGGGCTTTACCGAGGAAGGTGTTGAGCGGGCACTGAAGTCCACCAGGCTGTACGCATCGAACGCGGGCATGCGGGAGCCTATTCGGCCGTGTCGTTTGATGGGAATCGAGATACGCTCGACGCATGCGTGAATCTCAATATTCTGCCGTGCCCGCGAATCTGCCGTTGGGTGTGACCGCCGTGATGTTGCCGGAGTTGGACTTTGCGATGCAGCTTGAATTGTGTCGAACGCTGGGCGTGACGCACTATGTCTTGCGGCCGCGGGTGATCGCCGAAGTGCAGCGGGATCGGCCGTTCAGTAATTGGGGCAACCACGCGTTCGACCTGACCCCGCAGCGTTTATTCGACGAGGGCGAAGGGATTGCGACGCAGATGGAGCAAGCAGGGTTGATTCCGTTCGGCACGGTGCCGTCGCTGAATCTGGAGTCGAGCGATGAAGACATCGATCTGGCCTGTCGCGGCGCGTTGCGGGTCGGATCGAGCCGGGTGCGATTGTCGCCGGCGACGGTGCCCGGCGACGTGTTGTATGACTGGCCGAAGAAGTTGGATCGGCTGCGGGGGCGGTTCCGGGATGCCCTGGCGATCGCGGACGCGGCGGCTAGTGCATATCCGGAGGCGGGGCCGATCAAGTTCACGTCCGAGGTGCATACCGGGCAGCCGACGCCCACCGCAGGGTTGACTCGGCAGGTGCTCGAATCGTTCGATCCGGAGCGCGTCGGGGCGATCTTCGACCTGCCGAATCTCGCGCGGGAAGGGCTGACCTCGCCGGCGGTATCGATCTCGGCGCTCGGGCCGTACATCGACCACTGCCATGTGGGCGGGGCGCGACGGACGCCGAATGAGCCGGACGCGAAGGGCTTCACCGGCTCTCGCACGACGTTCACGAGCTTGCGTGATTCTGATTTGCATATCCCAACGTGGCTGCGTTTGATCGCCGAGCACGCGGACACGTTGGGTCGGGAGATTCCGCTGGTGTGCGAGGACTACACACCGGGCATGGCCGGGGCGGATCGGCTGCGGCGGACGGTGCAGGAGATCCGTGACGTTTTTACCGGTTGATTTTTACATCTGCTCACGACACGGGCACGGTGTCGCAGACTTCGTGGCCGCGTTGCCACAGGTCGTGCACCGCGAACGCGTCGCGCGTTTCCGGGTAGTCCATCCGCAGGTGCGTCCCGCGACTTTCTTTCCGCCATTGGGCCGCGCGAGTCATGAGCGTGCCCACCGTCAGTAGATTCTGCACTTCCCAGCCCATGCGTTCGTCGAAAATCTTGTCCAGCGTGTACCGGCTCCAGAAGTTGAACATCTCTTCGACTTCGGCGAGCCGGTCGCCTTCACGTTCGATACCCACGTGCCGCCACATCACCGAACGCAAACTGGAACGCACGTCCGCGAGGTCCAACTCACTGCGATCCGAAAGACGGATGTCGCTGACGACCTTGACGCGTTGCGGCCCGCCGTGGCTGCCGATTTGGCTCCGCACGTTGTGCGCGACAGCCCTGCCCAGCACCATGCCTTCCAGCAACGAGTTGCTGGCGAGACGGTTCGCGCCGTTGAGCCCCGAGCACGACACTTCGCCACATGCCCAGAGTCCCGGCAAGTTGGTGCGACCTTCGGCATCGACGCGAACGCCACCGATCATGTAATGAGCGGACGGGTGCACGGGGATGCTGCCCCCCGGATCGATCTCGAACTCTTCAAGCATCCGTGCGATCCCGGGGAACCGCTTCCGAAAACGCTCTGCCCCGATATTCCGCGTGTCGAGATAGACGTGCGTCCCGCCGGTCTTCACAAGCTGTTTCAGGATGCTTCGCGACACCACATCCCGCGGCGCGAGTTCCGCCCGTTCGTCGTAGTCCGGCATGAACCGGTGGCCATCACGGTCGATGAGTTCAGCGCCTTCGCCACGCACCGCCTCGGTGATCAAGGCTCGCGAAGCGCCGGCCACGTAAAGCGTCGTCGGGTGGAACTGCATAAACGCCAGGTCCTGCATCGCCGCGCCCGCGCGCCAAGCCATCGCGATCCCGTCGCCCGTCGCGACACCGGGGTTGGTGCTCTCGCGATACACCTGCCCCGCGCCGCCCGCTGCGAGCACGGTCGCGCTGGCCCAGATGACCTGCAGGCCATACTTCGGGTGGTGCGTGATCGCGCCCAACACCTTGGGCGATCCGGTTTCGCTCGTGATCAAATCCAGCACGAAACACTCGGTAAACAAGCGGATATTGGGAGCTTGCTGCACCTGTCGGCCCAGCGTCGCGGTGAGCGCTTGGCCGGTCGCGTCGCCGTCGCTGTGGAGAATTCGAAACTGTCCGTGCCCGCCTTCCCGCCCCAACGCTACGCCCGCCAACTCGCCGCTCGCCTGGTAAGTCTGATGTTCGCCGTCTTCGGGGGTGCGATCGAACGGCATGTCCCACGACGCGAGTTCCGCCGCGGCTGCCGCACCGCCTTCGACGACCCGTCGCACCACGTCCGCGTCGCACAACCCCGCCCCGGCCTCCATCGTGTCGGCCGCGTGCTGTTCCGGATCGTCGCCCTCGGCCACCGCCGCCGCCATGCCGCCCTGGGCCCAGTGCGTGTTGCTTTGATTCAACGAACCCTTGGCCGTGACGATCACGTCCACGTCGGTTCCGTCGTCGCCCATGCCCAGCGCCGCTCGCATCCCCGCCACCCCCGCGCCAATCACCAGCACGTCCGTGAAAATCTGCGGCAACAGCGTCGCCCGAAACGGGATCAGATACCGGCGGTCGTCAACCTTCAACGCTCGCCGTCCTCGTCATCCGCCTTGGTCATGTTCTTCCGTGCCACCACCACCGGCAACGGCACCCGCGACTCGGTCAGAATCGCCCGCACTTCGCCCGGCGGGATCCAACGAACCGACACACTCACCGCAACTTCTTCGCCTTCAAGGTCTCCGCCTCGACCCGGCAGCACGCCGCGTACCCGCAATACCTGCGACCCGTTCGGCGGCATCGACACCGTCGCCGGCGCATCGCTCACAAACCGTTGGCCATTCGGCCCGACCATGCGTACCCGCACCGACTCCAGCGGCAGTTCCACGTTATTCACGTTCGTCAGCCGCACCGCGGCCTCCAACGCCGTGCCCCGATCGCTCGCGTCCACCACCGACACGCCAAGGACCTCCGCGGTGGGCGGCGTGACGATCCCTTCCTTCACCGCGTCGATCACCACGCAACCCGATATCGGAAGCAGCAAGAGCGCCGTTACCCAGTAAATCACAACATTCCGCATCGCGGCATCCTAGACCAAAAACCTTCCAAGCTCGGGCATGGCCACGCCTGAGCTTCAAGCGGCTTCTTCCAAGATCCCCCGCACTTTCGGCCAAAGCAGCACTGCCTCGGTCACCATCCATAGCTCCAACGCCAGCGTCGCCAACGCGATCCCGATTAACACCCAGTTCGGATCCGTCGCATTCCACCAAGCCGGCAACTGCGCGAGCAGCGCCCAAGCCGGCATCACCAGCATGAACGCCATCGGCACGATCAGAAACCACACCGGCTTGCCGCGCCGCCACAACCAGAATCCGATCACCAGAAACGCCAACCCGCCGAGCAACTGGTTCGTCGCCCCGAACATCGGCCACAGGATCAGCCCACCCTTGCCGGCGTAATGCGTGAGCCAGAGCCAACCCGCTTCGAGCCCGCCTTTCATCACGTGATGACCCAAGTGCGACGGCCGACCACCTTCACCGAGAGTCGTAATGGTCGCGCCCGGCGTCAGGCAATGCCACAGCGTGCAACCGTCCGGCATCGCCGTGGATCCCGGCACCGGCAGGCACGCCAACACCCCCGCGACCACGACCGCAAACAACGCCGCGGCGTGCGGATGCATCAGCCACCGAAGCGGATTCAGCGATGAGCCTCGGCGCAACGCTCGGATGCCGCCCATGGGTTGCTCGACACCCACCCCGCACTCTGGACATGTGCCGCTTTCATTTCCGCGTAAATCGTAGCCACACGCCGCGCAGTATCCCGGCCCGTGCGTTCTGACGAAGCACGCCGCCAACTCTTGGATCACGTACCGCTGTAGCCGGCACGCCGTGTCCAACGTCGTTCCCGCGAATGACGCGACGAGCACGCCCATGAGCGCCACCGCCACACCGCCCGGCAGGCCCAGCGCTTTCAAGAAATTCGCCGCCCCGTCCACGAACGCACCGACCTTCGCCGCCAACCCGTCCGCCGCCGCCCACGACCCGTACCGCACGCCGTACGCGGACGCGCCGGTCCATGTCGTTGTTAGCTCGGTTCCATTCTCATTCAGCCCGTCCCAGACGCCGTGCGTCTCCCGGATTTGTCCGGCCACCAACCCCTCGCCCGCCACGCTTTCGAGCAGTTCCCCCTCGGCGCTGATCGCCATGGCGTTGCCCGGAACCGATCCCGAAACTACCTGTAATTCCTGCGTTTTCGTGATGCCCAGCCCCAACCCCGCGATGCACGCCAAGATCACGATCGTCGCCAGAAACCCTTCCGTGAGCATCGCCCCGAAGCCCACAAACTTCGCATCGGTTTCGACCTTGAGCTGCTTGCTGCTTGTCCCGCTGCTCACCAAACAGTGGAACCCGCTGATCGCGCCGCACGCCACCGTGATAAACAAAAGCGGCAGCCACGACATCGGCGCGCCCGGCACGTCGCTACGGAAAAACGGCGCCGCGATGTCCAGCGGTTGGCCCGGCACGCCCTCGGCCGGCGACGCCCCGCCCGCGATCGCCGCCACGAATAAACCGACCACCACCAGACCCAGGGCCGTCAACAACTGCAGCGCGTTGATGAAGTCGCGCGGCTGGAGCAACACCCACACCGGCAATACCGACGCGACGTACCCGTACCCGAGCAACACAAACACCCACACGATCGTCGGCCACGACGCAAACCACGCGTTGACCGCGCTCAAGGTCCCGACGTCGCCGAACAGGACGGTTGCGTACATGATCGCCAGCGCGAGGATCGAAGGCAGCTTCAAGTCCGCGCCCCGGCGGTGCAGCCACACGCCGATCGCGACCGCCAAGGGCACCTGTAGCAACACCGGCGTGATCGCGGCCGGGTACAGCTTGAGCACGTTCGCGATCACCAACCCGAAGATCGCGAGCACGATCGTCAGGGCCATGAACAGCACCAATAGAAACAGCACCCGCACCCGCCGATTGATCACGCGTCCCGCGATGTCGCCGACCGTCTGTCCGCGGTTGCGGAGGCTCACGACGAGCGATCCGAAGTCGTGCACCGCGCCGATGAAGATGCTTCCGAAGACCACCCAAAGCAGGGCCGGCCCCCAGCCCCAGATCACCGCAATCGCCGGCCCAACGATCGGCCCGGTGCCCGCGATGCTCGTGAAATGATGCCCGAACACGATCGGCTTGCTCGTCGGCACAAAGTCACGCCCGTCGTTCTCTGACACGGCTGGGCATACCGCGTTGGCGGACAACTCGAAGATGCGTGAGCCCAGCCACCGGCCGTACGTGTGGTACGCGACAACGAAGCCCACCCCGGCCAAGATTGCGATCAGCAAGACAGACATGAATCGAACTACCACGTGAAAAGCGGCCGCAGATTTCGCGGATGAAGCAGATTAAAGCAAGACACGCGATGTCGTGTCTGTCCCAGAATCGACGTTCTCTGCAAAGTCTGCGGTTTACGTCTTGTCCAACCCCAGTTCGGCGTGCAATGCACTCCGCATGGTTTCGACCCGCTCACGCAAAAAATCGCGGGCGTCATCGCTACCCATCGCGAGAAGCGTTTCCGCTGCGATCGGCTCGCCATATCGACATGCGACGTTGCCGAACGGCCGAGGCTTGCTTTGCGAGTTCGGCCAGACTGCATACGCGCCCTCGAGCGCGACCGGAATCACCGTCGGCTTGGCGCGTTTGATCAGCAGCATCATCCCCGCCTCGAACGACCCGACCGCGCCGTCGTGCGTGCGGGCGCCTTCGGGGAACAGCATCATCGCGTGGCCGTTCTTGAGCGTCGTGACGCAGGCCTTCATCGCTTTGAGGTCGCTGGGGTTGTCTTGGTCCACGGGGATCGCGTCGAACGGCACGACCAGCGCCCGATAGATCGCCGACTTCCACAGTGTCTTTCGCGCGAGCGGGACGCACTGCCGATGCGGGATGCCCAGGTTCACGATGATGGGGTCGAGATAACTCTGGTGGTTGCTCAGCAGCAGCACCGGCCCGGTCTTGGGCACGTGTTCCGTGCCGGCCGCGCGAAAACGGTAGCAGAGTTTGAACCACACCCACGTGATGGCGTGGTAAAACTGCCACCACAGCAGCTTGTAGATCGGCGTGTCGGGTCGGCGGTCGCGGTACGGCACCCCCGGAAGTTAGCGACCGTCATGCGGTTTTGCTTCGGACGGTGCGTTCGAGTTCGTCGAGGACCTGGTCCAACGACCGCTCGCTGGTGTCCAAACGGATCGCGTCGTGCGGGCAGATGAGCGGGGCGGTTTCGCGGTTCGAGTCTTTCTGGTCCCGCTGCAGGATCTGTTTACGGATCTCGGCGACGTTGACGCTTCGGCCGGCGGCGCGGAGTTGGTCGGCTCGGCGTTGGGCACGGACGGACGCGTTGGCGTCGAGATAGAACTTCACCTCGGCTTTGGGGAACACGACGGAGCCTTGGTCGCGGCCTTCGGTGACGAGCCGGGGGTGTTCCTGACCGATGCGTTGCTGCTCGCGGACGAGCACCTCGCGGACGCCGGGCAGGGCGGCGACATCGGAGACGCCGCCGGTGACGTCGGGGTCGCGGAGGCGGTCGGTGACATCGACGCCGCGGACGCTCAGGCGGGGCGGGTCGGTCTGCCAATCAAAGCGGAGTGGGCAGTTGCGGGCGAGTTCGACGACGTAGAACGGTTCGTGGATCAGGTCGATGCCGCGGGACAGGGCCATCGCGGTGACGCCGCGGTACATGGCGCCGGTGTCGAGGAATTCGAGGCCCAGGCGGTGCGCGAGCTGCCGGGCCACCGACGACTTGCCGGAGCCCGCGGGTCCGTCGAGCGTCACGATGAGCCGGTCGGGGGCGGAGGCCATGTGCGGGACTGTACCGCGACGGCGGGGCGGTCCGCGTAGACTTTCCGTTCATGGGATTTGACCTGTTCATTAGCAACCTGTTCAGCGACAACGCGAACGACCGGTTCTTCTTTTTCTGCGTGGTGATTACGGTCGTGGTCAGCATCGTGCTGCACGAACTCGCGCACGGCTGGATGGCGATCCGGCTGGGCGACGACACGCCGATCCGGATGGACCGGATGACGGGCAACCCGCTGGTCCACATGGGGCCGTTCTCCTTGTTGGCGTTGGCGCTAGCGGGGATCGCGTGGGGGCAGATGCCGATCGACCCGTCGCGGCTGAAGGGTAAGTACGGCGGGAGCAAGGTCGCGCTGGCGGGGCCAGCGATGAACCTGCTGTTGGCGGTGGTGACGCTGCTGGCCTATGCGCTCTGGCTTCGGTTCGGCGGATTCGCGGACCCAGGGACGGTCGCGGGCAACGGTCAGGCTTTTCTCCAGATCGCGGGGATCACGAACCTGCTGCTAATGTGCTTTAACCTGATGCCGATCCCGCCGCTGGACGGCAGCCACGTCGCGTCGGACTTATTCGCGGGCTACCAGCGGTTTGTCAGCGACCCGGCCAATAGCGGGGCATTGATGCTCGGGTTCTTCTTCGCGTTTGCGATGAGCCAGCCGTTGATGATGGTGTGCTCGCGGGCGGCGGCGGCGGTGATCGGTTTTGTGATCACGGTCGGGACGTGAATCGGGCGGGCGTGTGGGATTACGCGGCGCGGCTGGTTTTCTGCAAGCTGCGGAGCGCGTCGTAAGCCTGCTGAATCTTGAGGAACTGGGTGCGGGCTTCGTCGGATTTGGAGACATCGGGGTGGCAGGTGCGGACGAGTCGGCGGTAAGCGTCGCGGATTTGCTGGGCGTCCGCCCCGGGCTCGAGCTCCAATGCCGCAAAGTGCGGAATCAGGGATTCGTCGAGGCGAGCGGCATCTTGGTTGGCTTCGCCTTGGCTCTCGTTGGAGTTGTCGGCATCTTGCTGCGGTTCGGGTTTCTTGGGTTGCTTGTGTTCGGGGATGAAGCCGTACTCGGCGATGATGCCCAGGCGTTCGGCCTGCTGATCGGTGATCCCGATGAACTTCAGGCCGATCTGCCACTTACCGAACAGGCCCGAGCGTCGGACCCAACAGCAACGCACGTTAAGCGTTTCGCTGCCGGCCGAGGTTTTGACGCGGATGGTTGCGGCGGCGCCGGATTTCAGCGGCGGCTTGCCGGGGCATTGCACGCGCATCCCGCCGGCGGAGATATCGAGGACATCGCCAAGCTCGCAGCGGGCCTTGCCCTTGCCGACGTGCCGTTTGTGACGGCGTGGCGCAGGCGTATTTTTGCCGCCTTTGCCGGGCTTCATGGGCTTGCCGGTGTTCCCGCTCTTGGATTGGCCGGGCGCAGGCTGGCCCCCTCGCTTGAACATGTTCTTGTCATCGGCCAAACCGGACACGCGGTGAAGGCGGTCGCGGGATGGGCTCGCCCGCCGATAACAATGAGTTTTTGGGCCGATGACGGAGCCTCAACGAAAAAGCCCACGGACCGTTATCCGTGGGCTTTGACGAAATCATCCAGGTTGATTCGGGCGGGTTTATTGAGGCGTAAAGCCCGCACGCATAAATGCGTTGAAGCTCGCGGCGGACATGATCGGGTCCCAGGTCCCCAGCGGACGGTTGCGGGCGGCATTGATGAAGCCGTCGAATCCGCCGGAGACGTAGTTATCCATCGACACGGAGTCGTCGACGAAGTTTGGCGAGTCGTGACCGCCGGAAATCTTATCGACGATGTTGTTTCGCTTGACCACGTCGGCTTTGCTGCCGGTCCAGTTTTTGATGCCCGTGTTTCCATCTTCCATGGGGTAGCGGACGACAATGTTGTCGTAAATTTCAACGTAGAACGTGTCGGGCGGCGTAACGATGTCGTCGCGGTATTCGACTTCGATCCCCCCGGCCCAGCTGGCTTGGCCGACCTTCTCGAGGATGAGGTTGTTGCGAACAATCGCGTGTTCACAGGGCAGGACTTCCAATCCGTCGCCGCGATGCATCTGCGGATCGTCGGGATCCATGTCGTCGGAACGCATGACGACGTTGCCTTCCATCACCGAAGGCTTCTGAGCCACGAAAGCGGCGAGGGCGTTGCCGTAGAACAGACAGTCCTGAATGACGCCGCCCGAACGGAGTTGCAGGCCGTTGTGCGAACCACGGGAGAAGACCGAACGATACGCGTTGATGTCTTCGCTGGAATTCTGGATGTAAACGTTGTGGTTGAACTTGGTGCGGCTCGCGCCTTTTTCGCCGGGCATCCAGCCGTTGTGATCGAAGACACATTCGTCCATGATCGCGCCCTTGACGTTGTCCATGTAGAGGCCGGCCGAGTGCCCGTCACGCCAGTTGGCGTACCCGTCAATGATGATGCAGCGGCGGAGGGTGAGGTTTTGGATCGAGCCGGGGTGCGGGCCGTGGAAGTAGATGTTGCCTTTGAAGCCTTCGATCTTGGTGTCTTGGATCGTGATGTTCTTACCGGCCGAGACCCAGGCGATGCCATTTTCTTTGGGTTGGCGATCGTTGGCGAGGATGTAGATGCCGTCGATGACGACGTTGGAAACGATTGCTCCGGGCGGGGCAAACAAGAAGCCTTCCCCGTTGGTGTGGATAATCGGGCGGCCTCCATCGCCGTAGGTGGAGATCAGGAGCGGCCTGTCGATCGATGCGCCGCTTTTGTAAAAGCCGCCGATGCCCCCGGAGAAGGTGTCGCCGGCCTTGAGCAGGATTGTGTCGCCGTCGTCGTCGCCCACGCGTTTATAGGCGGCCTTGATGGTCCGCATCGGGTCTTCGGGAGAGAGCCCGGAATTGCTGTCCGAGCCGGCTTCGGCGACGTAATAAATTTGGGCCCCGGGCGCGGGTTGGTAATCGACAAAGCCCTGGCCGGGTACGGGCTCGAAGCTGGGAATGACCTTGAGGGCTTGCGCAACTTCCTCGGGCGTGGGCGGGTCGTACCAGGTTTCGACGAGGTCTTCGTCCAGGCCCGGAGGCAAGAACAGATATTCCTGAGCGATCTGGACGGCACGCAAGCCCGGGGCGGTGAGCGTGATTTGAAGTTCGACCCGGCCCTGATCGATGATGGCTAGGGCTTCCGCGGGAATCGCCCAGGCATCTTGCCCAAGCGTCACCGAGAACGAATCCACGTACTTGCTAAACCCGCGGTGATACGCCTCGACGGTGGCCGTCGCGCCGCCGGGTAGCTGGCCATCGACGATCAATTCGATGTCGCGATCTGAACCGAGGTAATAGATCGACGGGCTGCCCTGCGGGAAACGAACGCTAAGGGCCGCGATCCGGTTGGCCAACGGCGCGTCGGCTTCGAGTTCGACCGTGTTGTCCTCGCCGGGCAGGCCGCCTTCGTTCACGATGCGGACATCGTTGTCGGGATGAAGCTCGACGGTGAAGTCGGCCGACGCAGGTTGTAGGCCGATCGTCAACAGCATCACGAATGCGACGCACGACAGCGCCGCGGGGATGAGGCGACGGGTGGAACGACGCAGGCCGTCCGCGAACGAAACAAGGGCGGACCGAGGGGGCGTGGCACTCATGGGCTTGAACTTCGGAGGCGGGGTGGCGGGTGGGGTTTCTGGAGCCGCGGTGGGGCCGGGCATCGCGCCCGACTTGCATCCTTCTCTCAACCTCAACAAGCTGCGGGTTCGTCGGCGACGATCGCGAACGGGAAGGGTTGGGTCGGCGAGGCGGCCGTCCGTGGTGCCGCTTCAGTAGTATAACCGAGGGCGGACCTTGGAACAGCCTTGGGGGAAGTCTTCTGGCCAGAATTGCAGGTCGGCCCAAACGGGGGAAACGCTTCAAGATCGGGCTCTGATTCGCGCCGCACGCGAACCCGCTTTCCACGCCGTTTCCACGCCCAGCTCGCCGCCGAACCGAACAACCCCGTTCACGGGCCTCCAGAGCCGATCCATTTTCGGACGTTTGACGGACGCCCCCAAAGACCCCAGACTGCCACTGCCTGTTCACAAGGAGGTGAACCCTCATGACTCAATACGCGACCGACGGACCGGTCTCCCCCCATTCGCCCTTCCGAGCCCCCACCGCCGCGCCGCCGCTTTCCAGCAGCCGCCCGGTCAACGCGATCCGCCGCAGTCTCGCGCCGGTTCGTGTAGACCCAGGCCATCAAGCTGCGGTGCCCACCGCCGTTGCCTCGGCCGAACCGATCAACCCCAGCGAGCGTTCGACCTCCAAGTCGGACAAGTCGGACAAGTCGGCCCAGCCCAAAGCCGAGCCATCCGGCAAAGCCCCGCGCCCGGGCACCACACTCGACCGTGACCAGATCCTCGCCGCCACCGCCGAGTGTCTCGACGCGGTGGGCCTGGAAAAAACCACCATCCGCTCGATCGCCAAGCGGCTCAACTGCGCCGTCGGCTCGATCTACCGCTACTACACCGACAAGCACGAACTCCTCGAAGCCGTCTGCGAACAACGCTTCGTCGAAGTCGCCGACGCCATCCAGGCCGGGGCCGACCCCGACGACACGCTCCGGCTCTACCACGCCGCCGCCTCCGCCCGGCCCGAGCAATACCGTCTCATGTTCTGGCTCGCTTCGGTCGGCCGCAGCCCCGAGCAGCCCGCCAAACTCCCCGCCGTGATCGCCACCGTCGTCGCCGGCTGGGCCCGTCAACTCGACGACGCTAATGCCGCCCGCTGCCGATGGGCACTTTTACACGGCCAGCTCATGCTCGACGCCGACCTGGACTGCGAACTGCTGCCCAAGTTGCCGTCGATGACACGCTGACCCTTCTTCTCTTCCGCGTTTTTTGCTTTGGACCGCGGCATGCCCACGCGCACGATCCGCTGCCCCGCCAAGCTCAACCTCACCCTCGCCGTCGGCCCGTCCGACGCCAGCGAGCAGGCCCGAGGCCGACACCCCGTCGCGTCGCTGATGGTCGCGCTCGACTTCGGCGATACGCTGCGCCTTACGCAACCACGCGAGACCAGCCGGTTCGATCGACGCTGGGCCGAGGACGCCCCGCACACCCCGCCGATCGACTGGCCGCTCGAAAGCGACCTGCTCGTGAAGGCCCATGCCGCGGTGGAAGCCGACTGCGGTTTCAAGTTTCCCGTGCAAGCCCAACTCGACAAGCGTGTCCCGCCGGGCACGGGCCTGGGCGGCGGCTCGGCCGACGCTGCCGCGATGCTGTTCGCGCTCGAAACCGATCTCGCCGAACGCTTCCCGCAAACGCAAGTCGATCTTCCAGGGATCGCCGCAAGGCTCGGGGCCGACGTGTCCTTTGCGCTCCACGCCTTGCAACACCCCGACCGGCCCGCCGCGCTCGCCACCGGCTTCGGCGAACACCTCGAACCTTTCGCCCTGCCCAGGACGCTGCACGCCGCGCTGGTCTTACCCGACTTCGGTTGCCCCACGGCCAAGGTGTACGCCGCGTTCGACAAACTGACCCCCAATGCGCCGCCGGTCGATCTTCAACCGACGCAACGCGTCATCGAGCAACTCCAAGCCGGGGCCACGCTCGCGGATGTCGCCCCGTTCAACGATCTCACGGAAGCCGCGGAGCACGTCCAACCGAAACTCACGCATCTGCTCGGCGTGCTGCGTGACGCGGGCCTGAATCCGCACCTCACGGGCTCGGGCGCGGCCGTGTTCCTCCCCGCCGTAGACGCCAAGCAGGCCGCCCTACACGCCGAGCACGCGGCCCGCCTCACGGGCCACCCCGCGCTGCCGGTGCAAACCGCGTCCGAGTAACCAACGCGAGACGCCTCGCCACATCCTGCTTCACTTGCCAAAGAACGCCAGCGCACCCGGCCAGTCCGAGGCGGCCCACGACGCCTCCCGCGCCGCTTCGCCCCCGGCCCCACGCACCGCCCACCGGAGGTTCTCAAGCCACCCCGGACGATCAAGCCTCGACCCGCGTTGAGCCCCGCATCGGAATGCGAAGCCGCGTCGCAGAAGGCGACCGCCAAGTGGTGACCCGCTCACCCCCGGCATCACGCCGCGCGGTCGGCCTCCAATGCGCCTTCCGCGTTGCATTGTTGGCGCGCCGCGTAAAAAGAAACGCGCTTGTGCGCACCCCCGGGCCGATCGCCGATACTCCCCGCATGCCTGACGTTTCTGAATCGACTGACCTCTTGGACGTTCTGGTTCTGCGCGGCGGCCCCGACCGCGAACGCGAGGTCTCGCTGAAGTCCGGCGCCGCCGTCGCCGCCGCGCTCGAACGGGCAGGCCACCGCGTGACCACCGGCGACCTCACGCCGGATGACACCACCGCGCTCGATCGGTTCGTCGATCACCTGGCCAAGTGGAAACGCCCGGGGGTCGTGTTCCCGGCGTTACACGGCAAGTGGGGTGAGGGCGGCGGCGCGCAACGCCTGCTCGACCAACGCAACGTCCCCTACGTCGGTTGCCGGCCCGCCGCAGCCGCACTCTGCATGGACAAGGCCGCGACGAAACGCGTCCTCGAACAACACGGCATCCCCACGCCGCCGAGCGAAACCTGTGTTCAATCTTCCGGGGGGCCGACGCTCGACGCGCCGCTCGTGCTCAAGCCCGTCGACGACGGCAGCAGCATCGACCTGGCCATCTGCCACACCAACGAAGTGCGAGACGCGGCGTGGGCCGACCTGTCGCAGCGCAACGCGACGCTGCTGGCCGAACGTTTTGTCGACGGCAAGGAACTGACCGTCGGCTGGGTGGACGGGCTGGGCGTCCTGCCGTGCATGTGGATCAAGCCCGCGGCCACGTTCTACGACTACGAAGCGAAATACACGCGCGACGACACGGTCTACGCCTTTGAGCTGGAAGAACCCCCGGCCGTGATCGAACGCGTCCGCGCGGTCGCCCGTCAGAGCGTCGCCGCGCTGGGCTGCACACATCTCGCGCGGGTCGACGTGATGCTGGATCGCGCCGGCACGCCGTGGGTCCTCGAGGTCAACACGATGCCCGGCTTCACCGATCACTCGCTCTTACCCAAAGCCGCCCAACACGCGGGCAACGAAATGGCCCAACTCTGCGACCACCTCGTGCGCGCCGCGCTCTGCGTGGCGAACGCATCGGCGTAGCCAGCGGATTCATCTGCCGGGCTCGGCCTCTACCTCTACGTTGATCTGGGTAATCACCGAGTCTCCGCCGCGAAGGATGTACACGCGATCCACCCCGCCCGGAGCACCGCCCGCCGCGGCCATCGCGTTCAGGAGACGGAAGTTCGGTTGAGGGATCGGAAACGTTTTTAGGTTTCCGACGGAGGCCCCTGCGGGCAATACGCCGCGCTGACGGTCATGATCGGTTCTGCTGATCCGAAACGTCGCGGTTGTCGCAGTTTCGTTTTCATCCCACGCTTTAACGATTCGGTCTTCGTCGATCACGGATCGCGTGATCGCTTCGTCCATGGGGTCCCAGTCAGCCCGCCGGGCATCCGAGGGCAGGTCCATGATGGGCCCCGTAAAAATCTCCCCTTCCGCTTTTCCATCGACCCGCGGAGGAAAAGCCTCGAAATCATCGGGCGGCGGGACGACGCGGACTTCATCGCCGCTGCGTAAGAAGATCAACGGCGCCTGAGAATTCACCACCCACGGCATGCGGTGGGTATAGATCAACTTCGAGCTTCCCGAACGCTGAGGTCGCCGGACTTCGACGACCCAATCTTCCGCGGCAGGTCCCAGTGCGTTGATGTCCTCGATGGCCGGGGGAAGCACCAGCATCTGGGCGATCGACATGCCGCTTGCCGAGACACTTCCGTGGTAGCTAAAACGGACAGGTTCGTCATCGCCGATCTGCAACGTGAGGAAACCCGGCGGCGGCACGGGAACCAATATCAGGTCGCCCGGTCGAATAACGAGGTCCAATGACAGGTCGCCTTCCAAAAGCGCTTCGTAATCCACTTCGATGATTTCACGTTGGTCCGATGGAATGGCCTCAACCACTTGGCGGCCGTCGTCGCGGGGCGCACACGCCAGGATCGCGAAGCCCGCGAGGCCGATCAGAAGGCAGGCCGCGACCAGACGCTCGGCTCCACCGCGGCGTCGCGTTACGCCGGGCATGCCGACGAGCCCGAGGATGCGCCGTCGGAACTGCGTGTCATCGGTGCCGGTCGCGGCGGGGGAGAGCGCGGCGGTGGGCCATTGAATCCCGATTCTGGTCCGCGGCAGCGGGGTCGTGGCTTCGGCGGCAACGACCAGAGCGCGGGCGTAAGCGGGTCCGTCTCCGGTGACCGCGACGACGGCCTCGTCGCAGGCGCGTTCGCGCTCGTCGCGGATGCGAGCGCTCAGCCACCACGCCCCGGGATGGAAAAACAGGAGCGTCTCGGCGACGCACTGCAGCGCGTTGAGCAGCGGGTCCCGCCGGGCCAGGTGCGCGAGTTCGTGTAGCACGATCGTTTCGAGCTGCGGCGGCGTCAGCGAACGCACGACTTCGATCGGCAGCAGCACCGCCGGCTTGAACCAGCCGACGACGCACGCGCTCGCCGCACGGGCCGAGATCAACACGGGCGTAACGCGTCGGACCCCGATGCGCTCACGCAATACCGCAAGACGCGCATCGGGCAGCGCATCACACGGCATCACGCCACGCCGCTTCAATCGCCACACGCCCAGGCCGCCCAGCGCCAAACGCAGCGAGCCAAGGACCACGCCCACCGACCACGCGAGTACCACCCACGGCGTCCAGTCCCGCGTCGTTTCCAACGACGGCGATACCAAAGACCGCGGCTCGACCGCGACGTTCGAGGTCGCGTCGCCAACCGGGGGCGACGCGATGATCGTTTCGGAAGCAACCCGCGCCGCGGCAAAGTCGTCTCGCTCGGTCAGCGTGAGCCCAAGCGTGACGCCGAAGACGCCCGTCGGCAGCGCGACCATGGCGAGCAAGATCACGAATGCCGCGCTGTGTCGGTGCCTGGCCGGCGCGTCCGGCCAGGCCGCGGACAGCAGCGCGGCCAACGCCGCGAGCGCCGCGACGATCCACAGGCTGTTCAGCAAAGCGAAGCCCAAAGCATCGATCCAGAGCGGGGTGTCGAACGCGCGGATGAGATTCACGTGGGTTCTCCGGAGGCGTCGGGTGGGGCGGGCGGTTCGGATTTATGTTCGGACGGGCTCGGGGCCTTGGCGTCGAGCGCATCGAGCATCGCGCGGAGCTCGTTGAGTTCTTCGGGGCTGGGCCGTTTAGCGGCGAGGGCTTCGAGGATGAGCGAGCGGGTCGAGCCGGCGAACGCGCGGGCGGCGAGGTCGCGGACCAAATGCCGGCGGGTCGCCCGCGCGGTACGCGCGGGGCGATAGACGTGCGTTTTGTTCGATTCGTCGCGGGCAACCAAGCCCTTTTCGTGCATGATTTGCAGCGTTTTGAGGACGGTGGTGTAGCCGACCTGTTCGTCGGGGGCGACGGTCTCGTACAGCTCACGGACAGTGGCCTTGCGGCGTTGCCACAGCGCGGCGAGCAGATCGAGTTCGGCGTCGGTGGGGCGTTGGTCGGGCGGCATCAGCGGATTATCTACGAAGACAATCGTGGTGTCAACGAAAGATTTCGTAGATTCGGCCTTGCTCGGAAATTTGCGTTGCCCGGGAATGATTCACGTCGCCTACGAATTATGATCATGACGAGTCGGCATACTTCGACCCGCCAATCTCCTTCGCACGGGAATCGCCACTTGAATCCGATCGCTGCGTACACGCGCTGGCTGCACACGCAATGGCCTGCGGGCAAGCCCGAGAAGCTGCCCATCGTCAACCCCGACGGCTCGACCAACGTGTCGGGGCTTTACGTCGTCGGCGACCTTTCGGGCATTCCGCTGCTCAAGCTGTCGGTCAACGGCGGCGTGCGGGTGGTGCGCGAGATCGCTGGGCAGTTGAAGCGCGAGGCCGCGCCGGACGAAGTCTTGGACGTGGCGATCGTGGGCGGCGGCACGGCGGGGTTCGCGGCGGCGAAAGAAGCCGAGCAGCTCGGGCTGAAGTATCTGGTGTTCGAGGCTTCGGAGCCGTTCGCGACGATCGTGAACTTCCCGAAGGGCAAGCCGATCTACAAGTACCCAACGGACTTGGCCGTCGAGGGCGAGCTCGAGTTTCACGACAAGTCGGACATCAAAGAAGGATTGATCGAAGACCTGCGGGAGCAGACCGTGGCGCCCCCGGAAGGCGACGGCCTGAAATACGTCGTGGGGAAAGTGGATCGCGTCGAGCGCCAGGGCGGGACCTTTGAGTTGGTCTTGCCTGGCAAGAGCGAAACGCCCGAGACGGTGCATCTCAACGGCACGGGGTTTGCCGCCGGGCAAGAGCGGGTGAAGGCCAAGCGGGTGATCGTCGCGATCGGCCGAAGCGGCAACTACCGCAAGCTCGGCGTCCCCGGCGAAGACAAAGCCCACAAGGTTTTTAATCGTCTCCACGACCCGAAGGACTATTGCTCGCAGGACGTGCTCATCGTCGGCGGCGGCGACTCGGCGCTCGAATCTGCGATTGCGCTGAGCCAGTGCGGTGGGAACGTGACGCTGAGCTATCGGCAGGCGGAGTTCAATCGCGCGAAACCCGAGAACGTGGAGATGGTGCTCGCGTTGGCGGAGAACCCCGAGGCCGAGGCGAGTGTGGAGAGCGCGAGCGATCCGCGAGCCTCGGCGACGATGCCGGACATGCTTGAGGAGGGGCCCAAGGGCACGCTGACACTGGCGATGAGCAGCACACTTTCGGAAATCCGCGAGGACGCGGTCGAGCTGGATTTCAAGGACGGCCGGACGCAGACGCTGAACAACGACGCCGTGTTCGCGATGATCGGCCGGGAGCCGCCGCTGGATTTTTTCCGCAAGTCGGGCGTGCACGTGCTGGGCGACCGGAACGCGAAGTGGTGGGCGACGCTGCTGTTGGTGCTGGCGATTTTCACGTTTTTCTACCAGTGGAAAAAGCCCGGCACGTGGTTCCCGCTCTACGAGTTTTTTGCGGAGCGCAACTGGTTCCCGCACAACCTCGGGCCTTGGCTCGTTTCGCTGAGCGATGCGTTCAGCAACCCCGCGAATCCGCTGGGCACGCTCAAACTGTCGGCCGCGGGTTTGCCGGGACAGACCGGCAGCAGCCCGGGTTTTTGGTATTCGCTGCTGTACTGCACGCTGATCGTGGTGTTCGGCTTCCGCAGGATCAAGCGGCGCAAGACGCCGTACGTGAAGGTGCAGACGTGGGCGCTCATGCTGTTCCAATGCATCCCGCTGTTCCTGCTGCCGTACTTCCTGTTTCCGTGGCTAGGTCACCTCGGCGCGTACGACTCGGGTGTGATGAAAACGGCGGCGGACGCGCTGTTCCCGCCGGTGGATTACGACCCGCACGGCCGGGAGTATTGGCGAGCGTTTGGCCTGATCCTCGCCTGGCCGCTGTTCATCTGGAACGTATTCACGAGCCAGCCGATGTGGACGTGGCTGATCATCTCGCTGGTGCAGACGTTCGTGCTGATCCCGCTGATCATCCGGTACTGGGGCAAGGGCGCATACTGCGGTTGGATTTGTTCGTGCGGCGCGATGGCCGAAACCTTGGGCGATACGCAGCGTCACAAGATGCCGCACGGCCCGGTGTGGAACCGCGTCAACATGATCGGGCAGGTGTTCCTGGGGTTGGCCTTTGCGATCCTGGGATTCCGCGTGCTGGGTTGGCTGGGCGTCGGCTGGGCCGAGACTGCGTACGGGGCGTTGTTGAGCGGTTCGGCGTGGGGGTTGCCGGCGTTGAACTACGCGTGGTTTGTGGACTTGCTGTTCGCGGGGATCATCGGGTTCGGGTTGTACTTCCACTTCAGCGGTCGGGTGTGGTGCCGGTTCGCGTGCCCGTTGGCGGCGCTGATGCACATCTACGCCCGGTTCAGCAAGTTTCGGATCTTCAGCGACAAGAAAAAGTGCATCTCGTGCAACGTGTGTACGAGCGTGTGTCACCAAGGCATCGACATCATGAGCTTCGCGAACAAGGGCCGGCCGATGGAGGACCCGGAGTGTGTGCGGTGCTCGGCGTGTGTTCAGATGTGCCCGACGGGGGTGCTGAGCTTCGGGCAGATCGACGCCCGGAACGGCGAGGTGGCGAAGATCGATCCGGCTTGGCTGGCGGCGTCGCCGGTGAACATCGCCGAGGGCGAGGTGACGGTGAACGGTAAAGTCGTTCGCCAAGGCTGATTGCGGTTAGGTTGTGACGACCAGCAAGACGCGATGGGCGTCACGCTCGATTCTGGATTTCTCGATCAAGGGATGGCTATGCGATACGCGGTATTGGCGAGTGCGACCTTCTTGGCGGTGGGGGCGGGCGTTTTCCTGACCGGCTGCAAATCCGGCGGCGTCGACAAAGCGGCCGGGACGCAGACGGCGTCTTGCTTGCACACCGAGGCCTGCGCCGCTTGCTCGGCGAGCGAAGCGCCCAACGCCTTGCCTAACGCCTTGGTCGGCGGGATCGAAACGGCCCACGGCAAGGACGCGTACGACGCGATGGGCGCCGCGGGCAAGGTCGTTAGGGTCGAGTTCGACGTGGACTTCGGCGGGGGTGACCTGCTCGCGGGCACGATGTGGTTCGACACGGCCGTCGGCCAGACGCGGATGGAACTGGACAACGGCGCGGTGGTGGTGTTCGACGGCGATATGTGCTGGGTGTCGGGCGATGCGCCGGAGATCCCGTATGGGTACCGCTTCCATGCGTTGACGTGGCCGTATTTCGTGGCGGCGCCGTTCAAGCTGAGCGACCCCGGCGTCTCGCATGCGTTGATTGAAGAGGCGCCGCTGACCGCGAATCGGACCAGCGAGGCGACCAAGATGACGTTCGGCGACGGCGTGGGCGATGCGCCGGACGACTGGTACGTTGTCTTCCCGGTTCCGCAAGACGGTTCGCTCGCCGCTTTGGCGTACATCGTGACCTACGACATGCCCGCCGCGTACGCCGAGCAGAAGCCGAGCATCGTGTTCTATACCCAGCCCGAGACCGTGGAGGGTGCGACGTTCGCGACGGAATTGATTTTCCACTTCTGGGACAAGCAGGCAGGCGTGCAGGGCGAAGACCCGAAAGGCGTGATGTCGGTTTCGGAGATCGCGTTTGTCGATCCGCCGGCCGACGCGTTCGTGGCGTTCGACGGGGCGATGGAATCCGCGTTGCCGAGTATGGGCGACGCGGAAGAACTCGTGCCCGAATCGGGTGAGGTCGGACAAGCCATGCAGATTGAGGAAGCCGTAGAAGATGCGTCGAGTGAAGTGGCCGAGATGGAAGCGGTTGCGGAGGATGCGGGCCTGATCGATACGGTCGAGCCGACTGCGGACTGAGTGTGGCTCTTGAGAAGCAGACGTCATCAAAGCCCGCGGTCCTGGACCGCGGGCTTGGTTTTTATTCGTGGGATTCTGCGGCGCTTTCTTCCGGGGGCGACACGCGATCGAGCACGCGGCGGGCCATCACGGTGATAATGACGACGACGAGGACGGTGACGACCAGGCCGATGAGCAGGGCGGTGTTGTTGCCGAGGTTGTCTTTGTCGAACTGCTCGATGCTCGCGCCGAGGACGACGGCGACGACGGTGCGTGGCGTCATCCCCAAGACGGTGCCGACGATAAATGCGGGGAGTGGGACCTTGAGGCCGGCGAAGGCGAGGTTGGTGAGGGCAAAGGGCGAGTTGGGCGGGAGGCGGAGGAGCGTGACCATGCCGAGCACACGGACGAAGCTGCCCTGCAGCAGCGCGTGGCGTAGCGCGGCGAGTCGCGGCTCGGCGTCGGTGGCTTCGGCGAGTCGGTCGCCGGCGACGCGACGGGCGATGGCGTAGCCGAGGAAGGACGCGCCGGTGAATCCCAAGAGCGCGGCCGGCACCCCCCAGGCCACGCCGAACGCGAACCCGGCCAACCCGGCCTGGGCGTAGGTGGGCAGCAACGCGAACCCGGCGAGCAGCACGAAGCCGGCGACGTAGAGCGCGACGCCGGCGGCGCCGCGTTCGGCCAGCCACGGGCCCAGCCACGGCGCGGAGGCGAAGAGCGCGAGGCTGCCGACGATGGGCATGACCGCGGCGATGCCGCCGAGGAT
>JBCCDN010000014.1:0-31802 GCA_039030755.1 Planctomycetota bacterium | reverse complement strand
TGCCGGGGCGAAGCCCACGTTCACTGAACGTGGGCTTCCGGACCTTGGAGTTCGACTCGGCGGAGCGCGTTTTCGAGAACCCTCGGTGGTCGGTGCGTGGGGCCGAAGCAGAAGCGCAGCGGGATGCTCGCGTGATGGGCCGGGGGCAGGGTGTCCCCCGCCGGCTTCGGTTGATGCCGGGTTTGCCCGCGTTCTTTGGCAAGTGAAGCAGGAGGTAGTGCGGTAGCCGCGACCCCACGGGTCGCGCGGAGCGGCGTCCGCGAAGCCGAGCACGCGCAAGCCGTGGGGCTGCGGCTACCGAAAATCAAAATAGAGCCGCGTCGATGTTCGCGACGCGAGCCGCCGGCCCGGGAACCTCCCCGCATTGGCAACAAGCACGCTCGACGTGGCCTGGTGCTTTAAGCCCGCCGTGCGACGGCCGGGACGCCGACCAAGAGGCGGTCGCTCTCGAAGTCGCGGGTCACGACCGCGCCGGCCCCAACGACGCAGCGATCGCCAACCGCGCGTTGCGGAAGCACCCGGGCGCCTAGGCCGATGAGCGTGTGGTCGCCGATGGTCACGGCCCCGCCGAGCACCGCGCCGGGAGCGAGGTGCGCGAAGTCGCCCAGCGTGCAGTGGTGTTCGACCACGGCGGCGGAGTTGATGATGCAGCCGTCGCCCACGACGGCGTACGGATTGATGACCGCCTGGGGCGCGACGTAGACGCCGTGCCCGAGCCTGGCGTTTAGGCTGACGGCGGCGGCGGGGTGGATGACGTTGACCACGTGGCCGCCGAGCTGCTCAATCTTTTGCATGACCGCGGCGCGGGCGGTGTTGTCGCCGATGGCAGGGATGAAATTCGTGCCGGCCAAGGCGGGGTCGTTCTGACTAAGCAGCATCTCGGCGGGGGCGACGGCGTTCTGCTCGCGGTCATCGAGAAAGCCGACGACCCGGTAACCCGCGAGCGTGGCGGCGTCGGCCACGACGGTGCCGTGGCCGCCAGCGCCATAGATCACCAGCGGGGTACCGGGTTCAGGAACGTGGCGGGATTCGGTCATGGGGGTGTTTCTTGGGAAGCCGCGGGCGGCATCGGGTCGGGTGGCGTGGGATCGGGCGGCGGCGAGAAACGTTCGGCGGTCGCGGCGTCCCAACGCGGGTGCTTCCGCCGGACCAGCACGCCTCGGTACACGGTGCCGCACAGATAGCAAACCAATCTTGGTCTGTTGTAAACCGCCAGCAGGACATCCGCCACCGCCACCAGAACCAGCGACAGGACCGCCACGGGCCAGGTGTACACGTTTTGCCACCATAGAAATCCTGCCGTGATTGCCAGCAAGACGACAAAGAGCGTCAGGCGGGGAAACTTCACATCACGGTACAGCTCCATGCAGCCACACACCGGGCACTGCCGAAGGTAACCCGCGTCGTCCATGGCCCGGTCCCAGCTCAACGACACGGGCGCGCCGCGTCCGTCGTCGGCCTTGACGATGGTCGGAGGATTGGCCGGATCAACATGCACCGTGAGGCGCGGTCGGCCGTGAACGTCGCGGATATCGATCTGCACAAGTTGATCTTACGATGCCGAGAATGTGCGAACCCCCGAAAAAGATGTCGGGTTGGGTCTTGACGGCCACGCAGGCCCGCGCGATCGACCGATACGCGATCGAGGTGCTTGGTCTCCCGGGGGTCGTGCTGATGGAGAACGCGGCGATCAACGCAGCGTCCGTCGTTTTGGACACGCTCGAGGATTCGGTGGAGTTGGACCGCGACCGGTTCGTGGTGTCGATTCTGTGCGGCGGCGGGAACAACGGCGGGGATGGGTATGCGGTGGCCCGGCACTTACTTGGGTTCGGCGTAGAGGTGCACGTGTTCGCGGCCAAGTCGGTGGAAGCTTTGACCGGCGATGCGGCGGTGAATGCCAACGCGTGCGTCGCGCTGGGCATATCGATCACGGCTTGCGAGACGGCCGAGCAAACCGTCGCCGCGGCAGACATCTGGCGCGGGAGCCACGCGATCGTGGACGGGCTGCTGGGCACGGGTTTTTCGGGCGGGGTCCGGTCGGGGTTGGCCGGGGTGATCGACTCGGTGAACCGGGTGAAAACCGATCGTGGCGAACGACTCGCGATCGTTGCGTTGGATGTGCCCTCTGGGTTGGATGCCGACGCGGGGGTCGTGAAGGGCACGGGGATCCGGGCCGACACGACGGTCACTTTTGTCGGACCCAAAGCGGGTTTCGCGAAGCCCGAGGCGATAGCTTGCCTAGGCCGGGTGATCGTCGCCGACATCGGGTTGCCAGATTCAGCGATCCGGGCTGCCCTCGAAGGCTCCACGGGGAGTTGACCCCAACTGTCCCCCGTGCCATACTGTTCGGCTCGCCAAACGGCAAGCCATTCGCCCTGTACGACCTTTAAGACCCGGAAACCGCCATGTCCGCGATCGCCGATCTCCATCCCGGTAAGCCCGTCACCTTCACTGTTACCGCCGCGCCGACGAATGCGGCTGCGACTAAGACGCTGGTTCGCCTGCTTTCCAAAGACCCGGCTACCGCCAAGCGCAACGGCAAGATCAAGAAGAGCCGGTTAAGCAACCCGACATTCTCGCCACGCGGCGGCCGTTGGCGTCTCTGGGAACATCGCCAGCCCAAGCAGCACGTCGTCCACGGCCAACCCGGCGAATCCGCGACCATTGTCGCTGGCGTTCAGGAACTCCGGGATCTCGCTTCGGTCGAGCGTTTTGTGGACATCAAAGCCGCTTGAGGCCACGGTTTATCCAAATTAACTCCAATGAGCCGAGCAATGGTGCTCGGCTTTTTTCTTGTGTCCTGATGATGGGCACCTCGGTTTCGCAAAACCGACAATTTTAGGCCAGGAACGAGTAAATCCGGAGAAAAATGCGGGTTTTCCCGGCCTTCGGGTAAACTTAAATGGCTCGGCTAACCCCGCAGTTTTGTTTCTCTGCGGAATTCATCCATTCGCTTCATCGCCGAGCCCGGACCGTACACCGGAACTTCACCCACTCGTACGACATCTCGTGAAAGGTTTTCTGATGGATGCTCCCCGTTCTCCTGTATCGCCGTCGTGGGAAGTTGCCGCAGGCAAACCCGCCCTGGATCACGCTCACTCGCCGCGCTCAGCCGAGGAATGCTCGTTCCGCGAGGCCTGCCCCTTCGCGATCGGCTTGTTCTTGGTGCTGGTCGTCACGCTGACGCTGCTGGTCACCTCGCTCGCTTGGGCGGGGTCCGCTCAAGCCCAAACCACGGGCTTGGATGCCGTCCCCATCGGTGGGTTTCAACCGTGGGTCGCTTTTACCCTCACCAACGAGTTCAGTAACGAGAATCAAGACGATTTGTTCTTCGTCGCGGATGTGGACAGCACGTTCAACCCCAGCCGAGCGATGCCCAACGCGGGCAGCCCGCTGTACGAGATCGGCTTGCTCGACTCGGGTTCCCAAGTCAATCTGCTGACCGACTCCGCCACCACCCGCTTCGACTTGGCCGGCCAAGGCTTCACGGGGACTGAACTCATTGAAGCCGTTGGCGTCTCGGGTTCGGAATTCCTCACCGTGCAAGACCCGCTGGGCATCTTCACCGCGGGTCTGCAACACGCGGCGCCCGGAAGCGGCGGCACCGTCACCGTGGCGGACACCACAACGCTCCGCGGACTGAAGTCCAACGCCCCCGCGTCCGCCCCGGCCGGATCGGTCCTACCCAATGTCATCGGGCTTCCGATGATGACCACGCACACCACCGTCATCCGCAACTCGCAGCCGCAGTTCATCGAGCAAGGCGACGAAACGTTCCGTGCCCCGGCCGTGGAATTCCTTCCGCTCGATGCCGCGATCCCAGCCGACTTTTCCCGCCGCGCCGCGCTGGGTCTGGAAGTCAATGCGACTTTCGGCACGACCGAACCGCTCTACGTTTTCAATGTGGGCAACGCGATCAACGGCGAAGCGCTCCACGAGAATCCCTCGACGCCAACGGCGGTGGGCGGGGCGTTTTTCACCGATATCGATATTGCTAACGAGGGCACGACCCGGACGGCCGAGGTGTTTTTCGATACCGGGGCCCAGGTCAGCGTGGTCAACGAATTGCTCGCGGCTCAGTTGGGGTTCGATGTTGTGAACGACGAGCCGGACTTCATCGTGCCGATCCTCGGCGTTGGTGGCGCTCAGTCGGACATCCCCGGCTTCATCGCCGAATCGCTCACCGTGCCTGCCGTGGGCGGCAACTTCACCGCCACCAACGTACCGATCGTCGTGCTTGAGAACGTTCCCAACCCGCTGGGCGTGGGCATTCTCGACGGCATCCTGGGCACCAACGTGTTTTGGGACCGCGACCTGGTCATCGACCCGACTGGCGATCGGTTATGGATTAGCGACCCGGTCACCACGGACGTAGTGTGGGACGGCGGTGCCGACGACTACGACAACGGCCTCAAATGGTCCGTCGATCGACGCCCGGTCGTGACCGATGTTGTCACGATCCAGGGCTCGGCGACGGTTGATATGGACACCGACGCGCAGGTGTACCGCATGCTCGTCGGCGGCTCGGCTGCGGCGACGCCTTCGGTACTGGATGTGGGCGTCCAACGTTTCGAGGTCTTCACCGACTTGCAGATCGCACAGAACGGAACCGTGCAGGCGTTCGATGGTGGCGTGGTCTCGACGCAGCAAATCAACATCGGCGATGGCGGCACGTTGACGGGTGCCGGAACGTTCATCGGCGACACGATCACCAATGCGGGCTCGGTGCGTCCTTTACAGGGAACGGAGATGACGCTGGTGGGTACCTACCAGCAAGAGGACACCGGCAGCTTTGAGTATCTCGACGTCAAGGTGGTTGTGGAGGGCAGTGCAAGCCTCGCGGGGACGCTCGACTTGGCGGGGGCGACCGCGCTGCCCACGCCCGAAGCGTACGGCGAGGCCGTGGTTCTCCTCGAAGCTGACCAAGTCCTGGGTAGGTTCGACACGATCGACAATCTTCAATTCGGGGACGGGTTCGCGTGGGTGGTGTCGTACACGGCCGATGCTGTGCTCGCGACCGTCGCGCTCTACGGCGATGCCAACCTCAATCAGCAGGTCGAGCAGGGCGACCTCAACGCGGTGCTCACGAACTGGGGCGCGAGCGGGCAGCAATGGGCGACCGGCGATTTCAGTGGCGACGGCGTGGTGGATCAGGTCGATCTCAACGCGGTGCTGAACAACTGGGGATCCACGGTCGCGCCGAGCTTTGCGGGCTTCACGGTGCCCGAGCCGGCGGCGGCGTTGCCCTTGCTTGGGGCGGCGGGGCTGCTCAAGCGTCGCCGGTCGCTGGCACGCGTGGCGTGAGCGTCCGGTCCGGAACGCGGGTTGTGGCTATGATCGCGGCCTACGGAATTTTCCCCGAAAGGCCTCGATCATGCAGACGAATTTCAACCCGCTCGCCCATATGCCGCAAGGCGTTCCTTTTGCCCCTGGCGTGAACCAACTCGACCCGCGCTTGGACCCGTCGCGCCCGCTCAACGCGCCGCCGATCGGCCGGTACCGCGAGATGACCATCGACGAGCTGCTGCTCGAAAACCGCGTCATCTTCCTGGTCGGCGAGATCCACCACGGCAGCGCGATGGGTGTGGTCATGCGGCTGCTGCACTTGGCGAACACCAAGCCCGGCCAGGACATCAACCTGTACATCAACTCGCCCGGCGGCAGCGTCGACGACACGCTGGCCATGATCGACACGATGAACTTCCTGCCCTGCGACGTCGCGACGTATTGCATCGGCAAGGCGATGTCGGGCGGGGCACTGACGCTCGCGGCGGGCAAAAAAGGCAAGCGGTATTGCCTGCCGCACGCCAAGGTCATGATCCATCAGCCCTACGGCGGCATCTACGGCCAAACCACCGACGTGCAGATCCAAGCCGAGGAAATCCTCAAAACCAAAGACGAGCTGAACCACATGCTCGCCGACTACACGGGGCAGCCGGTTGAGAAGCTGGCCGAGGACGCCGAACGGGATAAGTTCTTCAACGCTGAGGAAGCCAAGGCGTACGGCCTCGTCGACGAAGTCATCACCGCTCAGCAGCCCATCAAGAAAGAAACCGCACCCGAGAATTGACGCGGGCCCGAAAGACCGATCCACCCGAAGCCCACGTTCGTTAAACGTGGGCTTCGTTGCTATTGGTTCACCGTTGCCGGTTCGTTCTCGGGGAAACGCACGACGCTGACGCTCTTGCGTTCTTGCCGGAGGTGATCCTGCAACAGCGCGATGTAGCTGGCTTTGATCAGCGGCTCGTCGGCCAGCCCGAGCTTGCCGCGGACAGCCATTACGGCGTCGTCGCTGGGGCCTTCGATCTCAATGAACTCGCCGATGTACGGGAGCGTATCGAGCTCGACGCGGCAGCGGTCCAACTCGAACCGTTGGCGTCGTTTCTCGAAGGCGATGACCGGGTGGTAACCCAACGCGCCCATGAGGGCTGCGGCGCGGTCGGCATCGGAGACGACCAACTCGGTCTCGGAGCGGCTCTTGAGTTGGCCGTGCGCTCGCGGCCCTTTGTGCGTCACGTAGATATAGATGTCGCCGTTGTCGTGGGTTTCGATGCGGACGCGGAGGCCTTGGTCGGAGGTTTTCAGACGGCCGTTGGTGTCGTCGAAAAACGTGTTCATCTCTTCGAACGTGGCGATGGGTTTCGCGTCGAGCGACGCAAGGCGCTCGAGCATGGCGCCGCGGTCGGCGAGCCGGAGTTTGGCTTCGATTTCGATGCTCATGGGAGCGAGTTTCCGCTTGCGAGTAGGGGACTGCGAGGCAAGCCGTGCGGGGCGAGTGTAGGGATTGGGGTTCAAATGTCCTGTGTCGCGGGGGCGATGGTGGCGGGGTCGGGTGAGGGGTCGCCGACGGAGCGTAGGGGTCGGAGGGTGTGGGGAAACGCCTTGCGGTGGATCGCGGAGATTGCGCGGTGGATGCGGTCCCGGCGGGCCATGGAATAGCCGGCGGCGAACTGTCGGCCGTGGTGGTAGAGCGGGCCGGCGGCGACCAGCAGGGTGAGCGGCGTGGGCAGCTTCGCGCTGCGGGCGATGCGGATGAGCAGCAGCATCTGCGTCCACGACAAACCGAGGTGGCTCGCGTGGGTGAAGAAGGCCTCGCCGGGCGCGGGATCGCTCGGCTGGCCGGTGAGTCGGCGGTGCAGCGAGATGCCCACCGCGATCGTGATCAGGAGGCCCGCCGCGACCACGAGAATGGACCAGCGCACCTCGCCACCGCGGAGCGCCTCGCGGCCGACATCCGTCAGCTCCACGGGCATGAGACGGTTTGGGTCCCGAGCTGCGTCCGAAGACGGCGTGAAGGCTGCGGTGGGCGTTTCGGGCGGCACCGCTTCGACCTGACCTTGCTCGAACTCTTGCGAACTCGGGCGTGGCGTGAAGTCCGACTCCTGGGGCATCGCCGGGAGCATGGCCACGCTCAAGGCCAGCGCAACCGCGCACCTCAGACTCGGCGAAGCTGCGGAACTCATGCGGCGGCCTCCCGCCCGTCGTTGATCGCGTCGTCCAACGCTTGGAGCAACTCCGAAACCCCCGGCGGTGTTGTGGCGTCGTCGTCGAAAGCGGTTGGATCGATCGCAGGGAAGACCTCGGCGGGATTCGATGCGGGCCGCGTGGCCGTGTCTGGGGAAGGGACGGCGGCTTGATTCAATGCTTCGGCGTTTTGGGTCGCATCGATTAGCCCCGTGACGCCCGCCAGCCACAACGCGGATCGGCGGTGGGGCGGCCGTGTATCGCGGAGCATCTCGGCGATTGGCCGCAGCGCCGTTTGGCCGTTCCTGCGAAACAGCGCGAGTAGTGCGTTGGCGCGGACGCGCGGCGCGTCGTCGGCAATGAGTTGTTCGAGGCGGTGCGGCGGCCAGGTCGCGGCCGGCCCATCGCGCTGCGGGTCGAGGCGTTGGTCCAAGGCCTCGACGGCGTTGGCGCGGACCCGCGCGTCGGCGTGGCGGGTGAGTCGGTGGAGCAGGTCGGTCGCGCCGGGTTGCGGGGCCATGGCCGCCGCCATCACGGCCGACGCGGCGATGCGCGGGTCGGCGTCGCCGGTCATCCCCAGCGCCGCGTCGCTCAGCGGCCCCGCTGGGCAACCCAGGGCCCGCACCCACGACAGCGCGCGCAGCCGGGGATCGGCCCGGTGGGGATCACGCCGGCGGTCGGCCTCGTGTAGCCGACGCAGCAGACGCTGATCGAAACCTGGGTCCAGCTTCCGCAAAGCAAATAGCGTCGCCGCGCGTCGTCCGGGTTCAAGGTTCAGCCAGTGGTCCCACACGCGCGTAAACGCTCCGGGCCCAATCCGACGGCCGGCCGTGGCCCGTACGGCGTCGTGCGGTGAGGTCGCCAGCCGGGACACGGTTGCAAGCGGAACCCGCGGCTCGGCCGACGCCGACACCGGCCGAAATGGCGAAGGTTGGATGGTCGCCGGTGAGGCGGCTCGATCCAGGGCCGCCGCCGCCGCTCGCGCGATCCCCGCTTCGGCGTCGTGCGAGAAACGGACCAGTAAATCTGCCCAGGCCGTTTGCGTTTCGTCCGCCGGCTGGACGGCCGACGCCACCCGCAGCGCTGCCAGTCGCGTGGCCGCATCGTCGTCCTGCGCGACCCAATCCAGCCGCTCTAAGAGCACGCCCGGCTCCAACGCCAGCTTTCGCCAGAGCATCGGCATCCAACGCCGTGACCACGGATGCATCCTCGACACCGATTCGGCATTGCCGATTGTCGCCGCCGCCTCGCCGGGTATCCCCGCCAGCATTCGACCAACCCCTGGCTCCACCAACAATGCCCCGTGCTGAAGAGCGTCACTCAACGTTTCCGCATCACGACAAGCCAGCAACCCCGCACGAATCGCTCCGTGCAAGCCGTCGCAGACGCACAAGGGCAACAGTGCACGCCGATCCACCTCCGTTGTCGCCGCCGCCAGCCGCCGACCCAACGTGTCGGCCGCAGGATGAGTCGGCGTTTGGAGCACGCCTTGCGCCGCCGGCATCCGGGCGGGGAGCAGTTGGAGGTACGCCTCGAGAACGCCCGCGTGCCTATGTCGATCGAAGCGTGCCACGGCCGTGTCCACGGCCGACCGCACCGACTCGCGCGACGCCGGATCGTCCACCTCGCACAACTCCACCAACAGCGCCGCCGCATCCTCGGCTAATCCGTCGCGACCCCGCCGGATCAGTTCCGTCAGCAGATACGCCAGCCTTCCCAGCTTCGCCTCTCGTACCAACCGAAGCGCGTGCTCGTTCGAGCTGCCCGAACCTCCGGCCCGACTCAGGAGCGTTCGTAGGGCTCCATCCAAAATCCCCGCCTCGGCCGCACCCAACACTGCGGCCCGCTCGTCCGCCTCGGCCTGGTCCTGCGATTCGATCACCGCCACCAGCCCGGCCAAGTCCCCGCGATCCAGCATCACCCGCACCAACTCAGGACGCTCCTCGGGGCGGCAGGTGCTCAAAGCGCCCCGCAACGCCGCGTCCACCGCCGGGTCCGCCGACGCCCACAGCCGCCGCCTCGGGTCGGGTTGGCTTGGGATGACTGGCAAAGTCTCGGACATCCCCGCATTTATCGGCACCCCTTGGTCGCCCTCTGCATCGGACGCGTTCCGCCGAACCCGATGGCCCGAGGATGCGTATCAATCAGCTGGGATCTTCGGAATCGAGACAGTTTTTAATTCTCTGCCGAAAATCTCTGAAATCCGTTCACTAGGGGTTCACAAGCCGCAAACACACCGCTAGGATCACGCCCTGATCGGGGAATCCGATTCACACGCCAGCCCCAGCTCACCGGCCCCCCGGAGAACCGCCCTGGAGCAGATTATCCACGGTGTGCTGGCGCACAACTTCGTTTTTTGTCCCACGCCTTTCCCAAACCCCCAACAAGGATGTTGATGCGATATGAGTACCAGTTCTAAATCCCAGCAATTACAGATGTTGCGGATGATGCTGTATCGCCGTCCGTTGCACCCCGAACTCTTCACCCTCGATTCCCGCCGTTCGATTCAGCACGGCGGCTACGAGGTTGAGCAGTGGATCGTGCCCGGCGGCCACATCGTCCGTTTTCAAATCCCCGGCCAATCGCTCACCGAAGTCATCATCGAGGCCGGCGACCACCTGCCCGAAACCGGCCTCGTGCACGCCCTGCCCGCGTTTGGCGAGAAGGAATACGAGATGCCTGCCGAGGGTAAACTCGGGTTCTGTACGACCATTCAAACCGAAACGCTGACCGACAATTTGTACCAGTCCACGTACCGCGAAATGGTCGATTTCGCGCGTGAAACCGGTTCGCACACGCTGTCGTACAACGATCCTGACGCCGGGCCTTGCCTGTCGCTGATCGATTCCCAGAAGTATCGCCGGGAGTATCACATTCAGGCCTATCACCTGCACGCGGGCACGGGCTTGGTCCTCCGCACGCAATCGATTTTTGAAATCACCGATTAAATCGACGCACCTCCGCAAACACACGAAACCCACGGACGCTGTCCGTGGGTTTTTCGCGTTTACCTAGCCTCTAAGCCGACATTGCCTAGGTGAAAAATGCCCTGCTGATCCTGCCCGCGGTGCTGCTCACCGGTTGCAACACCTTCAACGGCGCCGTTGATGGCTTCGAGCGCGATGTCGATCGCCTCGCGGCCAATGTCGACCGTTGGTCCGACGGATTCCTGCCCACCGCAGGCCCCGGTCCGCAGCGCTACCAGCCCACGCACTTCGACCTGCCCGACGATCCACAGCCCGTGACCAACCGGCCCGCCCGGATCAGCCTGCGGGGCCGGTGAACGAGCGGCCGAAGGCGGCTCCGATACGCTGGCGGCATGGCCACTCCGACCACCCTGCCGTTCATCAACGACGATTTTCTCCTGCAAAGCGATGCGGCCCGGCGTCTATACCACGACCACGCTGCCGACCAGCCGATCTACGACTACCACTGCCACCTGCCGCCCGCCGACCTAGCGAGCAACCGCACGTTCGGCAACCTGTTCGAGGCCTGGCTTGAAGGCGACCACTACAAGTGGCGCGCGATGCGGGCCCACGGCGTCGATGAACGGTTCTGTACCGGTGACGCCGAGCCGCTCGAGAAGTTTCGTGCGTTTGCCCGCACCGTCCCGGCGACGCTCGGCAACCCGCTGTACCACTGGACGCATCTGGAGTTGCGTCGCTATTTCGACATCGACCTGTTGCTCAACGAAGACACCGCCGGCGAGGTTTGGGACGAGGCCAACGCGAAGCTCGCCACGATGCCCGTGTCCACGATCCTTGATCGGTTCAAGGTCCGTCTGATCGGAACCACTGACGACCCTGCCGATGGGCTCGAACACCACGAGCAGCTTCAGCGCACGCCATTCGCCAACACCCAGGTCGTCCCCGCGTTCCGACCCGATAAGGCGTACACACTTGACGATCTCGGTGCGTGGAACGCTTACCTCGATGCCCTCGGTGAGTCGGTCAACCTCAAGATTCGCAAGATCGGCGACCTGCTGGATGCGCTCGCAGAGCGACACGCTTTCTTCCACGCCATGGGCTCTCGGCTCAGCGATCACGGCCTCGAGTGTTTACCCGACGTGACCTGCTCCGACGCCGACGCCCGCGATATTTTCGACAAAGCCCGCGGCGGCGCTTCGTCCACTGCCGGCGATTCCTGGGAACTCGGCACCGACCACGTCCGCGCGTCCGATCGCGCGAAATTCGTCAGCTACGTCATGCTTTTTCTTGCCAAGCTCGATACCGAGGCCGGCTGGACCAAGCAGCTCCATCTGGGCGCGAGCCGCAACAACAACGGCTGGGCCAAACAGCACCTCGGGCCCGACACTGGCTTTGATTCCATCGGCGACTTCCGTCAAGGTCCCGGCCTCAAACGCTACCTCGGCACACTTGCCGAACGCGGTCATCTGCCGCAGATGGTGCTTTACAACTTGAATCCAGCCGACAACTTTTTGATGGCCACGATGGCGGGTAATTTCAACCTTAACGTTGGCACGTCACGCGAAGGCCAACCCGCCGCGATGCAGTTCGGGTCGGGCTGGTGGTTCCTCGACCAGAAGGACGGGATGCGCGACCAGATGAAAGCGCTTGCCAACCTCGGCCTGCTCCGCCATTTCGTGGGCATGCTTACCGATTCACGCAGCTTCTTGAGTTATCCGCGTCACGAATATTTCCGTCGTACGCTCTGCGGCCTGCTCGGTGAGTGGGTCGAGGCGGGCGAACTACCGAACGACTTGGACCTACTTGGGCCCATGGTTGAAGACATCTGTTACGGGAACGCGGCCAAGTATTTCGGGATGTGACTCACCGGTTCGATGTGAATGGCATCGACGAGTGATGCAGGTGGATGCGGACATCTTCTTGGTCGTTGACGAAATCGCGCTGAGGCTAAGGTTGGAGCGTTTAGCCGGTTTCTTCGGCGAGTCCGAGCAACCGTGCGGGGAACTCGAGCAAGTTGGCGGATTGTGGTTTTGGAGAATCAGCGATCGGGTTTTAAGGCGACGTTGTGGCGTCGTTTTTGCCGACCAGATTGAGCAGTTCACCGATGCGATGCGCGGACTCGACGGGGTGTCGGAGCGGGGCGTCTTCGTGAATGGTGTAGTGGTTACGTCGTCCGTGCTTGGTGCGGGTGAGCACGCCGGCCTCTTCGAGGTCGGCGACAATGGCCTGCACCGCGCGTTCAGTGATGCCGACGGATTCGGCGACGTCACGCAGCCTGGCGTCGGACCGACGCCAGAGGCAGATCAGCACGTGCGAGTGGTTGGTGAGGAATGTCCACGGCGTTCGAGAGGGATGTCCGGCAGGATCGGCCTTCTTCACCGCGTTGGCGGCGGGCGTTTTTTTTGAGGATTGACCGGGCATGAGAACTGGATTTGACGTGGAACGATTGACGATCTAATGTGCGAAGCGAAATTCGTACGTTTGATTTCGCGTAGTTCGGATCGCCTGACCCCGGAACCTTAACCGATGCCCGACGCACCGCCAAGTCATTTGAAGGACCACTCGATCCATGCGCCAGCGTCGCTTCCGGGGCGCGGCAGCAATATGGTCTTGGCGTTACTTACCTTGGCAGCTGCGGGTGCGTTGCTCTGGCAAATCATCCAGCCCGAGCCCTTCCGCTTTGCCGGCCTGATCGTCGACCGACTCAGCGCCACGCTGGGCCTGCTCGTCGCGTCGGTCGGTTGGATTGTCTTTCGCTACGCACGGCGGTACCTCGATGGCGATCCCAAGCGGGGCGTTTTTCTGACTCGGCTCACGCTCACGGTCGTCTCGGCCTACGGGCTCATGTTCGCGAATCACTTGCTCTTGCTGTTTGCGGTCTGGCTTTTGACCAGCGTGAACCTGCACGCGCTGCTCACGCACTACGACGGACGCATCGAGGCCTTTCGGGCAGCCCGTAAAAAATTCCTCATCTCACGCCTCGGCGACACCGCGCTACTGGCCGCGATCGTCCTGGCTTGGGCAACGTGGAACACGCTAGATATCTCTGAACTCAAGATGCTCGTCGCTGCGGGGCAGAGCGCCGCGATGGCGACACCATTCATGTTATTGATCGCGTTGGCGGCGTTGACCAAATCCGCACAATTCCCGTTCCACTCGTGGCTGCCCGAGACGATGGAGTCGCCGACGCCGGTGTCGGCCCTGATGCACGCGGGGGTCATCAACGCCGGCGGCGCATTGCTGCTGCGTTTCGCGCCGATCCTGATCGAAGTCCCGGCGGCGCTCGCCTTGCTCGTGGCCGTCGGCACATTGACCGCGACGCTGGGCGTGTTGGCGATGTGGACGCAGACCAACATCAAGCGCACGCTCGCCTGGTCCACCGTCGCGCAGATGGGGTTCATGATGATCCAGGTCGGTCTGGGCGTGTTTGCGGCGGCAGCGCTGCACATCGTCGCGCACGGGGCGTATAAGGCGTGGAATTTTCTCAGATCGGGTGACGTGCCATCTCCCGCGGCGGCCCTTCCGGGGTGGCCGCCGCGGAGGACACTGGGGGTCGCGTTGGTCGGGTCGTTGGTTGCGATTCCTGCGCTGGTGGTGGCCGCCTGGATTTTTCGTTTTGATCTTTTTCAGTCGCTGGGCAAGGTCGCGCTTCTGGCGATTCTTGCGCTGGCCGCGGGGCAGTTGTGGGTGGTCGCCTTGCGGGCCGGACCCACTCTGGGGCGCAGCCTGGTCGTGTCGTTGGCCCTGACGTTTGGCGGGGCCGGGTTGGCGGTGGGGCTATACGCCGGCTGCGAATGGCTGCTGGGCCCGGTGGTCGGGTTACCTACCGCCGGCGTCGGCTGGAGCGGCGCGGCGGGCTGGCTGGTTGCGGCGTTGCCGGTGGTGGGGATCGCGGCGCTGGTTGTGCTGCACGCGTTGCTTCCCGTCATCGGTCACCGGCGTTGGGGCCGGGCGTGGTACGTCCACGCGTTGCATGGGTTTTACTTCGGTGCGATCGCCGACCGTTTCGTCGCGTGGGTTTGGCCCGGCAAGCCGACGCCGTAAATCACCGTTCCGCATGTTGACGTGTTCCCCAATCGTTTGAACCTCTATTTGCAAGACCCGCGATGACCACGCTCTCCCGCCAAGGCCACCCCATGCTCAACGACACCACCGACACGCACGTATCCGTCGCCACCGAAGTCTCAAGTCACGAAGCCTCCGCCGGTGGTTCCGGTGTCTCCGTCAGCGACTCGATGAAGCAAGCCTGTTTCCGCGTGCCGCCGTTATGGTCGCTCCGGAATTACGTCGCGGTCAACCCGTTTTTGGGTTTCGCAGGCGGGGGGGTGGCGGAAGCAGCGGCGTCGATGAGCGACGGATTGAACGCGTCGCCCTTGCCCGGCTTCGCGCACTACCGCAAGCGATTTGATGAAGACGGCTTCAAGGCTGCGGACGTTCGGCGGGCGGCTTCACGGCTGGGGCACGACGCCGACGCGTTGCTCGCCATACTTGATGAATCTGCGGAGAGGCCGACGCGAGAAGCTGTGATCCAACGCACTTTCGCGCAGCGGCACGACGCGGCGCACGGCACGCATTGGGACAAGCTGCTTGTGCAGTCGCATAGCCGGTGGTGCAGCGCGTTCGCCTCGGGGGGCACCCCTGCGTGGGCGATGCCTGCGGAAGAGCGACTGGGCTTGTTTCACGGCTGGTTGGAAGCCGAGTCCATCGACCGCACGCTGGAGATCAACGGCCTGCGTGGCTGGCGGAAGTGGATCGCGGCGTTGCCGGACGACGCGGACACGGCGATCGAGTTCATGCTCGATCGACTCGCGCTGCCCGCCGAGCAGCGTGGGGATTACCTCTTTCGCCTGCTCGGCGGGGTGTACGGCTGGGCGTCGTTCTTCCGGCGGGAACCGTGGTTCGCATCGTTGAGCAGCGGGCAGGACACGCCGGGCAACGTGGGCGAACTTCTGGCGATCCGCGTGTGTTCCGACGCCGCGGTGGCCGAGTTGGCAGGGCGAGATGATGCGTACGCCACGCTGGTGCGGACCGTCGAAGACGAAGCCCCGCGTGCCGTGTTGCAGGAAGCGGTCGAAGACGGTTATGCCGGGCAACTGATTGGCTCGCTGCATGCGGGCGATGCCGTGCAACCCAGCGAAGCAAGCCGCCCTTCGGCACAGGCACTGTTCTGCATCGACGTGCGTTCCGAAGTCTTGCGGCGGCACCTCGAAGCCGCGGATGACCGCATTGAGACGCGGGGTTTCGCCGGGTTCTTTGGCGTTGCGCTCGCGGTGGCCCAGGACGACGGCGCCGACAGCGCGCGGTGCCCGGTGCTCCTGTCGCCGGGAACGGGCGTCTCGCTGGAAGGGACGGACGCGAGCACTAAGAAAAAACTGACCAAGCCCTTACAACTTGGGCCGGCCTCGACATTCTCGTACGTCGAACTGCTTGGCTTGGGCTACGTCGGTAAGCTCGCCGCCGACGCGGGCAAACACGCGGGCACGGTGGACGACGGTGAGACTCACGACACGCTCGCTTTGCGGGACGCGGCGACCGGCGAAGCCCTCTCGCTTGAAGCACGAACGCAGACGGCAGCGACGATTCTTAAATTCACCGGGCTCGGGCCTTGTGGGGAGAACATGGCCCGGCTGGTGCTGCTCTGCGGGCACGGCGGGTGCAGCGCCAACAACGCCCACGCCGCGGGCCTCGACTGCGGGGCTTGCGGCGGCCACGGCGGTGGCATCAACGCTCGGGTCGCGGCGAGCATCCTCAACGATCCGCAAGTCCGAGCGGGCCTGAAAGACCTGGGCCTGCATGTTCCCGAGGACACGCACTTCGCTGCGGGTCTGCATAACACGACGACGGACGACGTCTCCCTGCTCGACCGCGACACGATTCCGGGCACCCACGCCGATGATGTGCGGCAACTCGACGCATCGCTCAAGACGGCCAGCGAACAGACACGGATTGAACGTGCGGCATCGCTTGGTTTGTCGGAACAGTCCAAGGCGCGGCTTGGTTCGTTGCTCAGCCGACGCTCGCGCGATTGGTCGGAGACCCGCCCCGAATGGGCGCTCGCCCGCAACGCCGCATTCATCGCCGCGCGGCGCGGCCGGACCAGGGGTATCGATCTCCACGGCCGGAGTTTCCTTCATGAATACGACGCGGCCCACGATGCCGACGACGCGATTCTCACGCTGATCCTCTCCGCTCCGATGGTCGTCGCCTCTTGGATCAACCTGCAGTACTTCGCCTCCACCGTGGACAACGACGTGCTCGGGGCCGGCAACAAGCCACTGCATAACCGTGTCGGAACGATCGGCGTCGTGCTCGGCAACGGCGGTGATTTGCGCACCGGTCTCGCGAAGCAGTCGGTCCACGCGCCGGACGGGTCGTGGTATCACGAGCCCTTGCGCTTGCAGGTGTTGGTCGAGGCAGAGCGTGATCGGATTGATGCGGTGTTGGCCGGGCAGCCGCACGTGACCGATCTGGTGAGCAACGGCTGGGTCCGTTTGTTCGCGTTGGATCGGGAATCGGATGCGGCGTGGCTGCGGACCGACGCGGGTTGGGAAGCATTCTCGGGATGACCAGTGGCGGAGGCCGCGGGTTATGCAGGGGATGGTGTCGGCAGCGTGATGGTGAAGCTCGTGCCTCGGCCGGGTTCGCTGTGGACGCTGAGCGTGCCGCCGTGTTCTTCGACGATGCGTTTGGTCGTCGGCAGGCCCAACCCGGTGCCGCCGCGTTTCTTGGAAAAGTACGGTTCGAAGATACGTGGTCGGACATCGTCCGGGATGCCAGGCCCGGTGTCGGTGACGTGGATGCACAGTCGTGGCTCAACCGAATCTCGTTTGCGCGATTTGCCGGACGCCGCGAGCGAGGTGCGGAGGTGAAGCTCGTTCGCGCCGCCGTGCGTGTGGCCGGCTACTTCGCGAGCTTGGGTCATTGCTTGGGTCGCGTTGATCATGAGATTGAGGAGCGCTTGCTTGAGCAGGCTCGCATCGACGGACGCGACGTGCGGCTCGGCGTGTAGGTCCAGGCGGAGTTGTATGCCGGCGTCGTCGGCTTGCGGTGAAAAAAAATCGGCGAGTTCTTCGAGCAACGCGTGCAGGTCGATGGGTTCGCGGTGTAGTTGCAAACGGCCCGCGAATTTTAAAAAGTCGTCCAAAATATCGCGGAGCCGTTGGGTCTCGCGATGCAGCCCGTCGAGGCGACGCGACACCCGCGACAAACGGTCGCGCAGGTCGGCATCCCGCGCTGCGAGCTGGGGGTTGTCGGGATAGGCGTTTTCGGGAAGTTCACGGCGTGCGTCGGCGAGGTCTTCTTGAAGGAGTTGAACGTTCAGGCCGACGGTCGACAGCGGGTTTTTGATTTCGTGCGCCAAACCGCCGGTCATCGTCCCCAACTCGGCTAAGCGTTCGGCCCGCTGCACCCGTTTCTGCGATCGCAGGACCCGCCGCTCGGCCAGCCGGGACCACGTCGCCGCCGCCGGCAGCGACAGCAGGAGACCCACACCTATTCCCAAAAACAGCCCGGTCCAGACGGTCATGCCTTGAGCATATCGCCGGGTACTCCCGCAGACTCCGCTTTAAACCTTCTGAGGTTTCTGCGGCTTCTTGGGCTGGGGCACGGATTGCGGCACCCGCTTGACGTCCTGAGCCTGGAAGCCCTTGGCGCCTTCACAGATCACGTATTCGACGTCTTCGCCGTCGCGCAGCGACTTGAAGCCGTCCGTATCGATCTGCGAGTAATGCACGAAAACATCCTGGCCCTCGGGCCCGACAATGAAGCCGTAGCCTTTCTTGGGATCAAACCATTTAACCGAGCCGCGAACAGACATGAGCAGCACTCCTGTCGAAGGGCGGAGCGAACGGCGGGGACGCGGATCAACCGACGGCGTCTCAATTAGACAACCGTGGAAGAACACAAAACGATTGACGCGGCAAGCGGCAAAGTCTGTGGCACGTCCGTCGCGGGCGCTACGCCCGGGGACTATGGTCGGCGGTGAGAAACCAACAGTTGAAGCAGAAATGAGACACCGCCGTCAGAAAGGGCTTACGCGGGAAGCAGGCCAGCCAGAGAGAAAACCACGTAAGCAGAAATCAAGCCGGAATCGCTGCGGCGTCCAGAACAGACCCGACGCAACCAGATGCTCCCCGCATCCGATTTCACTATAGGCAATCCGTGGTCGCCGCGCCAAGGTTCATGTCGGCACTTTGCCTCGAATTGGAAAAGGTCAATCGATTCAATACAGCGTTTCGAGTTCGTACCGACGCTGCAACGCGCGGACCTGCTCGACCAGCCCCGGTTCATCGCCGCGCTGCAGAAGTTGGCTGTAAATGTCCTGCAACTTCCAGAACGCCCACTGCGGCGGCAACGTGTCGCCGCCGTCGGCCGCGCGATCCGGGTCCTGGCTAAACGTAAAGGCGACCGTTTGCCCGCCTTCGCTACGCCCGTCGATCTGCATCGTGAACGGCCGGCTCTCGACGTACCGTCCGAACAGCGAGAATCGTTGGCCTTGGTGGATCGTCGGCAACCGATCCGGGTGGACCTCCCGCGTGTGCTCGCCGGCGATGCGCATCCGTACGTCGGTGATGAGCGGATACCGAAGCTGTGACGTCAAGTCCCGGATCGTCCCAGCGACTCGACCGCGGTTGGTCTGATACACCGCGAACCCGTTGTTGCGATACGCCAAGAAGTCGAGCAGCCGGCGATCGAGCTTCCGCGAGGGCGCCGCGCCGACGCAGTAGATCCCCGCGACGCGGTTGTTCTCGCGCGTGATCAGATTGATGAGCTGCCGAGCGTCCACGACGCCCACGGTGGGACGCCCGTCGGAAATCAGAATCAACGTGTAGACCCGCCCGGGCTCGACGTCGCGCCGCAACAACTGCCGCAGCGCCGCGTTCACATCGGTGTACCCCTTGGACCTCACGTCACGCAGAAAGGACTGTGCTCGCGTGAGCCGGTCGGGCGTGGGCTCCACCGGGCGGTCGGCGAAGATACGGACGGTGTCGTTAAAGACCACGATGTTGAAGCGGTCGCCGGGGTTCAGCGAGGCGAAGGACTGCTCGACACCCAGCGCGATCTGCTCGACCCAACTCTGCGGCATCGAGGAACTGGTGTCGATCAGGAAGACCAGGTCTTTCGGTAGCGTTGCGAGTTTGCGGAGCGTGTCGCGGGGGGTGACGTCGACGCGAAAATACGCGGGGTCGGCGGGGCGGTCGAGGTCTCGGTGGACGGCCAGTTGATAAATAAAGTCGTTGTCGAGGCGTTCGGGGATGTCGAGGTTTTTGGTAGCTTCGAGGGCGAGTGCGGCGAAGTCGATGGTTGTGAGTTTGGCCGCATCCAGTGCGGGGCGGGCGTCGTCGATCGAGGTGGTGGGCGTGCGCGGCGTCCCCGGCCGTGCGTCAAGCCGGCCCGCAACGCCGGGGCGTAAGCCAGGCGTTCCCGAGCCCGAGCCCGAGTCCGAACCCGTGCCGTTGCCACGCGAGCCGAAGTTTGGGTTGGTTCCGCTCCGAGACGACGAACCCATCGAGTCGGCCAACAGCGCCGCCGCGATCTGATCGGCGGCGTCCACGTCAGCGTTGTTGTCGCCGCGTCCGACCAAACCCGTGTCCTCGCGAATCGACGCCTCGGCGGGACCGGCTCCCGGCAAGGTCGCGAGCAGGGCAGGATCGATCTCGAAGGCCGGCAGATTCAGTCGGGCGGTGTCCTGCGTCGTCGCCGGCCGTGACTCGTCGATCGGTCGGAGATCCAGCGTTGGCGACGAAAGCGTCGCTGGCGGCTCTGCCGTCAGGAGATCCTCAAGCAATGCATCGACCGCTTGGGCCTGCGCCGCCGCGGTTTGTGCCGCCGTGTCCGCGTTCAGGGTTTCGGTCAAGTCCAACGTCTCGCCGGGCAGCAACACCGTGTCCCGCTGCGCCCGCTTGATCCGGACCATACGCGGCGCCCGATCAAACGCGTCGGCATCCACAAAACCCAATCGCAGGTCTGCCGCGCCAAACCCGATCGCGGCGTGCACGAACAGGCTCAACCCCAGCATGACGAACAGCCACATGCCCGCCGCTTTCGCGAAGCGACTGACCCGTACATTACGCGCCGACACGTCCACCGAAGGTGGCCGCTTGGGCGGTGAATCCAATGCATCACCCTGACGAAACGCACCCAACGGCGCGGCCGGTCGGCGGGGTGGCACACTCACGGCCGACCCTCCAATTCAAGCCGTAGCGCCTCGGCCTTCTCGCGTACCGACGCATCCAACGCCTCGGCTCCGTCGCCCTCCAGCAAACCCCGCAACATCGCCAGCGCATCGTCCGGCCGTCCTTCGTATCGTCCGGCCACCGCCGCCGCCGCATACCGACCCCAAGGCGATTTCGGGAACGCCTCGGCCAGTTCGCCGTACTCCCGCGCTGCCACTGCCGACTCACCCATCGACGCCGCCAACTCGCCCAGCGCGATCAACGCCAATTGCGGCGTCGGCTGCAACGCCTCGGCATCCAGATACAGCAGCGCCAATCGCTTCCACGTCCGCCGCGCCGCCGCCTGTGCATCCACCGCTTCGCGCTGCCGACCCTGCCGCAACATTGAGGCCGCTCGCGCCGCCTCGACGTGACCCAATCGAAGCATCGCCCGCGCCGCCACGCTGGTTTCCTCGGCCCGGGTCAGTCCGTCGTATTCTTCACGGGCTGCCTCCAGGTCGCCGCGTGCTTCGGCGATTTCCGCCAGTCCCAGCTGAGCGTCCAGATCAAACCCCTCGCTGAGCGCAAGGACTCGGCCGAATTGCTCGGTGGCCGCGTCAAGTTCACCAAGACGTAACGCAAGCCGTCCACCCAAGTACAAACGATGCGAACGCTGCACCGCGGTGGGGCGGCGCGACGACGCGTCCAAGGTGTCCAACAAACGCTCGGCTTCGTTGAGCGCCGCCTGCGCCTCCAACGAATCGTTCGCCGTCTCGCCGCCGCGTGCACGGTCCAGCCAACGTTCGGCCAACCACAGCAACTCATCGTCCACCAAGTTTTCCGGCCCGGCAATCGCCAGCGCTCGGCCAAGCGTCACCGCCGCGTCTTCGCCCCGGCCGGCCGACCGATACACACCCGCCGCCGCCCGCAACGCGAGTGCCCGTTGACTTGGAGCCAAGCCTTCACGGTCCGCCGCATCGATCCACGCCCGGAGCGCATCGCCGTCCCGCCCCAACCGACGCAGCACCGCGCCGCGCATGAGCGCCGCTTCATCCGACAGCGCGTCCAGCGGATAACGCTCGACCAAGGTGTCGAAAGCACGTAATGCCTCGGCATCTTGCCCCGACGCCGCGAATGCCGACCCAGCCCGGTAGTAACCCTCGGGCTCCAATGTCGTTAACGGCTTTCCTTGCTCGCGTTCCTCCTCGAGCACCGTCACCGCGCCGGCAAACTGGGCGAGCGCCGCGTCGTCCCGGCCCGCCTGCTGGAGCGCATCTCCGTACGCCCAGAGCACCGGCAGCTCCGACGCCGCGTCCACTTGGCCGGTCTGGCTGAGCACGTCGAAGTACCGCGTGTAATCCGCGATCGCAGGTTCAAGCCGACCCTGCGATGCGTAGAGCGCCGCCCGCTGACGTAACGCTCGCAGGAAATATGCCGCGCCGCGTGGACCGTCCGGACCCGCCTCGACAAACCTTGATAGTTCCGCCACGCCCGCCGCCGCGTCGCCCATCCGCGATCGGCTGCTCGCTGCGAGAAACGCCGCGTCCGGCCCGAACTGCGAATCCGGAAACTGCGCATTCAAACGCGCCACCGTCGCGATCACCTGATCATCCTGCTCCAAGGCGTGTCGACTCACCGCTAACCGATAAAGCACCCGTTCCTCCAAGGGCAGCATCCCGTTGCCCCGGGACACCGGCTCGAGCGCCGCGACCGCTGCTTCATGATTCCCCCGCCTCTGTTCCGAAGAACCCGCGAGGTAGTGCGCCGCCACCCGGTCTTGAAGCGGAAGCGTTTCGGCCAACCGTGCAAACGTCTCGACCACTTCTAAATCACGCTCGGCCGAGTACAACGCCCACAGCGTCCCAACAACGGCCGGCCCGTAATGCTCGCTACCGGGGAAGTCGTCCAACACCCGTCGATACGCCCGCACCGCCGCGTCCATCTCGCCACGTTCGTAAGCCACGTCTCCCGACAACCGCGCCGCTTGTGCGCCCCAGGCTTCATCGGCTTGCCCCGCCAACGCCCGTTCCAGTGCCCTAGCCGCCGCGTCTAAATCGCCCCGGCTCCGCTGCGCCTCCGCCAACTCCACCAACACCGGCCCCTTCAACGCGTGACCCTGCGCCTCCGCTAGGTCCGCCGCCGCCGAAAGCTCCTGCGCCGCCAAGCCGAACTCTTGAGCGGACCGTGCCGCTTGCCCCCGCAAGTAGCGCACCGACAACGCCAAGCTCGAATCCAACCCGCCGATCTCTACCTCTCCCAACACTGCCAACGCTTCCTGGAATCGCCCCACGTCCACCAGCGTCTGCCCGCGTAAAAGCGATACCGCATAGCTCGGCACCAATTCCCCGCCGCCCGCCTCGATGCCCGAAAGCAGCCGCGCCGCCGCCCCCGCATCTCCCGCTTCCCGAAACAGCAGCGCCCGGTAGTACGCCGCGTCCGTCCGCTTGCTCGCCGCCGGATAGTCCCGCAGATACCGATCAAACTCCGCCGCCGCCTCGGCCGTGTCGCCACGCTGCATCAGCTTGTAAGCAAACACGAATTGCTCGTGCGCCGAGTCCGCCGACGCGGCCGCCCCCGGCCAACACATCGACAGGCCGGCCAGCAGCAAAACGCCAACGCCGGACCGAAACGAAAAGGGGGGCTGGTTCAGTTTCACGTTGCCGTCACTCCGCCGCCGCGCGAATCATTGCCGTCCGCGTATCCCGTACGCCCGCCAACTCCGCCTGATCGAGAATCCGCAGCAACACGCCCGCGTCGCTCTTCTCGTCGCTGCGCACCACAAGCACTTCATCCGGCGACACCGCGACGACTTCTTCGAGCAAGCGGCGGAGTTCCTGAAGGGTCGACGCCCGGGTTCCGAAGAAAATCTCGTTCTCGGCCGTCACCGTCACGACCACCGAACTCGCCGCGTCCACCGCCTCGGTCGCCGACTCGCCCGGCGTCAGCGACACCGGCAACTCCAACTCCGATTCCCGAAACGTCGACGCGGTCATGAAGAAAATCAGCAGCAGAAACAAAACGTCCACCATCCCCGCCAGCGGCAGGATGGGCCGGGTCCGCTCCCGAGATTCCGCGACAAAACTCATCGGCGCGACACTCCCGCCCCCGTCCCGACCGCGCCAGGAAGATTGGGCATCCCCGACCCGCCCGGCGACGCACGGTGTCCGTCGCCGCCTTCGCTCCGTACCAAGTGATCCGCGATCGTGTTCACCGCCCGCTCCGCCTCGGCCAGCGTCCGCGTCGCCCGGCTCTTAATGATCGAATACATCACCAAGGCCCCGATCGCCACGAACAGGCCGAACATCGTCGTCGTCATCGCCTGACCGACGCCCCGACTCAGCACCGCCGCGTTGATGCTCCCCGTCTCCCGCTCGAGCCCGAAGAACGCCGTGATCATCCCGATCACCGTCCCCAGCAGCCCCAGCATCGGCGCGACGTTCGAGATATCCGCCAAATAGCTCACCCGGTTCCAAACCACATCCGCCGCCCGCCGACCCTCGCTCTGCACCATCTCCAGCACCACCGAATGCCCTTGTCCCGCGTTCTCCACACAGCGTTGCACGATCGGGCCGATCCACACCCCGCGTGCCCGGCGACACAGGTCCGCGGCCTTGTCGAGTTCGCCCCGCACCACGAGCCGGGTCACCTCATCGAGAAAATCCCGCGGCGCCATCGCCCGGGCGTTGATCGTCAGCAGCAGCCAAAGAAACAACCCCAGCCCGATCACCGAGAGCCCGGCGATACACCCATTGATCACCGGCGAAAACATGAACAGCTCCGCCAGCCGGTAGCCGACCGTCTCGATATTCTGGGGCCCGGCCCCTCCTTGCTGGAGAAGCGTCGTCGGCCACCCGGACAAAACAGGCGGTGTGGGGCAGAGAGGTAAACCGTTCACGGCTGGCGTCAAAACAAACGCTCCCAAAAAAATCGTACGGATTCGAACCCACCCGTCACCGCATACCAAGCGGGCACAGGGCCACGGAGACAGTCTACGAAATAGGCGAATCACACGTTCGATGCGCGATACCGCATCGCCCACAGCCCGGAGTTGAAAGCCCTGCCCGCGTACCGTCATCATGCCGCAATCCAAAACCAGGGAAACTTATGGAAGTCAGGCTTGGTCCCTGTAAAACTTCGGGGTATACTCTTAACGCCTGCGTGACCCAGCCACCGGAGAAACGTTCAGAACGGCCAATCGCGAGAACCTACACCGAGCAATAGTTAAATTGAACTGCGTTCAAATTTGCGTGGTTCCGCCCGGTTTGTTTCCGCGAGTCCGCAGGTCATTTCGGTTGAACTCAACTCGCCATCTGACCCGCACGACAAAAATCACGCCATTCTCATCCAACGCTTCGCTCCCCCGATGAACCGTATGGTCCTTCACTGCCCGCCAACATCCCAAACCATTCAACCGTCGGCCAAGGCCAATGCCAACCCCGGCCGTACGGCTTTAGCATTCCTTTGTATGACCCGTATATTCGCCTCCGGAGAAGCCCAGATCATGGTTCCCCCTGCTTGTTTCCGTTCCTCGCGTCGCTCTGCGTTCACCCTGATCGAGCTGCTCGTGGTGATTTCCATCATCGCTCTGCTGATCGGGATCCTCTTGCCCGCTTTGGGGGCCGCCCGTAATACCGCTCGGGACGCTGGTTGCCTGAGCAATCTTCGTCAAGTCGGCCTAGCCGTCGCGGTTTATGCCGAAGACAACAGCGAATACAATGTTCCCTACCGCGATGTCTGGAACAGCGATCCAATCTACTGGAGCGCTCGCCTGATTGACGAAGGCTATTTCGGGGCCGGCGACGCCTTCATCTGCCCACGGATGGAAGAAGAAGGGTTTGACGCCTGGACCCCCGATAGCATCGACGAGGGCGACCAGAACGGCACCGCCGCCCAGCAAGACCAGTGGCTCCGTGATTCGGATTGGCTTCACATCCACTACGGGATGAACACCAGCAACGTCGGCACGATCCAGCGGCGTACGCGTTTTGGGGCGACTCGTCCCTACGTCCTCGACGTTGGGGGTCCCAACGAAACCACGCTGACTCCCCGCACCGGCGACTTTCGGGCCCCGTCTGAAACGGCTTATGTCATGGATGCGGCGACCGCGACCGATATTGCGGGACCTAGTTTGTTCGCGGGGTTTCCCTTCGATCCTAGTTCGGTTCCCGATACCCAATCGACCTCCTATCGCGGGATCAACTTTGTTTGGGACTATAACGGCGGCGGTATTTTCGCCCACCCGCACGCCCGGCACAGCGGCAACGCCTTTAACGTGTGCTATGTCGATGGTCACGTGTCTGCGTTGGCCGTCGGCGGTTCGAATTCACTATCTACGCGGATGGTGAACTTGGCCTACACCGAAGAATTCCTCGGTAACGCTTCTTTCCAAGATACTCCCAACGCTTGGACCGAAACCGGTCAGTACACCAACGGTGCGGGCTACTCGCCCCCGTAAAGAGTGGATTTACTTGATCGATGAGTGGTTGTCCGGGCCCTCCCTTTTTTCTTCACCCAAGCCCTTTACACCATGAAATCGCATCCATCGAATCCCCGCAGCGCCTTCACCCTCATTGAACTCTTGGTGGTCATTTCGATCATCGCTTTGCTCATCGGCATCCTGTTGCCGGCCCTCGGCGCCGCCCGACAAACCAGCCGCATCGCGGCGTCGGGCAGCAACCAGCGCCAAATCGCGATCGCGATGGCGGCGTATCAGGCCGACAACGACTCATATTTTCCGCTCTGGCAACAAAGTACCGGAGGCACGCCAGTTGATGGCACGCCTATTTGGTACTGGACGACCCGGCTAGGTGTTGACAACTACATCCCCGGGGCCGAGGTCTATCGCGACCCGGCATTTGCGAACGGTGAAACGCCGTTTCTCGAAATCGCGGGCACCGGTGCCGATGCATCGAGTTCCATCACCCGCGACAACATGGACGACCGCCGGTGGAACCGTATTCACTACGGCTACAACTTCGTTCACGTGGGCGGCAACTACCACAAGAGCGGAAGCTTTCGCTCGCCAGCCGGAGTCAACGCCCATAATCCCAGGAAGAACCTTCCGGATTTTATCCCTGCTCGGCTCGAGGACATGGATGACGCCACGGCCGTTCTGGTCACGACTGGCGTAATCGATATGTTTATTGACGGTAACGATCCGGCTTTTGCCGATGGTACCCGCCCGACCCAAACGGACGGTAAAGTTTGGGGGGCGCACGTCGTCCTTGATTGCGGCGTAGCGGTGGGTAACGCGGGTATGCCGCACGCTCGATATAACGACTCGGTCCAAATTGCTTGGGCGGATGGTCACGTTTCCGCGGTGGCCGTTCCCTTCACCGGCGAAGACCAGGAAGCGGCACGTTTCGATGGAATTAGTCTTACCGACAACCTTGTCAATCAAATTTATCGAGGCGATTCGCTCGGAAATGTGAACGACGGAGGCTTCGCTGGGTTCTCCGATCCTGTCGGAAACTATTTCGATATTGTCGGGACATCCCCTGACAACAATAATTAATGTTTAATTGATGGTCTTTTAGTGGGCAAACTATCTGACTTGTTTTTTTGGATTCCCCTTTTAAGGAGTTGAATGATGAAATTTGAGACGAAACGGCTATTGGCTATTGCGATGATGACCGGTGTGGGTGCCTCGGCACACGCCCAGATTTTCAGCGACAATGTGGGCGATCCCACCAAGTGGACCATTGCCGGCGACGGAGATGGTGCCACCCAGGAATTCGTCCGCTACGGCATCGACTACAGCAACTTCGACATGTTCGGCAACGGGTTCCTCACGACCCAGGTGCCCGAAGCCCCCAACAGCGCCGGCGGCGACGCCGCCACCACGGGTATCTTGATCTCGGCCAACAACATCCCCGGCGGCACGGCCAGCCTCTTCGCGGGCGTCTTCGCCAACGGCGTGAATGTCGGCGACGGCACCGCGACCGAAGATTTCGTCCTCAAGTACGACTCGTACATGTCGGTCAACACCGGTCAGGACGGCGGCGGTCCGTCGGGCTCGACGAACTACCAGTGGGCCGGCATTAACTTCACGCCCGCCGATGTCCCCGCCAGCGACGGCGCGACCGGCCCCTACAACGGCCCGTTCGCCTCCTTCAGCGGCAGCACCCCGACCTCGGGTCAAGCCCTGGCGATCACGACCGACCAAGACGGCTTCGACGACTACGAAGTTACCATCAGCGGTCGCACGCTCGAAGAGTGGCAGGAAGGCATCAACAATGGCCTTGCCGGCTCGTACATCAACGACGCGTGGGAAGCCGCCGGCTTTACCCCCGGCGATCCGCTGCCCTCGGCCTTGGAAAACGTTACCGGCAGCGACAGCTACTACTCGCCCATCCCCGCGACCCCCGAGATCTTCGACGAGGCGGATCTGCCCGGCACGACGCGTCAGTTCTACCGTGAACAGTTCCCGGTGATCACTGGTTCGGTGGATTACTCCGTTCCCTCGGTCACTGGACTCAACGACAACGACACGGCGCTGCCTGGCGGCACGCCCTACAACCGCTGGGCCACCCACGAGATCTACTACGTCGACGGCGTCTGGACCCAGGTCATCGATGGCGTGGTCGTCCTGCAGCAGGACGTGTCCGCTCCGATCGTGATCACCGAGGACGACCCCGAAACCGCCGAAGACGAATCCGACATCGTCACGCCCACCAACTCCGGCACCATCGGCCTGGGCTTCCTCGACGGCTTCCCGTCGTTCATTGGCGTCCCCGGTGCCAACTTCAACGTGTACGACAACATCGTGCTCGAAGAAGTCAGCGACCCCACCGTGGTGCCCGACATCGTCGAATTCCTTGAAACCGAAGGCTACCTGCCCTTGGCCGTCATCGAAGGCATCGTTGGCGACTACGACGACTCGGGCTCGGTGGAACAGGGCGACCTCAACCTCGTCCTGAACAACTGGGGCCAAGACGCGCCCTTCGAGCCCAACGGCGACCCGTTCGCCAGCCTCGCGGTGGACCAGGAAGAGCTCAACCGCGTCCTGAACAACTGGGGCAACACGTCCAACCCGCCGAGCTTCGAAGGCTTCACGGTTCCGGAACCCAGTGCTCTCGCCATGCTCGGCGGCCTCGCGCTGGCCGGCCTGCGTCGCCGCTCGGCCTGAAACCCACCTGCCGGTTGAACCGGCAAAAACATCGAATACCCAAGAGCCCGTGGCCCTTCGCCGCGGGCTCTTTTTTTGGACGATCATCTTCCGATCGCCTCGCAATCGGGTCTGATCGCAAAGCAATTCTGTTTTCTCGGTTGGCGTCGGTTGGGGACGTGGTATAATTTTTGAAGTATTTCAGGATGGTCGCGTGACGCGTGGGATGGCCGCGTCGTTTCAGGGTCACGTGGAGCCGAGGAAGCCGATGTCAAAATTTTTATCGCGTTGTTATCTCACCGTGCCCGCCGCGTCGGTCTGCATGGTGGCCATGAATCCCGCGTCGGCGGCGATCGAACTGTTGGTGGATCCTTCCGCCGGCGGTGCGTTGTCCTTGCGGGCGACGACCCCGGGCGAGTCGATCAATGGCTACACCGTGTTCTCGGCCGGCGGATTCCTGTCCGATCAAGGTGATGAGACCCTCGGCGGGCAGCTATCACCCATCGTGTTCGACGTCGACAACGTCGGCAGCGACGAGGTGGCTTTTTTCAATCTGGGCCTCTCCGATCCACTGAATCCGCTGCCGCCGATCGCCGTCCCCGATACGGGCAACGGCTTAGCGCTGAATCTTGCGTGGACCGGGGCTTCCGCGGATCCCGTGGCCGATCTCTCGTTCTTCTACGGCCCGTTCGACCTGTTTTTCACCAATCCCGATGGCGAACTCGAGCAGATCGACGAACTTCCCGGCTTGGTCGTCGCGCTGGTCGCGACCGGCATTGTTGGCGACTACGATGATTCCGGCCAAGTGGAGCAGGGCGACCTGAACCTGGTGCTGAACAACTGGGGCGGGGCCGCACCTTTTCAACCCAACGGCGATCCGTTCGCCACCCCGCAAGTGGATCAAGAAGAGCTGAACCGCGTCCTCAACAACTGGGGAAATTCGGCCAATCCCCCCAGCTTCACAGGCGCCGCGGTCCCTGAACCCGGTACGGCCGGCTTGGCGACCGCGTTTCTGGTTGCTGGTGCGGCATTACGTCGTCGCCGTGTAAAAAGTTCAGAAAAGTTCTAAAACAGACTTCACAAGCCGGCATTGATCGGCTACATTCTTAGCAGTGTTCGTTTCACCCCGTATTGACTGGATGGGAAAGGAGATTTTCGATATGAAAAAGGTTCTAGGTACTCTTGGTGCGGTTGCTCTTGCCGGTGCCGCCTCGGCTCAGATGAGCGGCTACAGCGTTGAAGAAGTTGACAACACGCTTGATGGCTTCCGCACGTTCGATCTCTCGATCGACTTCACCGGTGAATATTCCGGTTCGCAGATTCTTTCGGTTCTTTCCACCGGTACGTTCTATCAAGACGCCGTCGGTAGTGACAGCCCGCCCAATGCGGCTTTCTTCGGGACCTTCCCGGATTTGGAATTTGACACGTTCTTTGCCCAAGGTGGTTCCACTTCGGGCACGACCGTTGGTACGCTCGGCGTTGGTGGCGGTGGTGGCCCGGTGAACATTGACGGAACGTTGACCGATTTGTTGGTCGACTCCACGACGCTTCAAGCCCAGTTCAATCCCTCGGGTTCGGACTTCATCGCTGATCGCAGCGACTTCCTGGTTGCCCGTATCACCGTCTCGGATGACGCCAACGGCACCTTCCAGTTCCTGGCCTCGGCCAACGACGACATTCCGGCTCCCAACGCGTTTGGTGAGCTGGCGATTGTCGACGGTGAGCTCCTTCCCGAGCCCGCCACGGCCGCTCTGCTCGGCCTCGGTGGTCTGGCCATGCTGCGTCGCCGCAGCGCCTAAGGCTGACTACTTCGTCAACTAGACGAACACGGAGCCGTACACCTTCGGGTGTACGGCTTTTTTGTTGCGCGTGGCGTGCGCAACCCCACGAACGAATATGCCGCTCGGCCAAGAATCCCGTACGGACGGCGGATCAGAGGCCGACCGCGCGGCGTGGTGCCGCGGGTGAGCGGACGGGCAGGTGAATAGGCCGCCGGGCGACGCGGATGGAATTGATCCGTCGGCCTCCGGATCCCGGATTGCGGCTTGGTTCACGGGCGTTTCCGAGAACCCGCGGTGGACGGTGCGTGGGGCCGAGGGCGAAGCGGCGCGGGAGGCGTTGTGGGCCGCCTCGGTTGTGCCGGGTTTGCCCGCGTTCTTTGGCAAGTGAAGCAGGACGTGGTATAGCCCCCGGTGATCGCGGGGAGCGTCGCCGGCGGCAAGCGTGGGCCTTTGGCTAGGCCACGGATGCGGCTTTCAGGTCGATGCGGGCTTGGGCTTGCGTGACGGCGAGCTGGATGGCTTTTCGCATGGACCCGGGATCGGCCTGATTTTTTCCGGCGATATTGAACGCGGTGCCGTGGTCGGGGCTGGTGCGAATGATCGGCAGGCCGAGCGTCATGTTGACGGCGTTGTCGAAGGCGAGGGCTTTGATTGGGATGAGGCCTTGATCGTGATACATGGCCACGGTGAGGTCGAAGCGTTGACGGTTGGCGGGGGTGTAGAGGGTGTCGGCGGGGAAGGGGCCGCGGGCGTCGATGCCGTGTTTCACCGCGGCCTCAATGGCGGGGGTGATGATGCGTGGTTCCTCATCGCCGAAAGCCCCGTTTTCGGAGGCGTGGGGGTTGAGCCCGGCCACGGCGATTTTGGGGTGGCGGACGCCCAAGCCCAGCAGGGCCTGATGCCCCAGGTCGATCGCGTCGAACACCGAGCCGATGGTGAGCACGTTTTTGATGTCCATCAGGGCCAAGTGGATGGTGGCCAGGACGGTGCGGAGCGGTTGGCCGTCGGGCTCGGTGCCGACGAACATCATGGCGACGCGTTTGGCCTTGGTGCGGTGCTGGAGGAATTCGGTGTGGCCGGCGAAGCGGCAGCCGGCGAGGTGCCAGGATTCCTTGGCGATGGGGGCGGTGACCAGGGCGTCGATGCCGTTTTGGTCGAGCGGGCGCTGGGCGGCGGCGACGGCGTCATCGAGGAAACGCAACGACGCGATGCCGTGCTGTCGGGCGGGGCGGGGGTCGTCCCACGCGCCCAGGGAATTTTCTTCGTCGTAATCCAGGACGACGACATCGTGGACCAAGGCAAAGGAAGCACGCGGGGCGTCGTGTTGAAGCCGGTGCCAATAGGGCTCGGTCTCGGCGAGGTCGGCGGC
>JBCCDN010000013.1:0-33562 GCA_039030755.1 Planctomycetota bacterium | reverse complement strand
CTCGGGATTCGACTTGGCGGAGCGCGTTTCCGAGAACCCCCGGTGGGCGGCGCGTGGAGCCGAAGCAGAAGCGACCGCGGGAGGCGGCGTGATGGGCCGGGGCAAGGCGTCCCCCGCCGGACTTCGGTGGTGCCGGGTCTGCCCGCGTTCTTTGGCAAGTGAATCAGGAACGTGGTGAGAAGTGCAAGCGCTTCTCGAATCGCCGCAGCCACCCCCAACCGCATTGGCAACCGGCACGGCCCGCTTGTATAGTCCCGGATCGCTCGGAATCGGCCGTTTTCTTGCTCGTAGGCCGACACGAACCGATGCGCTTCCCGACCTCACCCGACCCCGCCCGGTTGGGGCCCGCTTTTACGACCGCGGGATGCTTAGAACTTTTTGATTGGAGATTTCCCCATGGACGAACAAGCGATCCGCGACAAGGTGTACGACATCGTGGCCGAGCAGATGGGCGTGGACAAAGGCGAGATCAAGGACGAAACCCACTTCGTCAACGATCTCAACGCCGACTCCCTTGACACCGTCGAACTCGTGATGGAATTCGAAGACGAATTCGAGACCTCCATCCCCGACGAAGAGGCCGAGAAGATCACGACCGTCGGCCAGGCGATCACCTTCATCAAGGCCAACAGCGAAGGCTGATCGGCTGGCGCCCCGCATGTCCGTGCGGGGCCGTGTCCTTCCACGGATCATCTCATGAGCAAGCGTCGCGTCGTCGTCACCGGCCTGGGCTGGGTCACATCGCTGGGCCGAGATGTCGACGACGTCTTTGGCCAACTCTGCGCCGGCACCCCGGGCATCGGGCCCATCACGCGTTTCGACACCGCCGACTTCCCCGTCAAAATCGGCGGGCAGGTGCAGGACTGGACCGGCCCGCCGCAGATCGACGCGACCGAACGCACCAAGCTCAACAAAAAGATGGACCGCTTCGCGCAGTTCGCGCTGAGTGCATCTATTGACGCCGTAAACGACGCCGGCTTGGACTTCTCGAAAGAGAACCTTTGGAAGTGCGGCAGCATCATCGGCTCGGGCGTCGGCGGGATCGAAGAGTTCGCCGAGGGCCACGAGAAGATGCTCAAGAAAGGGCCGACCCGCGTCAGCCCGTTCATGGTCCCCAAGCTCATGTGTAACGCCGGGGCCGGCAACGTCAGCATCCACTTCGGGATCAAGGGCCCGAACTCGGCGGTGGCCACGGCGTGTGCCTCCGCCGCACACTCCATCGGTGAAGCCGCGGAGTGCGTCGCCCACGGCAGCGCCGATGTCATGATCGCCGGCGGCGCGGAAGCGGCGCTCACCCCGCTCGGCGCCGCGTGCTTCATCGCCCTCAAAGCCCTGAGCAAACGCAACGACGAACCCGCGAAAGCGTCCCGACCGTTCGACCGGGACCGCGACGGCTTCGTCCTCGCCGAAGGCGCGGGCATCGTGATCCTCGAGGAATACGAACACGCCAAGGCCCGCGACGCCAAGATCTACGGCGAGCTGAAAGGTTTCGGCCAATCCGCCGACGGCAGTCACATCACCGCCCCGATCGAAAACGGCGAAGGCGCGTCGTACGCCATGGACGCCGCCCTGCAAGACGCCGGCCTCAACCCCGGCGACATCGACTACATCAACGCCCACGGCACCTCCACCCCGCTGGGCGACCTCGCCGAAACCCGCGCCATCCAACGCAGCTTCGGCGATGACACGAAGGTCCCGGTCAGCTCGACAAAATCCATGCTCGGCCACAGCCTCGGCGCCACCGGCGGCATCGAAGCCGTCATCCTCGCCAAAACCCTCGAAACCCAAACGATCGCCCCCACGATCAACCTCGAGAACCCCAGCGAAGGCTGCACCCTCGACTACGTCCCCAACGAAGCAAGAAAAACCAGCATCACCCACGCGATGTCCAACAGCTTCGGCTTCGGCGGCCACAACGTCAGCCTCATTTTGAGCAAGATCTAACCGCCCGCCCTTGTTGCACGGGTACACTTCCATCATGAGCCCCGATTCGCTCGTCCATCTTGGTGTTGCCCCGACGCTTGCCTTCCTTGGCCAGATCGGCCCGCTGCAATGGGTGATCATCGGCATCTTCGCCCTGCTGATCTTCGGCAAGCGCCTTCCCCAGGTCGGCAAGTCGCTCGGCCAAGGCATCGTCGAATTCAAGAAAGGCCTCCAAGGCCTCAACGACGAAATCGAGTCCGCGACGAAAGAGGTCAAGGACGCCGACCCCCGCAAGCTCGATCAGCAAGAAACCAAAGGCCCCAGCGTTACCGAGAAACGGGAAACCGAATCGACGCAGGCCTGACCCGCCATCGTAAAACTCTCCCGCCCGATCCCGGGCTAGGCGATGGGCTCAGTGGGCTTAGGGTCATTCTCTTCCAACTAGACGGCTAACGAGACGTGGGGCAAAAACGCCTGCCGAACTCTACGATATCGGTTGGAGGTATCGATTCATGGTGTCCGCGATCTCACGACCCTCGGCGATCGCGTGGACGACGAGCGACGGTCCGCGCCATGCATCGCCTGCCACAAATACGCCTGGCGTGGGTTGTGGATGGGTGCCCCGGAATCCAAAGGCGTCGAGCAAGGGGCCGGCATCGGAGCCGGTGAAGCCGATCGAAAGGATGACCATGTCCGCGGCTAGGTCTTGGGTGGTCTGTCGGCCGTCTTTGTGTGTTGTTCGAACTCGGAGCCCGGCGACATGTCCGTTGCTCCTTCGTAAAAAAGCGAGCGGTTGGACCCCGAACCGCCGTGGGTCTTGTCCGTCGCGGCGCTGGCCTTCGGCGTGCGCGTAGTCCAACGCATAGGTATCGGACGGGCCTGGCCACGGAGTCTTGTCCGAACGCTGCAATCCGGGAATCTGACGACGGGTGACGTTGACCACACTGAGCGCGCTTTGTCGCAGCGCGGTGCCGATGCAGTCGGTCCCGGTGTCGCCGCCGCCAATCACGACCACGCGCTTGCCGAGGGCGTGAAGATGCTGGGGCGGATCCGCATTCTGTCGCTGGGCGCGCGTCGAGGCTTCGAGATACGGCATGGCCAGCGTGATCCCGGCCGACTCGCGCCCGGGCAGGTACAAGTCGCGTCCCGCCAACGCGCCGACGGCCAGCAAGGTTGCGTGGTGATTGGCGGCTAACTGCGCTGCGTTCAAGTCACGACCGACGTCGCAACCCACCTCGAAGCGCACGCCCGCCGCCTCCATCAACGCGATCCGCCGGGCGACCACCGCCTTATCAAGCTTCATGCTTGGAATCCCGTAGGTGAGAAGCCCGCCGGGCGTGTCGCTGCGTTCGTACACGGTGACGACATGGCCGAGCGCGTTCAGTTGGTCGGCGGCCGCCAGCCCGGCGGGCCCCGAGCCGACGATCGCGATACGCCTGCCGGTGCGGGACGTCGGGGTGCGCGGCTCAACCCAACCCTCGTCGAAGGCGCGGTCGATGATGGCGCGTTCGACGAACTTGATGCCGACGGGGCGGTCGTGGATCCCGACGATGCACGAATCCTGGCACGGCGCGGGGCAAACGCGAGCGGTGAACTCCGGAAAGTTGTTCGTCAGCGCGAGCCGGTCGTACGCGTCGCGCCACCGGCCTAGCTCGACCAGCCGATTCCACTCGGGGATCTTGTTGGAGATCGGGCAGCCGGCGGCGGCCCCATCGTTGCCGAGATACCCGCCTTCGGGCACGCAGAACGCAGCGCCGCAGTTCATGCAACGCGACGCCTCGCCGCGCACTTGTCGCGGGTCGGGCCGCTCGTAGACCTCATAAAAATCGTTAAGCCGCAGCGTCGGGTCGCGCATCGGCATCGCGGAGGCGTCGGGTTGGGCGGCGGTCGTGAGAGGCATTGTGAAACAGACATGGACGCCCACGTTCAGTGAACGTGGGCTTCGCCCGGAAACATCAGTACACGTCGCGCTGGTAGCGGTGGTCGGCCTTGAGTTGCTCGACGTAAGCGGCAGCGTCGACGGCGGACATCTGGCCGTGTTCCGCGACAATCGTGTGGAGGGCGGCATCGACGTCATTGGCCATGCGGGACGCGTCGCCGCAGACGTACACCGCCGCGCCAGCGTCGAGCCAGGACCACAGGTCGGCGCCGTGTTCGAGCATCTTCGTTTGCACGTAGACCTTCTCGCTTTGGTCGCGCGACCACGCGGCGTCGAAACGTTCGAGCGTGCCGTCGGCGAGCCAGGCGTCGATCTCGTCGCGGTAGAGGAAGTCAGTCGCTTCGTGCTGGTCGCCGAAAAACAGCCAGTTTCTTCCGGGGGTTTCGTGGGTGGATCGTTCTTCGAGGAAGGCGCGGAACGGCGCGATGCCGGTGCCCGGGCCGATCATGATGAGCGGCACGTCGTCGGGCGGGATGTGGAAGTGCGCGGAGCGTTGGAGGTAGACGCCCACGCGGGTGCCGCAGGCGCAGCGGTCGGCGAGGAAGGTGGAGGCGACGCCTTTGCGGGTCTTGCCGTGCGTCTCGTAGCGGACCGCGCCGACGGTGAGGTGGACCTCGCCGGGGTGGGCGTTCACGCTGGACGCGATGGAGTACAGCCGGGGCGAGAGCGGCCGCAGAGCTTCGGCGAGTTGCTGCGCTGCGGGTTTAGGGTCGAGGGTTTCGAGGACGTCGAGGACGTGCTGACCGGGCACGGGTTGCCCTTGGATCTCCAAGACTTCGTACGTCTTGGCGGTGACGGTGCAGAGGTCGAGTTTGTCGAGCAGAGCGGCGCGGATCGGCATCGGCCCGGCCTTAAGCGTGACGACTTCCCGGCCCGTCAGTCCGGCGGCGTCCAGGATGTGTTGCACCAAGTTCGTGCAGTTGGTCGGCCAAAGCCCGAGCGCGTCGCCGACTTGGTAGTCCAGCCCCGAGCCCGCCAGCGAAATCTCGATATGGTTGACTTCTTTGGCGGAGCCTTGGCCGTTGAGGTTGCGGACGTCGAGCACGGTCGCGGCGAAGGGCTCGTTCTTGGTGTATTTCTCCTTCGGTTCATCGTCGTCCCCGGATGCGTCCGAAGAAGATGCCGCGCCGGCGGCGTTGATGAGGGCGTCGCTGGCGAAGACCGACTCTTTCCAGGCGGCATAGTCGTCGTCGTAGTCGACATCGCAGGCGACGAAGTCGGCGGCGCGGGTCGCGCCGAGTTGTTCGAGGCGGGCGTCGAGGTCGCGGGCGGTCTTGTTGAAGTGCGTGTAGGACGAGTCGCCCATGCCACAGACGGCGAAGTCCAGGCCGGCGAGCTCGGGGGCGTCGTCGGCCTGGATCCTCTCGCAGAACTTCATCGCGTTGTCCGGCGGGTCGCCCTCACCAAAGGTGGAGCAGACGATCAACACCCGGCCGAGCGCGGCGAGTTCGGCGGGCTCGACGTCGTTGAGCTCGGACACCTTCGGATCGAAGCCGGCGGCCTTGGCGGCTTTGCGGAGGTCCTTAGAGAGGGCTTCGCAGTTGCCGGATTGCGAGCCGTAGAGAATGGACAGCGGCACGGCGGGCGCGGCGAGTTCCGTGCCACCGGAAGCCCCGGCAGCACCGCCGTTCGCGGCGCGGGCGAGGACGGTGAGCCCGGTGAGCAGGCCGTTGAGCCACTGGCGTTGGCCGGCGTCGAAGGGCGCGTCGTCGGGGACGAGCGGGGCGGCCGGGTTGGCGAGGCCGGCAGGCAGGTCGGGGAGCGTGGGGTTGGGAGCGATCATGGGACTTTCGCAGACGCCCACGGATTCAATCCGTGGGCTTCGGGGGGCGGTGCGATTCAAGCGGCGACGCCGGCGGGCAGGAACAGCTCGCGGAGCTGGTCCTCGCTGTGGCGGCGGGTGAAGTGGACGAAGCGTTCGTTGGGTTCGCGTTGGTCGAGGTATGTGCGAACGATGTGTTCGAGAAAACTAGAGATTTCGTCGGCGGGGACGGGGCCGACGAGGTGGCGGGCGATGCCTTGTTCGAGGTCGCTGCCGCCGCCGAGGAAGACCTGGTACGCCTCCCGGCCGTCGTCGGTGCTTGCCCCGAGCAGGCCGATGTCGCCGATGTAGTGCTGGGCACAGGAGTGGGCGCAGCCGGTGAGGTGGAGATTGAGCGGTTGATCCATCGCGTCGCCGAAGACGCCTTCGAGGTGTTCGACGAGCATGCCCGCGTGGGACTTGGTGTGGGCGGCGGCGTACTTGCAGCCCATGCGTCCGGTGCAGGCGACGGCCCCGGCGGCGAAGGCGGAGTGCTCGGTGGTCAGGCCGAGTTCTTTCAGTTCGTCGAGCACCGAGGGCATGTCCGCCTCCGCGATATACGGCAGCAGCAGGTTTTGCCACACGGTCAGGCGGATGTCGTTGCGGCCGTACTGCTGGGCGATCCGGCCGAGGCCGCGCATCTGGTCGGGCTTGAGTTTGCCGACGGGCAGGTTGACGCCGACATATTTCAAGCCGGGCTGTTTCTGATCCTGCACGCCGCAATGGCCCTGGCGGTCGATTTCGTTTCGCGGGGCGCACGCTTTGGCGGGCACGGCATAGAACTTGGCGTCGGGGTTGATGGCCGTGAGTTTTTCCTGGGATTTCTCGAGATACCAGTCGAAGCCGTGTTGATCGAGCACATACTTGAGGCGGGCTTTTTTGCGGTTGGTGCGGTCGCCGTGCTCGACGAAGACTTGGAGCATGGCGACGCAGGCGTCGACGGTGTGCTCGGGCCGGATCAGGACGCCGGCGTCGCGCGCGAAGTCGAGGTGCCCGGTGATGCCGCCCAGACCGAGTCGGCAATACACGCCGGGTTCGAGCCCCGTGTCGCTTTGGGTGGCTTCGCGCAGCTCGGTCGCGAGCAGCATGATGTCGTTGGTGTCGCTGACGCACGACAGTCGGCCGCCGTTGTCGAAGCTGATGTTGAACTTGCGGGGGATGCCGTGCAGGTCGGGGTCGTTGAGGATGTGGTGGTGCAGGGCGATCGCGTGGGGCGAGAGGTCGATCAGTTCATCGACGTCGAAGCCGGCACTGGGCGAGGCGGTGATGTTGCGGACCGAGTCGGCGCCGCTGCCTTTGGAAGTTAGGCCGAGGTCGTAGAGCGCTTCGAGGTTCTTGATGAGGTTTTCGGGCGCGATCTCGCGGACCTGCAGGTTGCCGCGGGTGGTGACGTGGGCGTACCCGCCGGCGAGATTTTCGGCCAGGTCCGCGAGGCCCGCGAGTTGGTCGCCGCGGAGCTTGCACGCGGGGATGCGCATGCGGCACATGTAGCCGGCCTGGGCGGGCGCGACGTTGAACATGCCGTGGTGCTTGATCATGAACGTGTCGATGCCCTCGGGCATCCGCTTGCTTTCGGCCAGGGCGCGCATCTTGGGCCAGAGCTTGCCCGGGTGCGTCTCGTGTTTGGCGACTTCTTCCTTGCAGAGGTCTTCGAAGGGTGTGCCGTAGATCGTGACTTCCTGCGGCTGGCTTCCGGGGGCGGGGGAACCGGCGGAAAACACGGCGGATAGATCGAGCTGGCTTAAAAGGTTCGCGAGGTACTGCTGCTGCTCAGGCGTGAAGCCTTGGTAATCGGCGGGTTGCTTGGCTTGGCCGCACATGGGTTGGATCCGGGAAAACAAAGCGATCAAGAAAGAAACGGCGTCACTCCGCTCGAACGGGCCGAGCGGGGAGGAACGCCGTTGTTCCGGTGCATCGCGGGGCGATGACGTTGGTTGACAGGGCAACACCATGGAGATGTTGACGCAACCTCAATGCAATCCCGGTGCCACGTGTCCGAGGCGGCCTGCGTCCATACATGGCCATCCGAACCGCGTCGGGCACGCTCAAGATTCGTGCAGCCGCTCGGCACTGCGCAAATGCGCGGCAGCGTCGATCGATGAAATCCACGTGAGCCCCCGGCCAAGCAGGTCGCGCAATCTGGCACGGTTGTTGCAGCGCTTTTCGCAAGCCACCGGCCCGGCCAACGCACCCCCTGTGTCCCGGCCCGCTCCGCTCGCGACCCTTCGCCTGCGGAGTCCCAAACCAAGACCACGCCACCGCTCAACGGCGAGCGACAGGCACGGACAAAGACGTCCAACCTCCGGCCACGCCGGACGGGGCGTCTTTTTTGCGTTGTGTTTTCCCCCTGTCCTTCCCGCCTGCTCGACCGTTCGTTCCGCGTTTGTGACCCGCGATCTGGAGAACTTATGACTTTTATCCCTTCCGCTTCTGAACCCCGCCGCCGCTGGCTCGCCGTTGGCGCCGCCGCGCTGTTGCTAGGACTGCTCGGCACCGCCGATGCCGACATCGGCCCCGGCGAAGTCCCCGCCGTCGAGGGCGGCGAAACCGAAATGCTCGATATCGAAAAAGACGAGCTCAAATTTGGCTTCATCAAGCTCACCGACTGCGCCCCCATCGTGATCGCCAAGGAGAAAGGCTTCTTCGACGATGAGGGGTTGTCCGTTGAAGTCATCGCCCAACCGAACTGGAAGACGCTGCTCGACAACGTCATCTCCGGCGAACTCGACGGCGCGCACATGCTGTCCGGCCAACCCATCGCCGCGACCATCGGATTCGGCACCAAGGCGCACATCATCACCGCCTTCACCATGGACCTCAACGGCAACGGGATCACCGTGTCCAATTCCATCTGGGAACAGATGCAGGAAAACGAGCCCGCGCTCGACACGCCCACGCCCGCCCACCCGATCACAGCCGAGTCGCTCGTGCCGATCGTCGAAGAGCGCATCGCCGACGGCGAGAAGCTGCAGATGGGCATGGTGTTCCCCGTGTCCACGCACAACTACGAGATCCGGTACTGGCTCGCCGCCGCGGGCATCCACCCGGGCATGTACACCGAGACCGACATCGGCGGGCGTACGGACGCGCAGGTCGAGCTGTCCGTCACGCCGCCGCCGATGATGCCCGCCACGCTCGAGGCCGGGAATATCCAGGGCTACTGCGTCGGCGAGCCGTGGAACCAGGCCGCGGTCGCCAAGGGCATCGGCGTGCCCGTGACCACGAACTACGACATCTGGAAGAACAACCCCGAGAAGGTGTTCGGTGTCACCCAGGAGTGGGCCGACGAGAATCCCGAGACCATGCTCGCCGTGACCAAGGCGCTAATCCGGGCCGGGCGTTGGCTGGACGCGACGGACGAAGACGGCAACCTGGTCAATCGCGTCGAGGCGGCCCGCATCCTGAGCCGTCCCGACTACGTCGGTGCCGACTTCGACGTGATCAAGAACTCGATGACCGGCACGTTCATCTTCCAACGCACCGACGTGCGTGAGATGCCCGACTTCAACGTGTTTTACAAGTACTTCTGCACCTACCCGTGGTACAGCGACGGCGTGTGGTTCTTGACGCAGATGCGCCGCTGGGGCCAGATCACCGAGCCCAAGTCCGCCGAGTGGTACGCCGAGATGGCCGCCGAGGTGTACAAGCCCGAGATCTACCTCGCCGCCGCCCGCATGCTCGTTGACGAGGGCTACATCCTTGAAGAAGAGATCCCTTGGGACACCGACGGCTACAAGCCCGCCACCGATGAGTTCATCGACGGCAAGACCTACGACGGCAAGGACCCGCTGGGTTACCTCGCATCGTTCGAGATCGGCCACGCCGAGTAACGCCCCTCGCTCAGACTCCAGACCCGCTGCGGCGTAAAAGCCGCAACGGGTCTTCCTGCCGGAAGTGATGTCTTCCGAAGCGAAAGCTCCCTAAGAGACCGCCATGCTCCACCCGTTGAAATTATTTCTGCTCAAGGCGATTGACCTCACCGCTCTGGGTTTCATTGAGCCCTACGTCCGCCTTGCTTATCGCGAAGAGCCGCAGAAGCAGCTCAAGAAGATCGGCCAGTTCACCGCGATCCCGGTTCTGGTGATTCTCGCGGCGATCGTGTTTTGGCACACGGTGATCTCGCCGAGCGTCAAGACCAAGTCAGGCGAACTGCCGTCGCCGGCGGTTGTGGCTTCGGCCGGCGTGTCGCTCCACCAGTTCGCCAAACGGGAAGGCAACAAGGAAGCGGCCTATGTCGCAACCGGAGAACAACGTGAACGGTGGCTTGCCGAAATCGAAGAGCAACTTGTGACGGTGGGCCCGGAGCTGGAAACCGCAAACGCCGCCGTGCTCGCCGCGCGCGAAGCCGAGGCCGCCGCGAAAGAAGAACGCATCGCACCGCTCCAAGCCAAGCTCGACCAACTCCGGTCCGAGCTCAAGGAAGGCAAGCAGTCACGCTCCGACGAACTCAAGGCGATGGCCGCCGCGCTGCCGCCCGGCGAGAATCCGCAACGCACCGCGTTTCTCGGCGAGTTCGCGGGCCTCGAAGCCTGGGCCGACGCCAAGGACGCCGAAGCCGATGCGATCGCCGATCAGATCAAGCTGATCCGCGACGAAAAAGATTCGGCCGTCCTCGCCGCGCTCGCCCAGCAAACGGCCGCCGCCGAAAAGGAGCAGTACCTCAAAAAAATGGCCGAGCAACTCGGCGAAGACAACCGCCAAGCCCGCGTCGCGTCGGGCCAAGAAAAACTCGAGCAGGCCAAGGCGAAGTTCTTTGAAGCCGAAGGCACCGCCGCGTATACCGCTGCCCGCCGTGTGATCTCCGCCGAACAACGCCTCACCAAAACCCAAGCTTCCACTTATGCCAAGCCCGCGACGCTGTATTACCAAATCCAACGCAGCATCCTCTGTGTCTTCGCCGGCTTCCTTCTGGGTTCCGCCATCGCGATCCCCATCGGCGTGCTCTGCGGACTGTCCACGACGTTCATGGGGGCGATGACGCCGTTCATCGCGTTGTTCAAACCGGTGTCGCCGATTGTCTGGCTGCCCATCGCGCTCATCGTCGCCTCGGCCCTGATCCCCAACCCCGACAAGCACTGGTTCACGCAGTGGATGTGGGACCTGCCGCTGATCGGCGAATACAAGATCAACCCCGCGTTCCTGGCCTCGGCGGTGACCGTCGCACTCTGCTCGCTGTGGGCCACGATGGTGAACACGGCGCTCGGGGTCGCGTCGGTCGACAAAGATCACCTCAACGTCGCAAAGGTGCTGAAGCTGGGCTTCTGGTCGCGGCTGTTCAAGATCGTCTTGCCGTCGAGTCTGCCGCTGGTGTTCGCGGGACTCCGCATCTCACTAGGCGTCGGCTGGATGGTACTCATTGCCGCCGAGCTGCTTTCGAGTTCCGAGGGCATCGGCAAATTCGTCTGGGACCAGTTCAACAACGGCGCGTCCGACTCGTTCGCCAAAATGATGGTCGTCGTGTTCGTTGTCGGCGCGATCGGACTCCTGCTCGATCGCATCATGGTGGTCTTCCAACGCCTCGTCAGCTTCGAGGGTTCGATCGCCGCGGTCTGATCGTCAGGCACCCACGCCAAGGAAATCGCCATGCCCTTTCTCGAACTTGACTGCGTATCCATCGGCTACGGCCCGCCCTCCAACCGCTACGAGGTGTTGACCAACGTCAACCTCGAGATCGAGGAAAACGAATTCGTTGCCGTCATCGGCTTTTCGGGGTCGGGCAAGTCGACGCTCGTCTCGCTGCTCGCCGGCCTCGAACAGCCCGACGCGGGCGAAGTCCGGATGAAGGGGCAAGTCGTCACGGAACCGGGCCCGGAGCGCGGCATCATGTTCCAGAATTACTCGCTGCTGCCCTGGCTCAGCGTGTTTCAAAACATCGAGATCGCGGTCAAGCAGGTGTTCCCCGACATGTCCAAGGCCGACCGCAAGGCCTACATCCAGGGCTACATCGACATGGTGAGCCTGACCAACAGCGAGTGGAAGCTGCCCGCGGAACTTTCGGGCGGGATGCGGCAACGGCTCAGCCTCGCCCGCACGCTGGCCATGAAGCCCGAAATCCTCATCCTCGACGAGCCGCTGTCCGCGTTGGATGCGCTCACCCGGGCCGTGTTGCAGGACGAGATCATCCGCATCTGGGAAGAGGACAAACGCACCGTGGTGATGATCACCAACGACGTGGACGAAGCCGCGCTGATGGCCGACCGCATCGTCCCCCTCACGCCCGGCCCGTCCGCGACGCTCGAACGCAGCTTCCCTGTCCCGCTCGACCGGCCGCGTGACCGCACCACGCTCAACTTCAACCCTGACTTCAAGAAGCTCCGCAACACCGTCAGCAACTTCATGATGGACCTCAACGAAGAGGCGAAGTCGCTCCGCGTCGAGACGACCTACAAGCTGCCCGACCTTGAGCCGGCCGACCTAACCCAGACGGGATAACCAACCGCAGCTAAATGAGAACCGCCATGTCCGACCGCTACGTCGAAATCGTCAACCTTGTGAAGGCCTACCCCAACCCGTTGGGCGACGCGATCCGCGTCGTGGACGGCTTCAACCTCACCGTCCGCAAGGGCGAGGTGGTGGGGGTGATCGGCCACTCGGGCTGCGGCAAGTCCACGGTGCTGACCATGGTCGCGGGACTGAACGCGATCACGTCCGGCGATGTCGTCGTGGACGGCAAAGTCACCGACGGCCCGGGCCCGGATCGGGCCGTGGTGTTCCAGGCACCCTGCCTGTTGCCGTGGATGACCGCGTTGGGCAACGTCATGCTCGGCGTCAAACGGGTCTACCCGCACGGCACGAAGCAGGAACGCAAGGACATCTGTGAGTACTACCTGAGTCTCGTCGGCCTCGCCGACGCGATGCACAAGTACCCACGAGAAATGTCCGGCGGGATGCAGCAGCGGGTCGGCATCGCCCGCGCCATCGCGCTCAAGCCCAAGATGCTGCTGCTCGATGAGCCGTTCGGTCGACTCGATTCGTTGACGCGGATGGACCTGCAGGACGTCGTGCTGGGGATTCTCAACGAAGCAAAGATCACGACGATGGTCATCACGCACGACGTAGACGAGGCGGTGTACATGTCCGACCGCATCTGCATGATGACCAACGGCCCGCGGGCGCGGGTGGGCCAAGTGTTGGAGATCCCGTTCGAGCGGCCGCGCGACCGGCGGGAGGTACTGGAACACGAGCTGTATTACGATCTGCGCGGTTGCCTGATCGACTTCCTAGAGAAGTTCGACAAGCACAAGCACCCCGAGGACGTGGCAAAGGAAGCGCAAGCGAAAAACACCGAGGCGTCGCCGCTTGAGTCGGTGCCCGCGACATTCGGAGAATACTCGGACGATTCGCAATACGGCTCGCCGCTCACCTTGGCCGAAGTCGGCGGGGGTTCGTAAGTGATGACCATGACGCAGACGCACGGGATGACCGCGGCCGCAGAGGTGTGGCGGGTGAACGACGATGAGTCGCAGGCAACGCTGTTTGAGGGCGTGTACGGCGACTGCGAGGCGCTGCGACTGGGCGCGTCCGGGCGGACGCTGTCGTCGGGCGAGGGTTTGGTCGGCGCGGCACTCGCGCGGAAGGTGCCCGTGCTGCTAGATCGGTTGGACGGCGAAAGCTTCGAGCGTTGCGATGAGGCGGCGGCGGGCGCGGTGGTCGCGGCGGTGGCGTTGCCGGTGTTCAACGAGGCGAAGCTCACGAGCGTGGCGGTGGTCATGTTTCGCGGGTCGCCGGAGATGGTCGGCGCGGTCGAGTTGTGGGCCGGGCGGCGCGGGCGGTTTGAGTTGGGCCTGACCGAGGCGCACTACGCGGGGCTCGAACGCTTCGGCAAGGTCAGCCGGCATGTGAACTTCCCGATGGGCTCGGGCCTGCCGGGCTCGGTGTGGCAGACGGCAATGCCGCGGGTGATGTCCGGTTTGGGCCAGTCGCGGGAGTTTCTCCGAAGCAGCGGCGCCGAGACGTCGGGCTTGACCGACGGCTTCGGGTATCCGGTGATCTACCGCAACGAGCTCAAGGCGGTCATGCTTTGGCTGTCGTCGGGCCGCTCGCCGCTAGCGCGGCTGCACGAGGTGTGGCGAGCCGGGGAGTCGGGCGTGCTGCGGGTGTCGTCGGTGTTCGCCCCAGGGACCGAGGCGTGGGACGCGAACGAAGTCGTCGCCCGCTCGGCGCGGGAGCGTCGGCCGGTGGTGTTCGACGACGCCACGTCCGGCGGCGGTTGGTCGGGTGGGATCGCGTTGCCCGTGCTGGTGCACGACCGCGTCTCGACGGTGGGGGTACTCGCCTGGTGAGCGCGCTGACGGTGCTGCCATCGCTGAAGGACCAGAAGCAGACGGCCGCCCACGTCGGCCGGGCGGTCTGCCCATACTGCGGTGTGGGTTGCGTACTGGACGCGACCGTGTCGGACAACCGCGTCCAAAAGATCGCGGCCGCCGCCGATGGGCCCAATCAGGGCATGATGTGTCCGAAAGGCGCGCTGCTAAGCCGTGTGTTCGACGACGAGCAGCGGCTGACGCAGCCGATGATGCGGGCGAGCAAGGATGCAGACCTCCGGCCTTGTTCTTGGGACGACGCGATCGGTTTCATCACGGAGCGCTTCACCGAAACGCTGAACACCAAGGGCCCGGACGCGTTGGCGTGGTACGGCTCGGGCCAGCTCGACTCCGAGGCGAGCTACGTCTTTTCCAAGCTTTTCAAAGGATTTCTGGGCAGCAACCACACGGACACCAACAGCCGCCTGTGCATGAGCAGCGCGGTGGCTGGTTACACGCTCGCGTTCGGCAGCGACGGGCCTCCGACCTGTTACGACGACATCGAGGAGGCCGACGCATTCTTGATCCTGGGCGCGAACATGGCGGTGAATCACCCGGTGCTGTTCAACCGGGTGCGTCGTCGGCGAACGGACGCGGACCACGTGCGAATCGCAACGGTGGATCCGCGTTTTACGAAGACGGCCGAGCATGGCGACGTCCACGCGAGCGTCGCGCCGGGCGGCGACGTCGCGCTGCTGCAGTGGTTGGCTCGTCAGGCTTTGGACGCCGGGGTGATCGATGAATCGTTCATGGAAGCCCACACCTCGGGCGGCGCCGAACACCGGAAGCACCTACTCGCTTTGGATCCCGCGAGGCTCGCCGTCTTGAGCGGGGTGTCCGACGAAGCGCTCGAAGCCTTGGCTGAGGTGGTGCTCGGCGGCGGTCGGCTGCTCACGTTCTATTGCATGGGCGCGAACCAGAGCAGCGTCGGCACGGACAAGAACACGGCGATCATCAACCTACACCTGATGCTCGGGCAGGTCGGCAAGCCCGGATGTGGTCCGTTCTCCCTGACGGGTCAGCCCAACGCGATGGGCGGGCGGGAGGTCGGGTACTTAGGTCATCAGTTGCCGGGGTATCGCAAGGTCGCGGACGCTGGGGATCGAGCAGAGATCGAACGGGCGTGGGGCCTGCTTCCGGGGGCGATCGAGGCCGAACCGGGGCGGACGGCGGTGCCGATGTTCGAGGCGGCGGCGCAAGGCGCGTACGACGCCATGTGGATCGCATGCACGAACCCGGTCGTCAGCCTGCCGGACGCGACGAAGGTGAGGGCGGTGTTGCGTCACACGCCGCTGGTGATCGTGCAGGACATCACGACGCGGAGCGAGACCACGGCGTACGCGGATGTGTTACTGCCAGCGTGCCAGTGGGGCGAGAAGTCCGGCACGATGACCAACAGCGAGCGGCTGGTCGTGCGTAGCAACAAGTTCCTGGACGCACCGGGCGAGGCCCGGCCGGACTGGTGGATGCCCGCGGCGGTGGGTCGGGCGATGGGATTCCACGGTTTCGATTTCACATCGAGCGAAGATGTTTGGGCGGAGTACGTGGCGCTCACGGCGGGCCGGCCGTGCGATTGCGCGGGGATGACCAACGAAAGGTTGGCGCGTGGCCCGCTGCGCTGGCCGTGCCCGGACGCGTCTCACCCCGGCGCGGCGCGGCGGTACACGGACGGCGGGTTCGCCACCCCCGACGGGCGAGCCCGCTTCCACACCGGCCGGCTCGACGCCCCGGCCGAGACGCCCGACGACGCGTTCCCGCTGTGGCTGACCACGGGTCGGGTCGCGGCCCATTGGCACACGCGGACGAAGTCCGCGCTGTCGCCGGAGCTCGCGCGTCAGGAGCCCGTACCGTTTGTCGAGGTCCATCCGCTCGACGCGGCCGAGTTGCATCTCGCGGACGGCGATGCGTGCCGGATCACGAGCCGGCGCGGCGCGGCCGAGGCTGTCGTCCGCCACACGGACCGCGTGCGTCGGGGCGTGGTGTTCGCGACGTTCCACTTTGGCGATGCGTTCGCCGCATTCGTCAACCTCAACGACGCCACCAATCCCGCGTGCTGCCCGATCTCGCAGCAGCCGGAGCTCAAGGCGTGTGCCGTACGCCTCGAACGGCTCGTTGAGCGGCCCGCATGGGCCGAGGGAGCGGTCGCTTGAACCGTCCGCGCCTCCGCATCCTCGTGCACGACGAAGACGCGCAGCGCGGCGCGACCCTCGCCGCAGTGCTGCGGGTCACCAACTACGAGGTGGTCGAGTGGTCCGACGCGGACGCGCCGCTGGCGAACCTCGTGGCCGATGCCCAACCGGATGTCGTCCTGATCAACCTCAGCTCGCCCGACCGCGATACGCTCGAGCAGCTCACGCTGATGCGTTCGTCCACGCCCCGGCCCGTGGTCATGTTCGCGCAGGACGACGACGAACGCACGATCGACTCCGCCGTTCGAGCTGGGGTTTCGGCGTACATCGTGGGCGGACTGGCGTCGGCGCGGGTCAAGCCGATCATCGACGTGGCCGTCGCACACTTCCGCCAGCACCAAGCGGTCCGCGAAGAGCTCGAGAAAACCCGCGCGACGCTGGACGAGCGCAAGCACGTGGATCGCGCAAAGACACTGCTCATGCGGCAGCGCGGCATCGGCGAACCCGAGGCCTATGCGTTGCTTCGTAAGTTTGCCATGGACCGCAAGGCCCGCATCGGTCAGGTTGCGAAGCAGCTCGTGGCCACCGCTGAACTTCTGGAAGGAGCCGACCCGTGATTCAAGCCGCTGCCCCTGGTCCGTCCGTCTCTGCGTCTGACTCGGCCGCGCCAACCAAGCCCGACAGTCCGACACCCGTCGGGCTACCCGCCGCGGCGTTCCGCCCCCAAAAGCGTGACCTAACCCTCGGTCTGGTCCCATTGACGGACTGCGCCCCGATCGCGGTCGCGGTCGAAAAGGGCTTTTTTGCGGAGGTCGGCCTGCACGTCGCCACGACCCGGGAGCAAAGCTGGGCGGGCATCCGCGACAAGGTCGCCTTCGGGCTGCTCGACGGTGCTCAGATGCTTGCCACGATGCCGCTGGCCACCACGCTTGGGCTCGGTGGGTTTCAGCACGACTTTGCGTATGGACTGACGCTAGGGCTCAATGGCAACGCGATCACGCTCGCGTCGTGGCTCGCCGACGCGCTTGAGGAATCGGGGCATCCGCTCCGGCCCGACGGCGCGAATCCAGCCGACGGGCTCGCCGAGCTGCTCAAACATCGGCGTGAACAAGGCGAGCCGCCCCTGCGGCTGGGCATGGTGTTCCCGATGTCCACGCACGATTTGGAATTGCGGTATTGGCTCGCCGCCGCGGGCATCGACCCCGATAGCGACGTGGAATTGGTCGTCGTGCCGCCGCCGCGGATGGTCGAAGCGCTCCGCGCCGGTGAGCTGGCGGGATACTGCGTGGGCGAGCCGTGGAACTCGGTCGCGGTGGCTGAAGGCTTGGGCCAGGTGGCGATGACCAAACACGACCTTTGGAACCACAGCCCCGAGAAGGTGCTGGGTGTGACCGCGGCCTGGGCCGAGCGGCACCCGCAGACGCACGCCGCGATGGCCGCTGCGCTGATCCGCGCCGGGCAATGGCTCGATGCCCCCGACCACCGCGAAGAAGCCGCGTCCATCCTCAGCCTGCCGCAGTACGTCGGCGTCGAGCCCGGGCGGTTACTGCCTTCGCTGGCCGGTCGTTTCCGGGTCAGCGACGCCGAGCCTCCGATCGACCGGCCGTCGTTTCACGCGTTCCACCGCTACCAAGCGAACGTCCCCTGGCGCTCGCAGGCCCGCTGGTTCTTGCAGCAGATGCACCGCTGGGGCCGGCTCGATCACCGGGCCGACGCCGAAGCCACGCTCGATCGCGTCGTTCGGCCGGAGGTGTACCGCGCCGCCGCGTCGTCGCTGGGGTTGCCTCTGCCCGACCGCTTCGAAAAAACCGAAGGCACGCACGCCGGCCCTTGGACTCTGCCCGCCGCCGACGGCGACCTGCCGATGGGAGCCGACGCCTTCTTCGATGCCGCCACGTTCGATCCCGACGCGACACCCCTGCCGCGCCCGACCCAAGCCGCCGGCTCTGGAACCCACCGCTGATGAACCCTTCCCGGAACCGATCGCGCGAGCCTGCCGCGTCGTTCCACGGCCCGACCCGCCGCCCAAAAGGTCACGAGGTAATGACGATGAAACAAAAGACCGCTTCTTCCCGACCACACTTCGCACGCACGACCTCGGCCTGCCTGGCCACGTTGCTTACGGCCGCCGCAACGGCCCAAACCGCGCCGTCCCCGGCCAGCGACAACTCGCTCGACTTCTCCAACGGCCAAGCCCCCAGCGATTTCTTCGACGCGCTCGCGTCGGGCACGGTCAAGGGGAATATCCGCTTCCGTTCCGAGTTTGCCGATGTCCGCGGGTTCGAAGACTCGTGGGCGAACACCGTCCGTACCCGCCTGGGCTACGAGACGCAGGAATGGCAAGGCTTCAAAGCCTACGTCGAGCTTGAAGACATCCGCGCCATGGACGACGATCGCTACAACGCCGCGGGCCTGAACGGCCAGCCGTCGCGTTCCGTCATCGCCGATCCCGAAGACACCGAGCTCAACCAACTCTGGGCGAGCTATTCGGTGCCGGTCGACGGGGTCAAGCTCACGCTCAAGCCCGGCCGGCAGGTCATCGCGTTCGACGACCAGCGCTTCGTCGGCCACGTCGGTTGGCGACAGGACAACCAGACTTTCGACGCGGCTAGCGTGATGACCGACCTCGGCCTCGATGGCCTCGCCGTGCAATACAGCTACCTCTGGCAAATCAACCGCATCTTCGGCGAGTTCCGTGACTGGGATTCTGACAGCCACCTGCTTAACGTCAGCTACGACGTCAACGGCCTCGGCAAGCTCACCGGCTTCGCCTACTTGCTGGACTTTAGCGGAGACTCGCCCGCCAACTCGAGCCAGACGTATGGCGTTCGTCTCGCGGGCAAGAAGCAGATCGACGAAACCTTCACCCTGCCTTACCAAGCAAGCGTCGCCTTCCAGGAAGATTACGCGGACAACCCCGTTGATTACGACGCGATCTACTACATGGTGGACGCGGGCTTGGCCGTGAAGGACATCGGTACCTTCGGCGCGGGCTACGAAGTGCTCGGCAGCGACGACGGCAACTTCGCGTTCCGCACGCCGCTCGCGACGGGGCACAAGTTCAATGGCTTCGCGGATGTGTTTCTGGTGACGCCCAACGACGGCCTGGAAGACGTCTACGTCTACTTCGCGCCGGCCAACCTGCCCTGGGGCCTCAAAGGCAAGGTCGCCTACCACTGGTTCTCGGGCAACGAAGACATCGCGTCATACGGCCAAGAGATCGACGCGGTGCTGACCAAGAAGATCAACGACAACCTGTCGGTCGGGGCGAAGTATGCGTATTTCATGACCGATGAGCCGGGCTTTGCCGAACGCACCCGGATCACGTTCGACCTCACCCTATCGTTCTGAGCGACGAACCGAGTCCCAAGGAGCGGGTCGGCCGAAACCGACCCGCTCCCTTCCGCGATGCGGACCACAACCCGCCCGTCCCGACACGACCCCCCAAAACATTCCACGGACGAGCCATGACCGTCGTCCCTCTCCGCCACTACATCCTCGCCGGTGGCCGCAGCCGGCGCTTCGGCTCCGACAAGGCCCGCTATCGCATCGACGGCCGGCCCATGATCCAACGTGTCGCCGACGCCTTCACCCCGCTCTGTTTCTCCACCACCGTCGTCGCCCAACGCCCCAACCAATACGCCGACCTGGGTCTGCCCACCATCGCCGACCTGCGACCCGACGCCGGCCCCATCGAAGGCCTACGCACCGCGCTTCGTCACGCCCACCGACTGACGCATCAGCAACCAACCCCAACACCCACGTCTCCCTGGATACTCCTGAGTTCCTGCGACCTCTACCGGCCCCACCTCAGTCACGTCCAACCCCTAGCCCAAGCCCTCTGCCCCAACACCCTCGCCTCGGTCTGGACCGACGACGAACGATTCGAACCCTTCCCCGGCCTCTTCCATCAACGTTTACTCGAAAGCCCCGACCTCCGAACCGCGACGTCCTTCCAGCGTCTCCTCACCCAACTCGGCCCCCAAACCGCCACGATGCCCCGCGAAACGCAAACCGCCCACCCGATCCCGTGGGACCTCGACCACCGACCAACCGACCTCGACATGACGCTCCAACCCTGAAGCGCGTCGTCGCCGGGCTGTGGCTTGGGAGCGAAATGAGATTGAGAAACACAACCTCGTAGGCTCGGAAGATGCGAAGCGCGACATTCGCCGTGTACCGAAGCCGAGAGAGGTGTGTCGCCCAGCAACACCACTGGCAACCACTGGCACTCGTATCTGTTCCGCAAGCCGCCGCTGGCCGCTGGAACGACCGATGTCTGCCACCGCTCCCAACGCTGGCCCGCATGACGGCGAAGTGGTAAGCTCGAGCCTCGGCCGCGGTTGGCGTCTCGAAACCGCACGCTGCCGGATGTTGCCGAAAGTCACCCATGTGGCTTGATTTACGGGCGATTAGCTCAGTTGGCTAGAGCGCACCGTTCACACCGGTGAGGTCACAGGTTCGAGTCCTGTATCGCCCATTTCCACTACCACCGCAGACTCGCAATCCGCCGCAATTTCTAGCAAATCGCCGCAGAAATGCCCTAAAGAGGATTTTGCACTCTCGACTTGCGAGTCGCTACAGGTGCTCGCGGCAGATTGCTGCACCGGATTCTGCACCGCTTCGGTCGCTCGGCGGAAATCTCAAAGCGAAAATCAATCTTTGACGAACCCTTGCACATGCGGGGGTTCTTTTTTTGTGCGATCCCCCATAATCGGTTCACGTGGCCCTATAGCAGAAGGGGAGGATCAACCGTGGCCGATCGTGGCACCGCCGTCGTCGGGAATCACCCGCATCGTGTCCGCGAACGGCGTCGCCTGGGGGAACCGGCCGTGGCAAGGGGCCAAGGGATATCGGCCAAGGCACGCCCAGAGAAGCCAAGCGGACATCTCGCCGTTGTCTTCATCGCCAGCCAATCCGTCGGGCGTTGGGCGGTACAGCTCACGGCAGACCCGGTGCACGTGTTGTGTGGTGAACGCGCGGTCGCCGAGTTCCGAGGCGAGCCATAGGATGTGGTGGCTGGGCTGGTTCGAGTGGGCGTACTGCCCGAAGTCGATGGCGGCCATCTCGGTCATCTCGTGGATCTCTCGGCCGTACTGGCCGACGGAGAAATAGGGCGGTGTTCGGAGAAGCGTTGCGAGGCGACCGAGCATTGCCGCCGGGCCACCGCACAAAACCGCAAGACCGGCGGGGTCGTGCGGGACGGTCCAAGAGTGCTGCCACGGCCCACCTTCGATGTACGGGCCGCCCCAGCCGAACTCGTCCCATGGCTCGAGCCAGGACCCGTCCGCATTTCGACCACGCATAAAACCGACGCCGGCATCCCATACGTTGCGGTAGTTGCCGGCACGTTGTCTAAGTTGCTGGGCGTCGCCAATGTGCCCGAGCTTACTGGCCGCCTGCGCAATGCACGCGTCGCAATACGCAAAGTCGAGCGTGCGGCACACCGAATACGGGACACGGTCGGCCGGAACGTAGCCTAGTCGCAGGTAGTCTTCCAAGCCCAGCCGACCGACTTGGCCGTCATCAGTGCCGGGCACGAAGGCGTTGCGTCGGATTGCAGCATATGCCTCTTGGTGATCGAAGCCGTCGATACCCCGAACGATGCCCTCAGCGATCACGGCGTCTAGGTGCGTTCCGCACATGCAATCGCGGTGTCCTGGGCTGCACCACTTAGGGAGCCAGCCGGATTGCCGGTAGGCCGTCATGAATCCTTCGATCATCTCACCGAACCATGTCGGCCTGGTCATCGCGAACCACGGCAGCACCGTGCGATGCGTATCCCAGAAGCCGTTATCGGTGTAGGCGACCCCGGCGTGGACGTTTCCGTCGTAAGGGCTTCGGTGTCGGTTCCGACCGGACGCGTCGGGCTCGTGAAGCGCTCGTGGGAACAGATGCGACCGGTAGACGGCGGCGTCAAATGCGGCGGAAGCGGACGCCGGGTCCGCCGTGTGTTGACCGAAGCTCGCGGCGTGCCGGCTTAACACGCCGTCCCAAGCCCCTGCGTTCTCCTCGACGACTTCATCGAACGACGCATCACCCACTTCACGCTCGAGGTTCAGGTAGGCCTGATCTACGTCGATGAACGATGTCCCGATCCGCATTTCGACCGTTGAAACCAACCGGGTGGGCCGTAAGCAGATCGGCTTCATGCCGCCAGCTTCGTTGTTCCAGGCCGGTTGCTCCGCTCGCATTGGAGAATCGAGCGTCGCGAACACGTGGCAGCCGAAGGCCGTCGGCACAGTCCCGCTGTGCCCGCCCGCGAATCCTGTCAGCAGGCCTTCTTGCGATTTCCAACGCATCCACGATGGCGTGCCGTTCCCCGCGATCACCACCCCGGACCCGGCCGGATTTTCAAAACGAAAGCGTAGGACCGCCGACCGGATGGTGGCCGTCACTTCGATCGTGACGCGGTGTCGCAGCAGCCGGATCCGGTAGTAAACGGGGCTGGCAAATTCATCGTCGTGGCGAAAGCCCGAAGCGAGTGAGGCGAGGCTCTCACCGGTTGCGCCCAGGATCGGGAGAACCGTGAAATGCCCGTAGTCGCCCATCCAAGGCGAAGGACTGTGAGTACCTCGGATGCCGAGGCAAGTGGCCGCGCGATAGTCGTAGATCAGGTCGCCCAGGTCGGTCTGCGGGGTCCAAGCGGTCATCCCGTTTGGTCTAGCGACCGACGGATATGTGAATCCGTGCGAGCGCGTCCAACGTGAATCCGACCCCTGCCGGGTGTCGATCCGCGAGATCCGCGATTCGATCTGTGGGGCGCGTATTGCCTTGAGTTCCGCCAGTTCCCTAACCATTTGAGTTTAAGTCGTTAGCTCCTAACGATTTTCATTCCTTCCTTGGTCCAGGTCAAGTGCAACCAGGCAGGGGGCGGGGTGTTTGACCGGGGGCAACGAGATCGGTTCAGGTCACTATCCGGCACGACCGTAGTTACGGGCCCATTCAACTTTGCGACGACGCGGCGCTCAATTCCACAGTCGAGCTAAGGTTCACCAGACTTCTAGACCTCTGCCGTCGCGATCATTCCGTTCTCCGCCCGACCCATGGCCTGTCAATCACACGCTTCGCGGGCCGGGCTCATGCCGTGCCGAAGGTCGTGCTTGCGTCGCGGCGCATCTTCACGCATCCGCGTCCAAGTCCAAGTCCAAGTCCAAGTCCAAGGGGTAGGGTATCGGCGTCCTTGCCATCCTTGAGAAAGTGGCCACCAAGCCTTCAAAAGCGCATAACACGCTCTAGGAGAAAATGCTCGCCGTCCACTTCGACGTCGTGGCTAGATTCGCTGTAATTGACTGATACCTGCACAGTACAATTGAGTAGCCGTTAGATACGACTTCGGACTCTCCGGCAATCCACTAAAATACGAGTCCTTTCATCTTGTCGGAGTCTGCGATGCATTGTGTTTTCCTGCCTCTATTTCGAGTGCTTAAATACGGGGCCGTCAATGTTCTAGCGGTCTTGATATTGGCCGTGCCCACGACGGTTCATGGCGCCCGATTAGCGGAAGCCGTCTTCATAGACGAGCGCCATCTGCTGCTACGGATTGTCGATAGCGAGGTGATTTACCAAGACAACGGGCGTGGCCCGACCGCGTTTATGGGTCACGAAACCCGGATCACGGATGACCGATTCGTGGCTTACGGAGAGTCGTTATCCGTCGAGGTTGCGAGCGAACCGGCGAGATATCGTCTCCGGAGCATCGATGATCCGGAGTCTGCCCAAGGCGTGACGCCGGTCGCGGTTTACCGGCGGACCAAAGTCGAAGGCACGGCTTGGGGCTGGCCGGAGCCGACGCCGGGCATCGAACACCGGATTTACCTGGAACTGCCGACGCCGATTTCGCCGGAGTTCACTTATACGTTGGTTCTGGACCCGGAGCTCAAGACCGATCGGTCCGAAGTGACCGTTGCGTTTCGGCCACAGACCGAAATCAGCGAAGCCGTCCGCGTCAATCTATACGGTTACGAACCCGACGCGGCGGTTAAGACGGCTGACCTCTATCTTTGGCGGGGCGACGGCGGTCCACGCGATTTCTCGGACATGGTGGGGCGGCCCGTTCGTCTCATCGACATTGACAGCGCCGAAACATTTACGGCCGGTCGTGTTGATGTTGGCGGGACGCGGGGCCAGGGCGAGGCCTACGACCGTGACTACAACGGTTCGGACTATTGGCATATCGATTTCACGGGTTTCGAACGCCCAGGTCGTTATCGCTTATTTGTCGAAGGCGTTGGGAGTAGTCACCCGATCGAGATCCGAGACGGCATTACGCGCGATCCGTTCGCGATGTCGGTCATCGGTTTCTATTACATGCGGATCGGCGAATCGAAGGAAGCTCGCTTGCCGGCTCCCCGACAGCCACGGTTTCTCCCCGGGCAGCAACCGCCGGATTTCCGCGTGATCCGTACCGTGATGTCGCCGAAGCATCCGGACTGGGATTCTCTGGGCGGCGACCCGTGGGATCGCAAAGATTGGTCGGCCTACGTTGAACCCGGATCGCCGGTCAACCCTGACGCATGGGGCGGGCATTCGGACGCGATGGATTGGGATCGCCGAGCCCAACAGATTTCGATCGTTTGGGATCTTGCGTTACCGGTTCTGCTGACCGGTCGAGCGGGTGGCGACGATCTGGGTATTCCTGATAGTGGCAACGGCATCCCCGACCTGCTGGACACCGCGCGCTACGAGGCGGACTTTTGGTTACGCCTGCGGGACGGGCGGGGCGACTATTCGATGGGCGTCAACAACCCCAGTGAAGATCATTCGGTCGCTTACCAAGCCAAGGCAGAGCCATGGATGGCGTGGGCCAACGCGGCGAGCGCGGGCGTGCTGGCCGAATCCTTTCGTCGCGTCGGCCACAAAGAACTGACGGCGTCCTACACGGCCGCAGCGATCGAAGCGTGGGAGCGTGCGGACGGCCGGGACCTGGATGTACGTTTCAATATCGGCCTTGGCCGAGCCTCCGGGCGCGACCTAAAAGCGCTTGCCGCCGCGTGTTTGGTACATCTGACTGGAGAAGATCGATACCACGACGCCTTTGTCCAAGCCTGCGTGGTCACGACTCCTACAACGCCGCTCGAATCGCCGTACGAGTACGCGCAGCATTGGGCCGTTGCGGCTTATCTCGCCGGCTTCGAACACGGCGGGGCCGCGCCGCGAGACGAATCGCTACGGGAGCGTTTGATGCAAGCCGTTCGGCACGAAGCCGAAACCAAACATCTCGAACCGTTTCGTCGGGCCGCCTCCCGACGAGCGACCGATCCCGACCACGCCTGGTTCCAGTCGGTAATCAAGACCCACGCGCTGATGACGGCCCATGCCTTGGCGGGCGACGACCAAGCGCGTGATGAAATGGCCGGCGCTTTGCACGCCGAGGCCGATTGGTCGTTGGGCCGTAATCCGCTGAATCGTGTGCTCATGACCGGGCCGGATGCGGCTACCGGTTTGGGAGAACGCATCCCTCACCTCGGTTACATCTACACCACGGGACGCAACGACGGCACCCCGGGTTCGCACCCAGGCCACACGCCGTACATGAACCCCGAGCCTTGGGGCGGGCAACCTTTCAAAGGCGACCCAAAGGGTTGGTACGGCAGCCGTGGGTACCCAGTATGGGAACGTTGGCCATTCGGCGAAGCTTTGTGGAACGCTCGGTACTCCTACGCGAATAACGAATTTACACCGCAGCAAACCATGAGCGGCAAGACCGCGCATTACGCTTATTTGGTACTAATGAACCCTTGAGCCTACGGATGGTTTAATGGACCGTGCAAAGCGACAAGTAAAAAAACTCGCCCGCGTCGGCAATGACGCGGGCGAGTTCATTGATGTCGATTTGATTTTTTTGATATCGCTTCAGCGGTGGGAACGTCGAGCTAGCAAGCCGGTGGCTCCCGTAAGTATCATCAATGCAGTGCCCGGCTCGGGGACAGTGGACCCGCTGAAACTCGGCGCCGTGGTGTCGCCCCAATTGTTCAGGACCAAGTTGAGTTCTTCCTGATCGACGTTGGCGGTCGTGAAGGCCGAGACGCCATCTTCGAAGGTCCGCATCGTGCCCCAGTTGTTTAGCACGAGGTTGAGGTCACCTTGTTCAACGCTACCGTTTTCGTTGTAGTCGCCAGCCAAGCCGACCGCCGCATCCAGCTCGGTAATGAGCCGGATGTTGTCGATGAAGACCGAGCCGGGTGCGTCGAAGTTGGTGGAGATGCCGATGCGGACGGTCTCGGTATCAACATCAAAGCCGTCGAAGCCGCTGCCGTCGCCGCCGGTGCCGATGCCGGGGAGGCCTTCGAAGTCGAACACGACTTCGTGTGTGGCCGCGACGGTCGGATCAAAAAAGAACTCACCGTTGCTGTTGTGCCAGAAGTCTCCGGTGCCATCGTTGAGAAACAGGTTGACACCCAGAAAGCTCACGGACGGATCGAGCTCCTCGGGATCGACGATCAGGTCGAGGGCAATCTTGGTCGCGTCGCCCTCGAAGATTTGAATGAAGTCATCCACTTCCTGCGACGTCGCGTTCACGGCCGGGCGTCCCGTGTCAGGATCGGGGGCCACGATGCCGTCGGCCAAGCCTTGGTCCGCATCGGCGTTTAGATAAAACTCAGTGCCAAATTGGAAGGTGCCTGCCTCCAGCGGATCGGTGCGCGTGATCCGCAGCGACTGCGAGCCGTCGCTCGCTTGGTTGGTGCCGATCGCGTGCGTGGCGTCGCTGCCGAACGAGCCGCCCCAGTTCTGGTACGCGTCGGGGGTGCTGCCCTCGAACGAGAAGAGTTGCGTCTCAACGGTGATCGGCGGCTCTGGCGCGGTTTCGACTCGGCCTAGCGTTCCGAAGGATGAGCCGTTTTCCGGATCGAAGATCTGTAGGCCGTACCCGCGGACGTCGTCGGTATTCTCCACTTGGTCGAGCGGCAGGGCGATGCGGGATTCCGAGTTGAGGCCGATCTGCTGGGTCGTGCTTTCGAAGAAGCCGTCCTCGCCGGTGATCAGGTAGCTCTTGACGTTGAGGTTAAAGCTCTGCGGCGTGAACAGGATGTCGAACGAATCGAAGCTGCTCAGGTCCGTCGTAAACGTATCGTTTTCTAGGACCACGCGGCTGATCCCGTCGCCACCGGGCGCGAAATCGAAGTCGTAAATCACGCCGCTACCGTCTTCGAACGCTTCGAAAAGCGAGCCTCCGCCCCCGAAATTGTCCGTCACATCGACGATGTTGAGCAGTTCGGACTGTGTGGGCGAGTAAATCACCGCGGACGCGGGCAGACCGACGCATGTCAGGCTTAGCGTTAATAGAACTACGCTTTGGGGCTTAAATGTCACAACAACCTCCTTTGAACAGATGAATCAATTGGAAACAATCGGTAGACAGTGAATCGAACGGTGGTCTTTGGGCGTTGACTCAAGCCCAGCGGCAAGTGGGCTAAACGGTTAGTGATTTCTGCTTATCGTGTTGCGCTGCGGATTGAGACGCGGCCCGGTTAGAGCGGAGTGGGTACGGCCACGACGCCGTTGGTTCGCTCCGAAGGCTCCGGCTAGAAGCAGCCCCGTCAAGCTCGGCTCGGGGATCGATTCCGTCATGAACGAAGGGGCGGTCGGGCTGCCCCAGTTCATCAGCACGCCGTTAAGTTCGGCTTGTCCGATCACCCCTTGCGGTGCATCGTTTCGCCAAGCTCTAGGTACGCCCCGCGTGTCGGTGTCCAAGCCCCAGTTCAATAGCACGAGGTTTAGGTCGCTCTGACCCACGAAGCCATCGCCGTTGTAGTCGCCGGAAAATTCGAACGCGGGGTTGCTGACGAAATCTGCCAGCCATTGCGTCGCGGCGACATTGTTGGGCTGATTGGCGGGCAGATCGTCGTCCATGTTCCAGATGCTGCCGTTCGATCCTTCCATACCCCATTGCCAGATGTGCATCCCGAGGATGTCGCCGTCTTCCTGGCGTCCATCGAGGGCACGCAGCAGGCCGTCGAAGCCCATGATCTGTTCGTCGGTGTCCACGGTGTTGCCCTGCACTGCGCCGTGCTGCACGGTCGCACGGTTGGAGGGACGCAGGCCGTATTCCGTGAAGACCACCGGCAACCCCTCGCCGTCCTGTCGCGCGTTGACGAAAGGCAAGATCCGGCCATCGATCAATTCGTTCCAGTTGTCCTCGACGATGCCGATGAAGTCTTCGTTGGGATAAGCCCCTGAGGCGTCGGCCTCGCTTTCGGTGACGATCGGGAAGTAAGCGTCGATGCCGAGGTAATCGATCGCGTCGTGATCCCAGATCGCCTCCGCCAGGTTCGCATTGTCGAAGTTGTCCCAGTTCGCGGCATAGCCGAGTTGGCCGCTGAAGCGGCGGTCGGCCGAGTCGATCAGACTGTGCCAGCGTTCGTTGTTGCCCGGGTTGCGGGTCAAGGCCCGAAGCTCGGTGCCGACGTTCAGGCTGTCGGCCCCGTTGGCCTCGGCCATGACCGCGACCTCGTTGATGTAGCTCTGGTAGTCGGCCCAGAACGTGTTGGACACCGACGAGCTGGGCGTCGGGTCCCACGTCCCACGCCAATCGAACGAGTCGGCGAATTCCACGAACGGGTTGACCGTCACGGTCATGCCCAACTGCTTGGCGCGGACGACGCCGGCCTCGACGTGGGCGAGTTCGGCCCCACGCTGGCTAGAGGTTGCGATCGATCCGGTGCTCGTGTCGAGATACCTCACCGGGCTGAGCGACACCTCGTCGAAGCCCGCGTCGTACACCTCCTGCACCGCGGTTTCCCATACGTTGGCCCCGATGCTGCCGAAGTTCCACCACGAGACGAGGTTGAACCCCATGCCCGGGTCGGCCCCCGGGTCGTAAGCCGTGGGGTCCGTCGCGGAGACCGGTGCCGCAAGCACCAGCGACGCACAGCACGCGGCGTATCGAGTTGGAGTCGATGCAGAAATCATGAGTCGGGTCGCGATCAGGCGATGGTCTTAGCGGTCGTCGTCGTAAGCAAAAACGTTGCGGTTATCCAATTCGGGGTGGAACGCTCCCATTTCTTTGAGATCGTTCCAGGAGACCGACCCGTCGCGATAGCCGGTGGCGATGCCCAGCGGCGTTTTTTCGCGAGGTAACCGGCTCCAATCGATTTCGCCATTCCGGCTGCGGGGTTGGTATTTGAAATCGCCGTTGCCACGGTAAATGGCGTCGTTGCCGGTCCCGATGTGCGGAAGCCAGCTTGCCCAGTTCTGGTTACTGAAGCCGTGGCTGCAGGTGGTGAGCGTTTCGGTGCTGGCTTTGTTTTCAAGCGAGTACGGAAAGGTCATCACCTCGCCGGTAGCGACGTCGGTTTGTCGGGCAGCCTGTTGCTTGAATCCGCCGTACCAATTCCAGTGCAGCCAGACCTCGTTCTTGGTCCGATTCACGGGCCGGTTGTCGTCAGCGACATAATTCGGATCGTCGGTTTCGAAGTCCTCGGGGATTACATTCGGCTCGTATGCGTTGCACCCCATGGATTCGACAGGCATGCCCTGCTCGTAAAGATCACGCGCGACCTCATAGAAGTACCACCCGTTGAAAAGCGCGTTGCTGCGGACTTCATCGATCGTCGAGGTGTTGTTGCCCGGTGCGGTGCCTACGGGCAAGACGCCCTTGTGATCAACCGCCCAGGTGGTGTTGGCGATGACCCACTGGCGGAGGTTGGACATGTCCTGGGTTTGGCGAGCGGTCTGGCGGGCGGCCCCTAGGGCCGGCAACAGCAGGCCGATGAGCAGTGCGATAATCGAGATGACCACGAGCAGTTCGATGAGGGTAAAGGCGGAAGACCGAGAGGTTTTCATGATGGGCTCCTTCGGGGCCGGAACGAGTGATTCGACGGGGCACGGATGGCCGTTTGCTTTGCGGAAGCGGGAAGGGCCCTGGCCGGGTTTGGCCGACCGGGGCTTGAGAATCGAGATGACGCTTCGGCGTCGGTCCGCCGGGGAACGGCGGCTCTGCTCGGAATCAGGCCGAACGACGGCGGAGCATCGCCAAGCCGCCCAGGCCTAACAGCGCGGCGGTCGCGGGCTCTGGGACGATCTCCATGTTGTCCATGTAGACGGTGCTGCTGCCGCGGCCGGCGTCGGTGTTAATCGCGAACAAGATGCGATAGAAGCTCGAATTCGGGCCCGCGTTGGCGAGCGGCCCCGAGTCAAGCGCTAGGCTCATCTCGATCGTGGTGTCCAAGGTGTTGGCATCCGCCAGGGCTATGCCATCGATCTGGTGGAAGCCGTTGTCGTCCTGCAAGACGAACGTGAGGTTGGCGAAGTTCACATACGTTTCGAGGTCTTGGCTGACCCAGGTGATGTCGAAGTCGATCGTCTTGCCGGTCGGGTCGGCCAAGGCGTCGCTGATCAGTTGGAAGGTGGCATCCTTTTCGGGATCGGGGTTCTCGACGTCGAGCGCGTGCACCCAAGTTCCGCTCCACGAAAAGCCACCACCGTCGTGGCCAAAGCCGATGGCCTGCGAGCTGCCCTCGGTCGCACCGTTGGTGCTCAGTTCGACAAACTCGGTGCCGTTGCCGAAGCCGGCGGGCTGCCAGCCTTGGACGCCGTCTTCGAAGTCAAAAAGCAATTGCCCCTGCGCGCTGGACGCGAGGGCGAGAGCGGTCACGGGGACCAGGGCGAGAAGCGGGCTCTTACGCATGATGGATTCCTCCTAAAAGAAATGGGAACAAACGGAAACGAAAAGCAGATACGAGACGACGGACGGGATTACGAAACCCGATCAAGAGCCATCCGCAGGGGACAGCGGGGGGGCGCAGCTACGGCTGTCATCCATGGAGTAGGGAATCGCACGCGCGGGCAGCACCCGGTCCCGGGTCCGGGTGGCGGCCCGCAGCATTTCGACAGCGACTTGACCGATCGTCGCGAAGGGCACCACCACCGTGCGGATCGGCAGGCCGGTCTGCTTGCGGAGCATGTCCGGGTGAAAGGCGATGATCGAAAGATCTTCGGGGATCCGGAGCCCCAACGCCGTGGCGGCAACCCAGGCGAGGACGGCTTCGTGTTTTTCGTAGCACACCAGGGCGGTCGGACGCTCCGGCTGCTTGAGAATGCGGGTGACGGTCTCAGCGCCGTGCCCAAAGACAAAACCGCCGGTGACTTCAACGGCCAGCGGCTTAAGCCCCGCGTCATCCAGCGCGGCGAGGAAGCCATCGCGTCGGTCAAAGACGCTGTAGTGGCGGAATCCGGTGACTTCGTGTTCGTGTTGCGAGAGGAAAGCGAGGCGTTCGTGCCCTAAAGACACGAGATAGCGGGTCGCGTCGCGGGCGGCCTGAAAGTCGTCGGGATAGACGCAGTTTTTCGGGGCCTTGGTGTTGAGCCAGATGTGCGGGGCGGCACCGCTTTCGATCATCTGCGACCACGACTCGGGCAGTTCGCCCACATAGCTGACGATCAATCCATCAACGGAGTTTTCGGTCAGGATCTGAGGGATGGTGTCTGCGTTCTGGAAGCCGGTTGGCGGCAACTCGCTCATGAGCAGGCGCTCTCCGCCACGACCAAGCCCAGACTGAATCCCGTGAATCAAACCGAGGTCCAGCGACTCGGAGAGCGGATCGCTGCACGCCAGAAGCCCGAAAGCGCCGAAAGCGCCGCTGCGGGCGGCCCGCGCGGCGGTGTTGGGGCGGTAGCCGATCTCGGCCGCAATTTTTCTGATTTTCGCTGCACGCTTCACCGCGGAGGGGCGATTCTCTTTGTTTTTGCCGTTGAGCACCCGGGAGACGGTGCCGATGGACACGCCCGCTTGCTCGGCGACTTGAGAGATCGTGGAAGTCAAGGAAAGACCCTGTGCGGTTGGCGGAATCACGTGAAGAAAGGAATCAGACAAACGTCAGAAATTAGAATCGTTTCTAAAATATACGATCAAAATCGGCTGTCAACCCAAAAAATCGGCGAAATCCATTTTTTTTCGCCGAGAAATCCCGGGGTTTCAGAAGAATGCCCGAAGAAAACAGAATTGATTTTAAAAAATACTCTCTTCAGGGTGCCGTGGCGTTCAAATTCTTTGCCGTTGACGGGCGGGTCATGCGGTCGGTGATTTCCAGCAACGCTCGGGCCGTGTGGTACGCCGACTTCCAGGCGGTGCCTTTCCGGGCATCGCCGGTTCGTTCGCCTGTGGCATCCGTTGCGGTCCACCAACCACCGTTTTGGGGATCGAGCAAGTTGTCGGCTGTGAATCGCCAAGCTTGAGCAAAGGCCTTCGCGTAACGTGGCTGTTCCGGGTGCTTGACACTGAGCAGCTGGAAAGCATTTAGTGCTTCCGCCTGTACCCACCAGACCTTGGTCGTGTCGGTCGGCTCGTGGAAGGCTGAACCCGCGTAATAAAGTCCCCCTCGTTGTCGATCGAAGCCGTAGTCCAAGGCGTGGTCGGTCAGGGCTTTGGCCTTAGGCCAAACCTTTTCGGCCGCGTCGTGCCCGAGCAGTTCACTGGCCTCAAGCAGCAGGTAGGTCGTTTCGACGTCGTGGCCGAACGAATCGTGATCGGGCACGGGCCGCCAGTCGGCGGTGACATAGAGGTGAAGACAGCCGGGTTCGACGTAAAGGCGTTCCGTCACGATTTCGATAAGCGACGCGAGTCGGGTGCCCAAGCTTTCATCCGGCCAGACGCGATAGAACGCGGTGTACGCTTCGAGCAGGTGGATGTGGGTGTTCATCGACTTAAAGCCGTACGCCGTGCCGATCACGTCGTGAGCCCATCGCCCGGTCTCGTCTCGACGTGCTGGAAGCGCGGCCCCGGTGATGTCCATGGCTTCGATGTAGCCGCCGTGGCAATGGTCCGCCGCGTGCGTTTCGAGCCATTCGTAAGTTCGCCTCGCCAAATCAAGCGCCGCCGGGTCGCCGGTCAACCGGTAGACGTTGGCTGCGGCGTAGATCACGAAGCTCATGCCGTAGGCGTGTTTGTGTTGCCCGGTTGGTGGGACAGGTTCGCCGTTAAGCGATAGCTGCCAGAAAAGTCCGCCGTGTTCCGGATCCCACATCGTTTGCTCAAGGAAAGCCAGGCCGTGCCGCGCGTAGGCCTCAAAGCGATCACGTTGCTCCGGGCGTCGTAGCGCGACCTCGGCGGCGACCCACGTCATTCGCGCTTGGAATACCAGGGCTTTGGTTTGGTCGGGCAGTGGCTTCCATCGCGCGTCGAAGCCGGCCGTGAATCCGCCGTGCGCTCGATCGATGCAGGCTGGGAACCATGCGTCCAGTTCCCCCCAGAGTGCAGCCTCAAGCTCGGCGGCGGTCACAGCCGGTGGCGGTGTGACGCTGGCTTCCGATGCTCGCGATGCACCAGAGGCCGCGATGGCTAGCGCGATCGATACTACGAGGCCAAGGCGGTTCAAGGGGCACATTCCAGTGTCTCGCAAAAAGTTGGGTGTCGGTTAGTAAATAGTTTCTAAATAAGACTAGATTTGGCAATGCATCATAAATTATGAATGAAATCCCTATATTTTAAGCAATAAGAATCTCGAATCCAAATAGAAAATAGTTTCTT
>JBCCDN010000012.1:0-34682 GCA_039030755.1 Planctomycetota bacterium | reverse complement strand
CCTTGGCGATGGACGCGCCATCGCGTATATATGTTCAATATGTCCTGTTCCCGGACCGTGGACATAATTTGGTTCGCCCCAGCGATGTCACCAGCTTCAAGTAAAATTCCTGCTGCGTATCGTCGCTGTTGATCGGTCGCGGTTATTGCCTCCCCGGTCTTGCGAGCTACGTTTGCCGCCGTCTCAAGGTCTTCTTGTCGTAAACCCAGCGTCGCGCGCTCGGAACGCAGCAGATACCACCGCCCGCGTATATCGTCGTGATCCTCCGCCACGATTCTTTGCAGCTGAGATCGCGCAAACACCGCGTCTCCAGCAAGCATCAGGCGCTGCGCGTTTCGAAACCGCTCTGCGTTGGAAGAAGGATTGAAATCGCCGGCCGCCGCGAGATCCAGTAACACGCGCGAGAAGCGACCCGCCGAGGGCAGGCTTCTCATTGCCGCGTGAGATGGGGTTTGTAACTGTCCGGTGAGCCAAAGCCGTTCCGCCGTTGCTTCGCAGCCCCACTGACAGAGGTGCCGAAAGAATTCTTCGCTATCAGATCCACGGAGCGTGATTTTTTGATGGTGTATTAAAAACGCTGCATGCGCCGAGCAGGTGGTGGCCGTTTGTTCCGGGCGGTTGAAACAAAACTCGGGCCGTTCTCCGAACAAGATGGCAAGTGATACCCAGAACCGATATTGATGGGGATCCAAAGCGATCGCTCGGTCGTAGGCGTCTAACGCCGCGTCCCAGTTTTTGAGTTGAAAAAAGACATTGCCCCTGCCATTGTGCGGGAACGCATCTTCAGAATCCAAAGCGATCGCCCGGTCGAAAGCGTTCAATGCCGCGTCCCAATCTTTGAGATGAAAAAGAACGTTGCCTCGACCATTATGCGGCGCCGCAAATTGTGGATTCAAAGTGATCGCCCGGTCGTAGCCATCCAACGCTGCGTCCCAGTTTTTGAGTTTGAAAAAAACATTGCCCCTGCCATGGTGCGGGTGCGCAGATTCTGGATCCAAATCGATCGCCCGGTCGTAGGCATCCAACGCCGCGTCCCAGTCTTGAAGATGAATCAAGACGTTTCCTCGGCCATGATGCGGGGACGCGTATTTTGAATCCAAAGCGATCGCCCGGTCGAAAGCGTCCAATGCCGCGTTCCAGTCTTTGAGACGAACAAGGACGTTACCCCGACCGTTATGCGGGGTCGCAAGTTCCGGTTCCAAAGCGATCGCCCGGCCGTAGGCGGTCAACGCTGCGTCCCAGTCCTTGAGCTGGAAATAAATATTGCCCTTGCCATTATGGGCACCTGCATGTTCCGCATCTAACGCAATCGCCTGATCGAACGCTTCCAATGCGGATTTCCTGTTACCGAGCATATCAAAGACGTTGCCGCGACCGAAATGCGCTTCCACGAATGCCGGATTCAGAGTGATCGCTTGGTTGAGCGCATCCAGCGCGGCGTCCCAGTCTTTAAGGCGATAAAACACAACGCTACGCCCAAGGTATGAGTCCGCGAATTTCGAATCCAAAGCGATCGCCCGGTCGTAGGCCTCCAACGCCGCGTCCCAGTCTTCGAGTTCTTCAAAGACGTTGCCCCTGCCGTGATGCGCGTGGACCGACTCTGGATCCAAAGCGATTGCCCGGTCGTAGGCGTTTAACGCCGCCTCCCAGTCTTCGAGTTCATGGAAGATATTGCCCCGACCGTGGTGCGCTAAAGCATGTTGGGGATTCGCAGCAATCGCGTCGTCGTATGCCGACATGGCCTGACTAAATTTCTTTTGTTTCTCGAAGATACATCCGCGGCGATGGTGAGCATCCGCGTAGTTGGGTAGCATCTCGATCACGCGTTCGTAAGCGCGTAGCGCTTCGTGATTTTGGTTCTGACTTTCAAGTATTTGGCCGTGTACATGATGAGAGACGGCATCCTGCGGCAGTAGACGGATCGCTTCCTTGATGGCTAAAAGCGCATCGTCCAAGCGTTTCTGACGCAATAAAACACTGGCTCGACCTCTGTAAGCCGAACCAGAATTAGGATCGAGTTGGAGTGCCGCGTCGAAGCAAGTCAAGGCTTCGTCCAACTCCCCACATTGGTCCAAGGCCATTCCACGTCCCACCAACGGCTCTGCCCAATGCGGGTCACCCTGGATCGCCATCTCGAATTCAGGCAACGCTTCTGAGTGCTTTTCCAGCATGAAAAGTGCCGTGCCTTTGGCGTGACGCAATTCAGGATCGTTCGGTGCATCGCGCACCGCGCGCTCGGCAACTCGGAGTGCCTCGTCGATTCGTCCCGCCTTAAGGTGCTCGTGAATTTGTTCAAATGCGTCCGGCATGTCCCTCATTCCCCGAATTGATGGCAGCGTGCATGCGTAAAATACGTTGACGCGGACGGCCGTGTTCGCCGGGTGATGAGCAGGATCGGCCGTGACTTTGAACCAAGCACTTTACGGGGGCGTCAAGGGGAGCCTCTGGCTACGACGCGCGGTTTGAGCGGCTTCGTCCATCAAGATGTGGATGTTCTTTCAAGTCCTCCACGCGTCCTTCTCGGGAACGTCAAGAAACTCATCCGAACACACCAATATCTTTTAACAAACGGTCACGTTCTGAAAAGAACGTTCGGGGTTCCTTCAAGCATTTCACGCGTTCTGATTCGAACTTATCTGGTTCTCTGACGATTCCGGCGTGTTGCTTCTTGTCAACGGCCGCATCTTTTCGGAGTAACCGGCGATTCTGTTGAAAATGGCGGTCATGGGCGCCAAAACGGGTGTAGCGAGGTCGGTGAGCGGTTGGTGATGAGACGGGGTGGGTGAGGGATGAATCGGGCGGGGGTAGGATGCGTCCCTCCGGTGATGAGGCGTGGCCCCGACGAGTCTGAGTGTCGTTTGAAGCTTTCGGCGATGGATGCGCCGGCGGGGGTGGGGTGGTTGGTTCGTGAAGCGGTGAGGCGCGAGGCGTCGGATATTCATTTAGAGCCGACGGGGGCGGGGATGGTGGTTCGACTGCGGATCGATGGGGTGTTGGAACATTTGGACATGGTTTCGGCTTCCGGCGGGAGGGGGTTGGTGAATCGTTGGATGGTGGTGGCGGGGTTGCTTTCGTATCGGTTGGACGTGCCGCAGGAGGGGCGGGGGGAGGTGGAAGGGACCGAGGTCCGGGTGTCGGTGATGCCGACGAATCACGGGTTGCGGGCGGTGGTGCGGTTGCCGGCGATGGGGCTTTCGAGCGAGATGAATATCGCGGGGTTGGGGTTGCCGGGGGCGGTGCGCAACGGGCTGGAGCGTTTTGTGACGGGAGGCTGTTCGGCTTCCGGGGGTGGGATGTTGGTTCTTTGTGGGCCGGCGGGTTCGGGGAAAACGACGGCGACCTACGCGGTGTTGCGGGAGTTGTCGGGCGTAGGGGGCTTAAGTGTGGTGAGTTTGGAGGACCCGATTGAGCGGGACGTGTTGGGGGTGACGCAGGTGGAGGTTCGGCCGTTCGGGGAGCTGACGTATGAGCGGGCGCTGCGGAGTTTGCTTCGCCAGGACCCGCAGGTGTTGGCGTTGGGTGAGGTGCGGGACGCGGCGACGGCGACCGTGGCGGCGGAGGCGGCGCTGACTGGGCATCGGTTGGTGACGACGCTGCACGCGGGGTCGGCGGCGGGGGCGTTGATGCGGTTGTTGGAGATGGGCGTGCCGGGGTATCAGTTGGCGGCGGCGGTGAGCGGGGTGGCGGCGCTGCGGCTGGTGCGGAAGTGCGATGGACAGGGGGGGTATGCGGGTCGGGTGGCGGTGGGGAGTTTTGCGGCGATGGACGCGGGGTTGCGGGCGGCGTTGGTGGACGGGGTCCGGGGGGACGGGTTGGAGGCGGTGCTAGAGAAGCAGGCGGGGTACGAAACGCTTGAGGCGTCGGTTACGCGTTTGGTGCGTGATGGCGTGACGGATGCGGCGGAGGTGAGGCGGGCGTTGGGGTTGGTGGTGGAAGGCGATGCGGCATTGGCCAAGAGCGCGGGTTGAATCGCGCTTGGGGTTCGGCCGTCTGAGAGGTAAGGAGTTCTCATGAACGTCGAGATGAATCCATCCGGAGCCGGAGCCGAAGCGGAAGCCTCCTCGCCGACACCTCGGTTTGCGTATGTGGTGCAGGTGGGGGGAGATGGTGGGGCGGCCGCGCCATCGCTTCATATGGAAGGGACGCTGCGTGCGGCGAATGCGGAGGCGGCGCGGGCGACCTTGACGGCGGCGGGGTTGTCGGTGTTGTCTTTGGAAAGGCTTGAAGGTGAAGGTGGCGAGGCGGTGTCGGATCGTTCGCGGCATCGGCGGTTGGGGGCATTGGATTTTGCGGCGTTTAATCAGCAGTTGATTCAGTTGACCGAGGCGGGGATGCCGGTGGCTTCGGGGCTGCGGTTGATCGCGAGCGATGTGCGGCGTGGTCGATTGTCGCGGTCGATCGGGGCGGTGGCGGACGAGTTGGAAGGCGGCGCGGATTTGGCGGAGGCGTTCGATCGGCATCGCGGCGCGTTTCCGCCGTTGTATGCGCAGCTGGTGGAGGTGGGCGTGCGGACCGGTCGGCTGCCGGGGGTGTTGCTGAATCTGGGTGAGCATCTTGGCCGGGTGGACCGGCTGCGGCTGGCGTTGTGGCGGGCGCTGGCGTATCCGTTGGTGGTGCTGGTGTTGACGATGGGATTGATTTTGATGTGGTCGCAGTGGCTAGCGCCGCAGTTCAGCGAGCTCTACGAAGATTTTGGGACGGAGTTGCCGTCGCTGACGCTGGGGTTGTTGGCGGCGGCGAAGTGGGCGATGCCGGCGGCGATCGTGGTCGCGGCGTTGGCGGTGGGTGTACCGGTGGCGTGGTGGATGATGGACCGGTTGGGGTGGGCGGTGTTGGGTCGGCAGCGGTTGTTGTTGCGGTTGCCGTTGGTGGGGCCGGCGCTGAGTCGGAGCATGCTGGGGCGTTGGTGCGGGATGCTGCACCTTGGGGCCGACGCGGGGCTGGACCTGCCCGGGGCTTTGCGGCTGGCGGGGGACGCGTCGCCTTCGCTGGCGCTACGAGCGGACGCCGACGTGATGGCGGAGGCGTTGGAGCGGGGCGAGCCGTTGAGCGGTGCCGGCGATGGACACCAAGGCGGGGCGCTTCGTCTGGAGGTCGTGCCGGCCTCGGTGCCGGCTTCGATTCAGCTGGCTTCGGAGCACGCCGATCTGCCGGCGATGCTGGAGAACCTCGCGGCGATGTACACGCAGCACGCCGAGCTTCGGCTGGGCGCGTTGCAGGCGATCTTGGCCCCGGTGATGCTCGTGGTCCTGGCTTTGGTGCTGGGGCTGACGGTGCTGGCGATGTTTCTGCCGCTCGTGAAACTGATGTCGTCTTTGATGTGAACGGTTTGGAATCGCGCGATGAACGATCCTCTGATTCAGCGATTGATGATTGGAAGCCTCGTGGCGCTCGCGGGCGTTGGGGGCTTTGCGTGGTTCGTGCAGATGCTCGGGCGGGAAGGGAATCCGTACGGGCAGGCGTTGAGTTGGCTGCTGGGTTGGTTGGGCTGGTCGGTGGTGGGGCTGGTGGTGTTCGTGCCGGTGACGATGATGCTGGGGATCATCACGCCGCTGCTGGGCGTCATGTCGCCTTTGGTGGCGATGATGCTGGTGGTGTTGGTGGGGCACGCGGCTTGGCTGCGTCGTCGTCGGCGTGGGTTCACGGTGCTGTCGGTGTTGGATCAGGCGACGCGGCAGCATCTGCCGATTCCCGGGGTGTTGCGGGCGGCGGCGTTGGGCGAGGGGCGGGCGATGCGGACGAAGCTGAACCGTCTGGCGGGCTGGGTGGAAGATGGCGGCGGGATCGGCGCGGGGCTGGAGCAATGGGTGCCGGAGTTGCCGGCGGCGCAACGTGCGGTGGTGGTGGCGGGCGAACGCACGGGTCGGCTCCCCGAGACGTTAAGCGGTTTGCGGCGCGATGACCTGGACGCGATGCGGGGCGACGGCTCGGGCGGGGCGGCGACCTGGATGGGTGTGGCGTACGGCATGACCGTGACGGCAACGACGCTGGCCATGGTTTCCTTCATGACGTTGATTATTTTTCCAAAGTTCATCGAGATTTTTGATGATTTCGGCACCGCGATGCCTTGGGCGACGCGGATGACTTTTAGAGTGTTTGGCGGTGGTGCCTATGAAAGACACGGGGGCGTGGGCGCGATCCCGGTGCTGCTGTTATTGATCGGTTTGATGACGGTCGCGCTGACGTTGGGTGCCTCGCTGCGGATGTGCGGGACGAGCGGGGGATCGATGGGCCGTGGCGCGGCGTCGGTCCTTCGGGGTTGGGCGGGGGCTTTACCGGTGTTGGGGATGCCGCTGCATCGGGGGGCGTGGGCGCGGAGTTACGCGGCCATGGCATCGTCATTACAGGCCGGGGCGACGCTGCAGGAAGCGGCGGGCGTGGCGGGTGTCGCGGCGGCGGACCGTCGGGTCGAACGGCGTTGGACACGGTTTGGCCGGGCGGTGGCTTCGGGAGCCTCGGCCCAGACGGCGGCGCGGAAGGCGTGCTTGCCCCAAGCCGATCGGCGGGTTCTCGCCTTGCAGGATCTACGGTCTGATTTGCAGGACGCGGCGCAGTTTTTGGCGACCCGGCACGACGCGGCGCGTCAGCGGGCCGCGGCCGCGTTACGCAGCATGGTGCTTCCGATGGTCGTGGTGCTTCTGGGTGGGCTCGTGGGCTGGATCAGTTACGCGATGTTCGCGCCGCTGGTGGTGTTGATCGAGGCGATGACGCCGGAATGGACGGTGCGATGATGCGTCGAAGATGCCGTCAACCGCGCGGTCTGGTCATTCTGGACGCGCTGATCGGGCTGGTGCTGCTTAGTGCGATGCTGGCGGCGCTGGTCACGGCGCTGACGCAACACCGGAAGCTGTCCGAGACGCTGTCAGACCAGCGGGCGGCGGTCCGGGCGTTGGAGGCGGCGGCGATCGATTGGCGGGCGGGGCGGTTGCGTTTCGAGCAGGATGGTGAAAAGCCGCCGGTTCACTCGGAGCTTCCACCTGATGCTGGCGTTACAGATTTCGGAGTGCTCGCCCAGGAACACGACGACGGCTGGATTGAACTATGGACCGCAACCCGAAGCGGAAGGCAATCGTTATTCGTGAAGCGAGCCGCAGACGCCACGGAGGTTCTGCCATGAAGCGACCCACGAATGGATATTCGATACTGGAGATGCTCGTCGCGGTGTCACTCATGGCGGTGGTGATGACGCTGTTTGGCCGGGTGATGGTGACTTCGGTTGTGATTCAGGGCGATGTGCATGACGCGGCGTGGTCGCAGGATCGGGTGTCGGAGGTGCTGCGAGCGATACGCGAAGACGTGTGGTCGGCCGAAAAGCTGACGGTGGCTTCTGAAGATGCGGTCACTATTGCCCTGGGTGATCGTCAAGCGGTGCGCTGGTCGGTTGAGTCCGCGGAAGGCTCCGGCGATGAGACGCCCCGTTGGCAGTTGCGGCGTGTTGCCGACGGGGAGGCCCGCGTCTTTGCGTTGCCTCCGTTGACGGCACGCCCACAATGGCAGTCTCGTGGGCGCGATGCGTTGGGCCTCGCTTTGGAGGACGCGTGCTGGTGGTTTGCTTCGGAGCGGATTCGGTTGAACCCGCATGACGAGGGGAATCGATGATACGCCGTCTCCGTCGAAACGAGCGGGGGATGGGGTCGGTGATCGCGGTTGCGACGCTGGGGCTGTGCGCCGTGGCGATCGGCTCCGTGACGGTGCTGGTGCGGATGGACTTACAGCGGACCCGAGCCGCGGGCGAAGTTGCGCAGGCGGTGGAGCTGCTAAGGATCGGAGCGGACGCGGCCCCGGACGTGTTGGCGGCCCGGGAAACGGATCAGGGCGAGGTTGCTTTGGCCTTGCCCGAAGCGCTGAAGGCGGGCCGCGACGTTTCGGTGGAACTGACGTTTACCGTCTTGGAAATTGGCAACGCTCTAAGCGGAATCCGGCCGGCAGACACCGAGTCGGCCACGGTCAACATCCATGTGCAGGTTGGCGGGGCCGTCGCGGTGCAGCGGGTTTCACTCTTTCGCGCGTCGGGAGCGTCTTCATGGTCAGTCAGTGATGCTGTGCTTACGCGCGTTCATTCGTCGCTCTGAAAGCACTTGGCAACGAAAGGCTTTTTCACGAGGCTTCGGTGTTGACAGAAGACGGCACGGCTTTGGCTTGACCCATGACACGGTCGCGAACGTTCTCGATCATCGCGTAGAAGCTGGGGGTCAGCAGTAGGCCCACGATGGTCGCTAGCAGCATGCCGAAGAACACGGCCGTGCCCAGCGATCGCCTGCTCGCCGCGCCCGCGCCGGTGGCGATGACTAACGGGAACGTGCTGAGGACGAACGAAAACGCGGTCATCAGGATCGGGCGGAAGCGCAGCTTGGCGGATTCTGCGGCGGCGTCGCACGCGGACATGCCGCGTTTCGTGCGGAGTTCACGGGCGAATTCCACGATCAGGATCGCGTTCTTGGCCACCAGCGAGATCAGCAGGATGAAGCCGACCTGCGTGTAGATGTTGCTGTCGAGCCCGAGCGCGTTGACACCCAGCAGCGCGCCAAAGACGCCCAGCGGCACGGTCAATAGGATCGTGATCGGTGTGGTCCAGCTTTCGTATTGCGCCGCGAGTACGAGGAAGACGACCACAAAGCCCAGCAGGAACGCGACCGACGCTTGGCTGCCCGCTTCGAGTTCCTGATAGGTTTGGCCGCTCCATTCGTATCCGAATCCGGCGGGTAGGACACGCTCGGAAAGCCGTTGCATCGCGTCGATCGCGACGCTTGACGACACCCCGGGGATCGCTTGGCCGGTGATCGACGCGGAGGGGTAGAGGTTGAAGCGGTTGACGACCGGCGGGCCCAGGTCGGTTTCGACCCGCGCGATGGCGTCGAGCGGGAGCGTGTCGCCGGCACCATTGCGAACCTTGAGTTGCAGGATGTCGCCGGCGTTGGCGCGGAAGCGTGGCTCGGCCTGGGCGTAGACGCGGTACACCCGGCCGAAATAGTTGAAGTCGTTGACGTAGCTACCGCCAAGGTTCGTGGCCATGGTGTCGAAAACGGTCGCGAGCGGGACGCCGAGGCGCTGCGCCTTGACGCGATCGAGATCCACGAACAGTTGCGGCACGCGGGCACGGAAGCCGGTGAACATCTGCGTAAGCTGCGGGTCGGCGGAAGCCTGGGCGATCAAGTCGTCGGCGGTGTCTTGCAGCGCTTCGACGCCGGCGCCGCCGCGGTCCTGGAGCTCGTACGCGAAGCCGCCCGAGGTGCCCAGGCCTTGGATCGGGGGCGGGGGGAAGGGGAAGAGGATGCCTTCGGGGATCTGCGCGAGTTCCGCGCCGATCTGCCCGAGGATTTGGTTGACGTGTGGGCGCCGGTCCCAGTCGTCGAGGATGACGACGCCGAAGGCGTTGCTCGGGGCTTGGGCCCCGGCGAGGAGGGAGTAGCCGTTGACGGTGACGACGTCGGTGACGCCGGGCGTGTCGAGGATGATCTGCTCGGCCTGATTCATGGCGTTGCGGCTGCGGGCGAGCTTGGCGGCGTCGGGGAGCTGGGCGTTGATGAAGAAGTAGCCCATGTCGTCGGGCGGGATGAAGCCGGTGGGCGTGACGCGTTGGAGAACGACGGTGCCCGCCACGACGCCGGCGAACAGAAGCAGCACGACCACGCTCATCCGTAGGGCTTTGCCGACGAGCCAGAGATAGCCGGTGCGGGTCTGGTCGAGCAGTGCGTTGAAGCCACGGAACAGGAAGAAGCGTTTTTCCTTAGAAGGCCGTAGCAGGAGGCCGCAAAGCGCGGGGCTGAGCGTGAGTGCATTGATGGTGGAGAAGCAGGTGGCCACGGCGATGGTGACGGCGAACTGTTGGTAGAGCACGCCGGTGAGCCCGCCGAGCAGGGCCGCGGGGATAAACACCGCGAGGACGACGAGCGTGGTGGCGACGAGCGCGCCGCTGACTTCGTCCATGGCTTGGCGGGCGGCTTCTTTGGGGTCTAGGCCTTTCTCGTCGATGTTGCGGGCGGTGTTCTCGACGACGACGATCGCGTCGTCGACAACGATGCCGATGGCCAGGATGATGCCGAAGAGCGTGAGCATATTCAGCGAGAAGCCCGCAGCGAGCAGGACGCCGAAAGTCGCCAGCAGCGAGACGGGGATCGTGACCGACGGGATGAGCGTCGCCCGCCAGTCCTGGAGAAATAGGAACGTCACGAGGAAGACGAGCAGCACGGCGATGAATAACGTTGTGACGACTTCGGCGATTGACGCGCGGACAAAATCGGTGAAGTCAAACGTGACTTGATAGTCGATGTCTTCGGGGAAGTCGGCCGAGGCTTCCATTAGTGCGGCGCGGACGCCGTTCGCGACGGTCACGGCATTGGACCCGGGCAACTGATAGATGCCCAGGGTCGCGGCGGGCTTGCCGTTGATTTCGGAATCCCACGCGTAGTCCTGGGCGGAGAGTTCGACGCGGGCCACGTCGCCGACGCGGACGACGCGCTGATCTTCGCCGACTTTGACGACGATGTTGGCGAATTCTTCGGCGGTGCTGAGCCGGCCTTGCGTGGTGACGGTGAGTTGGAAGCCGGATTCGGTGGTTGCGGGCTCCTGACCGACCTGTCCGCCGGAGACCTGGACGTTCTGGGCCCGTAAGGCATTGAGCAGGTCGGTGGTGGTGAGGTCGCGGGCGGCGAGCTTGTCGGGGTCGATCCAGACCCGCATGGAGAACGGCTTGCCGCCGAAGATGAACACCTCGCCGACGCCGGCCACGCGGGCCAGCCGATCCTTGATAAAGACTTCGACGTAATTGCTGAGGTACAGGTCGTCGACCTCGGGATTGATTGGGTTGCCGGCTTCGTCCTCGGCGGCCTTCACCGAGATGACCATGAGCAGGCTGGTCGAACGTTTTTTGGTTTGCACGCCTTGACGGGTGACTTCTTCGGGCAGGCGAGGTTCGGCGATGGCGACGCGGTTCTGGGTGTAGACCGAGGCGAGGTCGGGGTCGGTGCCGAGTTCGAAGGTGACGTCGATCGTGACCGTGCCCTGCGAGGTCGAGGTCGACTTCATGTAGATCATGCCCTCGACGCCGTTGATTTCCTGCTCGAGCGGCGCGGTGACCGTATCCACAAGGGTCTGGGCGTCGGCCCCGGGATAACTCGCGCTGACTTGCACGACGGGCGGGGCGATCTCGGGGTACTGCTCGATGGGCAGTAGGAACACGGAGATACCGCCGATGAGCATCATGATCATCGCGACGACGGTCGCGAAGACCGGGCGGTCGATAAAGAAGCGCGACATGGTTATTCGTTCTCCGCTTCGGGTGCGGGCTCGGTCGGCGTCGGCGTTTCGGAGTCCGGGGCGGCGGCGGGCGAGGTCGCTTTGACGGTGACCGGGCGACCGGGTCGGGCTTTCTGGATGCCTTCCACGATGATGCGCTCGCTGCCTTCCAAGCCGTCAAGCACGGTGACGGTGCCGTCGTCGTTGGGTTCCCCAAGCTTGATGGTTCGCCGTTCGACAATGTCATCTTCGCCGACCACGAGGACGAGCGAGCCGGACAGGTCCGTGCTCACCGCGCCTTGGGGGATGACGATGGCGTTTCTCAAGGTTTCGTAAGGAGCGCGTACACGGACGAAGAGGCCGGGGAACAGTTGGGCGTCGGCATTTTCGAAGATGCCACGAACCTGGATCGTGCCGGTCTGGTTATCGACGCGGGGAGCAACAAAATCGACGACGCCGGAGAAGGGGAAAAGCCCGTCGGGGTCGCTGGCCCGAGCGAGGTCCAGCGTCGGCGGCTCGGGTTCCTGGCCGACGCCGCCGTTGCGGCCACGCTCGAGGTATTCGAGGACGATGCGTTCGGAAACGTCGAAGTAGGCATGGATCGGATCGAGCTGCGTCACGGTGGTGAGCAACGTGGCTTCGCTTTCGCTCACGAGGTTGCCGATATCGACAAGGTTGCGGTCGACACGGCCAGCGATGGGGGAGGTGACTTGCGTGTAACCCAGCCGGATGTTCGCGTCGTCGAGGCCGGCCTGGGCGGCGGCAACCTCGGCCCGACGCTGTTTAACGGTCGCGTTGGCTTGGAGGCGTTCCCGCTCGGTGGCGGCGTTTTTCTTGAAGGCGTCGTCGACGCGCTTTTGCTCGATCTCCGCGAGTTCGAGCGTGGCCTGAACCTGTTCGAGCGTGGCCTGCGCGGCGGCGACGTCGGCTTCGTACGGCGCGGGCTCGATGACGAACAGCAGGTCGCCTTGTTCGACGTCGGTGCTGGCCGTGAAGTGCTGGCTCATCAACTCGCCGGTGACGCGGGCGCGGATCTCGACGGCCTCGACGGCAGACATATTGCCGGTGTAGCGGTAGTAGGCCGTCACGTCGCGGGTCTCGGGCGTCTGCACAACGACCGAGGGCGGCGGCGGGGGCGGCGGGGGTTCTTGAGAAGAGCAGCCGGACAACAACGCGGCGACCGCAGCGAACGTGGCGGTCAATCGGAGCAAGCCGACGCGTCGGGCCAGGGGAAACGGAACGCCCGGCGGCAAATGGATTCTTGGCATGCGTGTGTTCTACGCGGGTTGGCCGGGCCGGTAAAGAGCGACGCAACCTGGGGATTCTTTAACGGCGATGGATTCGAGCGTGACGGCGTCGGGTAACGATTTCGCGATGGAAACGCCGACGTGTTCCGCGACGCGCTCGGCCGAGGGATTGACTTTGGGCAACGCCGGCGACGGACCTGCGAACGGGGCACAGCGATTCAGGTCGTTGTTCCGCCAGGGTTTGACGAGGGCTTCGAGCTTGTCTTGCAAGGGATGAAAATCCATCACGGTGTCCATCGCGTCCAGGCCGTTGGCGGCGACGGTGACCTCGACCTTCCAATCGTGTCCGTGGACCGGCTCGAATGTGCCGTCGGGCAACTTGAGGGCGTGGGCTGCGGAGAACGTGGTTGTCACGGTGATCGCGAAAGGCATGACAGCATCGTAGATTGCTGGTGTGCTGCGTGAATGTATCCATCCCGGCGGCTGGTTGACGCTCGTGAGCCCGAAGCTCGAGAAGATCGGGGTTCCGCACGGTTTTACGACGGCGATTGGGCCGGGAAGCAAACGCTGGAGTGTGAAGTCGGCCGAGGATTTGCGGGGAGTGCTGGCGGATACACGTCTCGACGATCGCGCGATCGCGATGGGGCGGCAGGTGCACGGGGCAGGCGTGACGACGCCGGAATCGCGGGGACGTGATCGTTGCGATGGCCATGACGCCCACGTGACGACCGAGCTTAGAGAACTGGTGGCCGTGCGGACCGCAGACTGCGTCCCCATCTTGCTGGCCACAACCGATGGCGAAGCGGTTGCGGCAGTCCACGCGGGCTGGCGGGGGTTGGAAGCGGGCGTGATCGACGCGGCGCTGAAAACGCTTGCTTTGCTTGGGAACGAGACGTCTATGGTCGCCGCCATTGGCCCGTGCATCGGCGTTGCGGCGTACGAGGTCGGCGAGGAGGTGGCTTCACGCTTCGAACACGGTGTCGTGCGCCGCGACGACTGGCCCCGCCCGCACCTGGACCTCCGGGCTCTTTCATTGCGGCAACTGCTCGAAGGGGGCTTGCCCCCCGAACGGATCGACGCCGCGAACGCGTGCACCTTCGCGGAATCTGAACGTTTCGGCAGTTACCGCCGGGATGGAAAAGGCTGCGCTCATCAGGCCGCTTACATCGGCCGGCTATCTTCTTCGTGACGTTATCCGTGACCCGCGCTGCCTGGCCCGGTACGCTGTTGCCTGATGACTCCGATCACCATCCGACAACTCCGCAAAGCCTTCGGCTCCACCCTTGCGGTGGACGGCATCGACCTGGACATCCACGCTGGCGAGCTGTTCTTCTTGCTCGGACCCTCGGGCTGCGGGAAGACGGCGCTGCTGCGGATGATCGCCGGGTTTACCGATCCAACGTCCGGGGCGATCCGTTTCGGCGACGACGATGTCACACACCTGCCGCCCAACAAACGCGATACCGGGATGGTCTTCCAAGGCTATGCGCTGTGGCCGCACATGACGGTTCGGCAGAACGTCGCGTTTGGGCTTGAGGTCCGCGGCGTGATGAAGACCGAGATGAATCAGCGTGTTGAGGAAGCGTTGGACTCGGTGCAGCTCACTACGCAGGCCGATCGCAAGACGAACCAGCTCTCCGGCGGTCAACAGCAACGTGTCGCATTGGCCCGCGCCTTGGTCGTGCGTCCTCGGGTGTTGTTACTGGACGAGCCGTTGTCCAATCTTGATGCGAAGCTGCGTTTGGAAATGCGGCAGAGCATCCGCGACATCTGCAAAGCCTCGGGTATCACGGGTGTCTATGTCACGCATGATCAAAAAGAAGCACTCAGCATGGCCGACTCGGTCGCCGTGTTGAGTCAAGGCAAGCTGATGCAGGTCGGTCCGCCGCGCTCGCTGTATGAACGGCCGGCCAATCGCTTTGTTGCCGACTTCTTGGGCGAGACCAATTTCGTGCCCGCCGAGGTGAAAGGCAAAGAGACGCTCGGAGACGGCCGCGAGGCCGTGATCCTCGAAACCGCCGCGGGGCCGCTGCGCTCGACGGTCTTCCCCGACGACTTGCCGGGGACGGGCAACGTCACGCTGTCGATCCGCCCCGAGTCGCTCAAGCTCGGCGTCGACGGTCAGGCCGACGCATGGCCCGGGCACAACCGAATGACCGCGTCGCGGCAACGCACGATTTATCTTGGCGAGATCGCGCAGTACGAGCTCGCGGTTCAGGGCAACGGGGAGGCCGGGAGTTCAAACGGCGAGGCCGCCCTCAGCCTACGGGCCTACGAGCTCAACCCTGCCTTGCTTGACCGAGACGACGCCGCGACGCACCTGCACGTCGCCAGTGATGACGTCGTGATCTTGCACGATTGACGCGGTTGTGTCGGTCGGGCAAACATCCGGCCGTGTGAAAAATCTTCACGCACGCGCGGTCGTAACGGCAGCACCGATTGCCCTTGGCGGACGGGCATGATTCGGGTGTGACTTGATCTGGTCCGAGGGGGGCGATCAATTAAGCATTTACTTTGCCCGATGAAATTAGTGGCGTTCGTGTTCGCTGGGGGGCTGCAACGCATCAGCAACGTATGGCACCTTGTACCCTCGATAACGCAATCATCGTTTCGGATCTGCACTTGGCTCACCCGGCGGTGCGTAGTTCCAAGCGGCTCCGGGCTGAGCATTTGCGGCCGCTCTGGCAGGGGGTCGAACGTCTGGTGGTTGCCGGGGACATGGCCGAGTTGCAGATCAACGACAGTCGGGCTGAGGCCGCCCGCGAGGTCGCGGAGTTGCAAAGACTCTGCGAAGCAGACGACGTCGAACTCGTGGCGATCTCCGGCAACCACGACGCCTACCTGACGGATCGGCGCCACCTCGAACTCTGCGGACAGCGGGTGCTGGTCACGCACGGCGATGCGCTCCACCCGGCGATCGCGCCTTGGGCCCGCGGCGCTTCGGCGATGCGAGACGCCGTGCTCGGTGGCATCCGACGTGTTCTGCGCGACCGTGGCCTACCCGAAGATCCGGAACGGCTGACGCTGGCCGAGCGACTCGACATTGTGCAGCACGTCGCCCACGGGCAGTTCGTGGCTCAAGAAGCCGATGGCGCGCATGGCGTTTCGGAAGTGTTGATGCGTCCGGACCGGGTCGCGCTCATGGCTTGGTATTGGCGAAACCAGCCGGACCTCGCCGCGGCGTTTCTCGAAGCGCTGGCCCCTCAGGCCGAGGTACTGATCTTCGGCCACTCGCATCGGCCGGGCGTCTGGCAGCGCGGCGGACGCACGATCTTGAACACCGGCAGCTTCGCGTTGCCTGCTCGGCCTCGGGCCGTGCGCGTCGAAGGGGATCGATTACAGATGTACCGCGTCGTCCGGCCCGGCGGCGGTGACTGCGAGCTGTGCGCGTCGCCCACCTATGTGCACCGGTTCCGCAGCGAAGGTGGACGTCCTTCGGAACGCCCGTTTTCGCGGGCGGCTTAAACCCGATTGCCGGGTGTAGCAAACTCCGTTGCCGCGTTTTCCCCTTTCGGGGTCCACATCCTGCTTCACTTGCCAAAGAACGCGGGCGAGCCCGGCCCAACCGAGGCGGCCCGCGAATCGCATCCCGCGTCGCTTCGCCCCCGGCCCCGCGTCCCGCCCACCGAGGGTTCTCCGCTACGCGCTCCATCGAAATGGCACGAGTCTTATCTCGTCCCGTTGATGGCTACGCCCAGCCGCTCACCCCCGGCATCGCACCACGCCGTCGGCCTCTGATTCACCGTCCGAATTGCATTCTTGGAACCTCGGCATTTTTGTACCGTGTTCCTACGCACGCTCGGGAAGGCTTCACGGTGAAGGTAGGTCGCGCATGTACCGCGGCAAAAATTCGAGCAACCCGCCCAGCGTGCGGACGGAGTTGAGCATGTGCGTGATCAGGATGTCCAGCGTCGCCTCTCGGCCGTGCTTGGCTTCGCGGGCACATACCCGGAAGTAACGCTGCTCGACACGCTGCCAGTCGTTCCAGAGCTTGCGATAGATCGCCGCGGTTTCGTCACCGGTGAGCAGCGGGCAGAGGCGGATGCCGCCGGCGGTGAGTCGGGCGAGCGGCGGTTTGAGTTGTTCGAGGTGTTCGGTGTAACGCTGCCGCCAAGGCGAGTCGGGCGAAACGCAAGCCTGATGAAAAATATGCAGCGGGGCCTGGTTGGGGTGCTTGCCCAGGAAAGCGCGATACGCGTCGGCACCGAGGCGACGCTTGGCCGAGGCCAATGCGGTGAGTCGGTTGGGGTGGGCGGATTCGCGCGAGCCTTCGAGCAGCCAAGTGAGGTCTTCTTCGAGCAAGTCGAGCGCGGCGCGGGTCTGCTGGGCGACTTGGTGCGGGAGTTCGGGTGGTGTGCGTTGGGGTGGGACGCGGTCGGCGTCGGTGACGCTCCGGGGGCCGAGGTAGTCGATCACGACGGCGGTGATGTTGTCGGGGCCGCCCGCAGCGTTGGCGGCGTCGATGAGTGCGCCGCACGCCGCGTCGGGGTCGTCGTGGTTGACCAAGAGATCGTAGACATCGTCGTCGTCGACCGGGTCGGTGACCCCGTCGCTGCAGAGAAGCAGTCGGTCGCCGGCTTCGAGCGCGAGGTGACCGACATCGGGTTGGAGCGGGCGGCGGGTGCCCAGGTATTTCATGAGCAAACGTTTTTCGCCGGCGTCTTCGAGGTCGCCGGTGTCCGACTCGACGAAGCGCTGACGGGTGCGGACGTGGTCGACGGTGAGTTGTCGGAGGTGTCCGCTGCGAAGCAAGTAAGCGCGCGAGTCGCCGGCACAAAACAGGAACGCGCTGCGGGCGTCGAGGAGCGCACCGACGATGGTGCAGCCCGTGCCTTCGAGCGCGGGCACGGCTTGGGAATGCTCGTACAGCTGTTCATTGATGCAGATGACCGTGTCGGCGAGCAGGCGTTTGAGGATCGAATCGCTAAGCCGGTTGTAGCGCCGAACGCCACGCTTGAGCAGGTGTGACACCGAGTGGGCGACGAGGTTGGAGGCCGCCTCGCCCGAAGGTTGGCCACCGATACCGTCGCAGACGACGAATAGGCCCAGCCGCGGGTCGGCGGCGAATGCGTCTTCATTGGCCAAGCGCTTCCGGCCTGGGTCGGTGCGTGCGCCGTACTGAAGATCGGGGAGGGAGGCGTCAGACATCCGCGAAGATCATAAATAGGCGGCGGTGTGTCGGTTCTGCGAAAGCGGGTTGGCGTGTTCGCAGGGGTGACGATTCATGGATGAATCATGGGGAAAGGCCTTTACAATCAAGGTATGAACGCATTTGAGATTCTTTTAGCGGTGGGCGTGGGCGTGGGTTTGGCGGCGGCCTGCGGCTTCCGCGTGTTTGTTCCATTCTTTTTGGTGGGTGTGGCGCACCGCGCGGGATATGTCCCGCCGGGGTTGGACTCGCTGGTCGGGATGGACTGGCTCAGCACGGACCTCGCGCTGGTGGTGCTGGGCGTGGCGACGGTCGCGGAAGTGTTGGCGTTTTACGTGCCTTGGTTCGACAACCTGATGGACACGATCGCAACACCGCTATCGGGCGTGGCGGGGACGGTGATGATGATGGGGGTGCTCGACGGCGCACCCGAACCGATCCAGTGGGGCTTGGGAGTGTTAGTCGGCGGCGGCACGTCGTTGGGCGTGCAGGCGACGACGGCGCTGACGCGGGGCGCTTCGACGGTGGCGACGGCCGGGCTAGGCAACCCGATCGTGGCGACGGTCGAGAACGTGGGGTCTTCGACGCTGGCGGTTCTTGCGGTGCTGATCGGGCCGATCGTGATCGTGGCGGTGGTGGCGTTGGTGTTCTGGTTCGTTCGGAAGTTGGCCCGTTGGCGACGGCGTGGGCGCGACGAAAGCTTCGTGGCGGCGAGCTTGGCGGAGACGCCGATGGATTCACCCGAAGCCGCGATGGATGAGCCGTTGCCCGCCATCGCTGACGGTGAGTTGGCGATTAGCGAGATCACGCCTCCGGAAGCGATGAAAGCGTCCAGGTTTCGGACCGTGAGTCGGCGGCGGATGTCGCCGATGCTGCGCGGCAAACGGGTGGTTGGGCTGCGCGGCAAGCCCGGTGGATGACTGATGGATGGGTTACCGGGATTCCGCGAGGCGTCGCTGCATCGTTTCGAGCAAGCGGACATTTCCCAGCGAATCGGCCCGCGGCATGAACACGTCTGAGTCTTGGAGTGTGCCCGCGTCTTGAGCGCGAGCGGCGTCGGCAAATGCGTCGGCCTCCAATGCGTAGAGCGCGGAGTCGTGTGTCACGTGGATGACCTCGTGACGCGGTGCGTTGGGTTTCGCTTGTTGCTGATCCATCTTGGGCGGCGTCTGGCCGCGCAGGATGTATTGGGACTGTTCGCCGGCGGGCTTCCACGGCACGGGCACGTCGATGTATCCCGCCGTGCCGCCGATGTGCAAAACGTTATCTGCCTGGGCGGTCATCGCGCAGGTGAAGGTCGCGAATACTCGCCCGGCGTCGAATGTCAGCGCACCCGCCGCAACATCGTCCACGCCGGTTGCGTGCCGATGGGCAAACACCTGGAAATCGTCCGGCTCGATCGCGGTGGCTGGGCCTGTATCGCCGACGCCCAACCCCGCGAGCAACCGGGCGTAGCTCAAGCAGTATCCGCCGATGTCCCAGAGCGCGCCGCCGCCGAGCGCGGGATCGAAACGGATGTTGCCGGCGATGCGAGACGTGGCGTAACAAAAACTCGTGCGAACGAATCGCACGTCGCCGATCGCGCCGCCGCGCACCGCGTCGCAGACCGCGGCGGTCAGCGGGTGGGCCCGGTACATGTACGCCTCGACGAGCAGCCGCTGGTTGGCGTCCGCGGCGGCGAACATCGCGTCGACGTCGGCTTCCGTCAGCGCGAGCGGTTTTTCGCACAGGACGTGTTTGCCCGCTTCCAGGGCGCGGATCGTCCAGTCGCGGTGCAGCGTGTTGGGCAGTGTGAGATAGATCGCCTCGACGTCCGGGTCGGCGAGCAGCGCTTCGTAGGAGCCGTGGGCTCGCATCTTTCCCGACGGTTGCGGATGCTGGGCGGCGAACGCCTCGGCGGCCTCGAGGCGGCGCGACCCGCAGGCAACCACCACGCTGTCCCGCGCCGTCGGCGCATCGCCGGCGAATTGCCCGGCGATGTTGCCGCAGCCCAAGATGCCGAAACGCAGCGGGAGATCGCTCATCACGGCAACGTACGCCCGATGCCCGGGGCGAGCCACCCTCGGGCGTTACGCTGTTGCCATGCGATCGACCTTGGCCGCCGTGCTTTGCGTTCTATTTTCCGTCTCCGCGTTTGCGTCGTCGCTCCCCGACGAGCCCGTCGTCGAGACCGTGGCCGAGGGCTTCAAGTTCACCGAGGGGCCCGCCCTTGCGCCCGACGGTTCCATCTGGTTCACCGACATCCCGAACAACGCGATCCACCGGTTCGATCCGGCGACCGGGGAGACGACTCGGGCTAGCGATGACTCGGGTGGAGCGAACGGTTTGATGTTTTTTCCTCAGACTGCGCGATGGGGCTCGCGCCTGCTCGTTTGCGAAGACCGCGTCCGTCGCCGGGTATCCATCCTTCAAGTTCGGCCGGATGTGCCGGGTGGGCTGCATTCTGAGGCCGTCGTCCGTGGCCATTTCAATGGGCCCAACGATTGTGTGATCTTTGATGACGGCAACGCTGTCTTCTTCACCGATCCGCTTTACGGGCAGCGTGATAACCCCGTGGGCGTCGAGGCGGTGTACTACGTGAATCTGGGGGCCGCCCTCCTGTCGAGCCCCGCGCAACACGTGGCCAAGCCAATCATCGAAGATCTGATTCGCCCCAACGGCATCGGCCTGTCGCCGGACAATCGGACGCTTTACGTCGCGGACAACGGGGCGAAGAAGCTCTACGCCTACCCGCTCGACGAACACGGCCAACGCGACGGAGACGGCGTGTTGTTTCACGACGTGACCGACCTCGGTGGGCCGGACGGCATGACCGTTGACGACGCGGGGAACGTGTATCAGGCGATTTTCAACGGCGGTGTCGTTGTGATCTCTCCCGAAGGGGAGCGCTTGGACTACGTCGAGACCGGCCCACGCACGACCAACGCGGTGTTGACGGCCGACGGATCGACGCTGTACGTCACGGCCGACGGCAAGCTCAAACGCATCGCGCTGAAACCGGTCGAGCCCGACTAAAAACCGCAGATGCCGCCGTTGTCGCGAACGGTTTTCGAGACCTGCGAGATCGAGGGCTTGTTTTCCCGTGTTTGATGGTCGAGTTTGTGGCACACTATCCGTGTTGATCTTTTTCATTCGAATCAGGGAGCCTTAGCGATGGGAACCGCGACGTTGATTGTGCTGGGGGTGGTGGCCGTGGTCGCCGTGGGGCTGATCCTGCGGGGGATCGGGGCGTACAACAAGTTGGTGCAACTGCTGGAGCGCACGAAGAACGCGTTCGCACAGATCGATGTGCAACTCGAACGGCGGTACGACCTGATCCCCAACCTCGTGGAGATCGCCAAGGGGTACATGGCCCATGAGAAGGACACGCTCGAAGCGGTCATGCAGGCCCGCGCGTCGGCGACGCAGGCCCGCGTGCACGTCGGCGGCGACCCGACCAATATGGCCGCGATGGGCGAGTTGGGTCAGGCCGAGGGCATGCTGACCGGCGCGCTGGGTCGGCTGATGGCGGTCGCGGAGAACTACCCCGACCTCAAAGCCAACCAGAACATGATGCAACTGACCGAGGAGCTGACCACGACCGAAAACAAGGTCGCCTTCGCTCGGCAGGGCTTCAACGATCAGACCAACGTGTACCGGGCGTACAAGGGCGCGCTGATCATGCCGCTGCTGGTGGCGAAGGTCGCGGGCTTCGAAGACGTGGCGTACCTGGAGATCGAGGAAGCGGCGAAGCGCGAGGCGCCCAAGGTGTCGTTTTGAGCCGCGACTTGGATTGGTCGCCTGAGCGATCGGTCCGGGGTTGAAGTCCATGAACTTCTACGAGCACCAAGACCGCGCGCGGCGGAACACCGGCAAGCTGATCGCGTTGTTTTTCGCGGCGATCCTCGGGATCACGCTGATGGTCTGGGGCTTGGCGGTGGCGATCCTGTTCATCGCGGGCAACTCGGACGAAGCGCGGTTCGTCTCGGGCGAAGGCGGGCTGGGCGCGGCGGATTTCCCTTGGTTGGAAAGCTTTGCGGGCACGTTCCTGGGCGTGGGCGTGCTGATCGGCGGGGCGTCGCTGACGAAGATAGCGCAGCTGCGCGGCGGCGGCGGGATGATGGTCGCCGAGTCGCTGGGCGGGACGCCGATCTCACCGGACACGACCGACCCGGACGAGCGGAAGGTGCTGAACGTCGTCGAAGAGATGGCGATCGCGTCGGGGTTGCCGGTGCCGCCGGTGTACCTGATGGATCGGGAGACGGGGATCAACGCGTTCGCGGCGGGGTACCGGCCGGAGAACGCGGTGATCGGCGTGACGCGGGGCTGCGTCGAGAGCCTGACGCGGGACGAGTTGCAGGGCGTGATGGCCCACGAGTTCGCGCACATCCTCAACGGCGACATGCGGATCAACATCAAGCTGATGGGGACGATCTTCGGGATCTTGATTTTGACGGTGATTGGGCGGCTGATTCTAAATTCGATTTTTTATAGCGGGGCTGTGCGTTCGCGCTCGCGGGATGGCGAGGGCGGGGCCAAGCTGGCGATGTTGGCGATCGGGATCGGCCTTTTGGTGATTGGCTTCGTCGGTGTGTTTTTCGGTCGGTTGATCCACGCGGCGGTGAGTCGGCAGCGGGAGTTCCTGGCGGACGCGTCCGCGGTGCAGTTCACGCGGAATCCGGACGGGATCGGCGATGCGTTGCGGCGGATCGGCGGGGCGGTCCACGGCATGGACGGTGGCAGAGTGCGTGGCCCGCGGGGTAGCGAGATGAAATCCGCCCACGCCGAGGAAGCGGCGCACATTTTCTTTGGCAACGCCGTGAAGAATCTCCGCGGCGCGTTTGCGACGCACCCGCCGTTGGAACAGCGGATCGCGCGGGTACTACCGGATTGGGATGGGAAGTTTTTGCCGCCGCTGGGCGGGAACGAGTTGCCCCAGACGCCGGCGATCGCGCGGGCGGCAGCCCAGCCGCAAGGTTCCGGGGGTTCACGGAAGCAGGGGTTGGAAGACATCCCGGTGCTAGGACGGATCCCCGAGGCTGTCGGGCAGGGCGGGGCCCTGGGCTTTGCGGGCGGCGGGGCTGCCGCATCGGGATTCGAGCAAAGCGTGGGGACGTTGGATGAGGCGCACGTGGCGGCGGCTCGGGAGATGATCGCCGCCTTGCCGGACCCGATTCGGCAGGCGGCGCGCGATCCGGTTGGCGGTCGGGCGTTGGTGTTTGCGCTGTTGCTGGATCGGGATCCGGCCGTACGTGCTGAGCAGTTGTCGGCGATTGAACGGCGGGCCACGGGTGCGGAAGCGAAACGGGCGGAGCAACTGGCGGACGCGGCGTTGGCTTTGCCAAGGGCACTGCGGTTGCCGGCGGTGGATTTGGCGGTGCCGACGCTGTCTTCGATGACGAACCCGGAGTACCGCAAGTTTGTCGCGGTGGTCGAGGCCTTGATCGGGGCGGATGATCGGGTGGATTTATTCGAGTGGGCGTTGCGAGAAGTGGTGCGTCGGCATGTGGGCGTGCGGTTTGATGTTCAGGCGCGGGACCGGGTGACGGCACGCCGGCTGGGCGAGGTGCGGGTCCCGTTGCAGGCGGTGCTTTCGGCGTTGGCCGCGGTGGGCGCGAACGACATGCCGCCTGCGGAAGGGTTTGCGAACGGGGCGGCGGTGCTGAAGCAGGCCGACCCGGGGATGGCGTCGATGGCGTATGTCGATCCACGGAAGGCGGGGGGCATGCAGACGCTGACGGCGGCGGTGGACGCGTTGGAAGGGCTGGCGCCGCGGCTGAAGGAGCCGGTGGTGCGGGCGTGCGTGGCGGTGGTGTCGGCGGACGGGATGGTGACGGGCGGGGAGGCGGAACTGCTGCGGGTGGTGGTGGAGTCGATGGGGGTGCCGGTGCCGCCGGTTCTCCCCGGAGCGGTCGGGTCTGTCGAGGTTGCCCGGTGAAGTTTCGGGGTGCGTCTTGCGGTCTGGATTGAAGTTGGGGCGGGGAACGGCCGATAACCCTACGGCACGCGGGCTTGGGGATCGTGATCTCTGGGCTTGGTCTTTCTGTGAATTTGCTACGAGGTTTGACGATGCGAACTGCCAACGATGCCGACCGGTTTTTACGCTTTGGGGTCATGCGTTCGGCTTGGGCGTGGCCCACGGGGGCGGTGTTGCCGGCCATGACGGCGACGTTGCTGGTGGGTTGTCAGGCCCAGCAAGCGCCCGATGTTGAGAGCTATCCGCCGCCGCCGGCTCAATTCGGTTACGTCGATCCGGCCGACGGGATGGGCGATACGCTCGACCCGTACACGCGGGCGCCGCAGTCCGACGCGGTGTTCGTGCCGGTGACGCCGTTGGACGGTCGCGTGGGTGTTGCTCCGCTCCCCGGATCGGGCGGCTCCTACACCGTTCAAAAGGGCGACACGCTGTGGTCGATCGCGGCTCAGGTGTACGGCGACGGACAAAAGCACCGCGAGATCCTCGCAGCCAATCCGCAGGTGAATCCAAACCGTTTGTTGGTGGGGCAGACGCTGGTGATGCCTTGACGCTGAAGCTTTACCCGCAGGCTTCGTCGACCCCGTCGTTCCACGTCACGGGTAGATCGATCGCTTCGGCAAGTCGGCGGAGGTATTCGACGCGTGGCACGGTTTGGATGCCGAACTGTTCGAGGTGGGGATTCACGAATTGCGTGTCGAGCAAGGCGTAGCCACGCCGGCGGAGGTGTTCGACGAGTTTGACGAGGCAGGCCTGGGAGGCGTCTTTCTCTCGGCTGAACATGGACTCGCCGAAGAACGCGCCGCCGAGGCTAACGCCGTAGAGCCCGCCGACGAGTCGGCCGTTGCGGTGGGCCTCGACGCTGTGGGCGTAGCCGCGGGTGTAAAGTTCGTCATAGACGCGGACGATGCCCGGGGAGATCCAGGTATCGGACGAGTCGTCTCGGGGCCGAGCACATTGCTCGATCACGTCGCGGAAAACGCGATCGAAGGCAAATTCGAAGCCCGCGTTGCGGACTCGTTTGGCGAGAGACCGTCGGACGCGAAAACCATCATCAAGCGGGAGGACGGCACGGGGGTCGGGGCAGTACCAGTCGATGCGTTCGCTATTGCGTCCCCGCGCCATCGGAAAGAGGCCGGCACCGTAGGCGTGGAGGAGTGTGTCGGCGGTAAGGTGAGGGTCGGTCACAGGGTCGAGCATACGACGCGGAATCGCGGGTCCGGCTAAGAAAAACGCGAGTCGTTCACAACGGTTGAAACGTTCACGGCCGAGGCGAGACGCGCGGACGCGGTAAGCTCGGGCGATGATGCGATGCAGCGTAATTTTGCCGGCGGCAGGTCGGGGTTCCCGGTTTGTTGCGAGCGGGGCGGCGGCGTCCAGCAAGATCGAATTCGAGCTGGAGGGGCGGGCGGTATTTTTGCGGTCGATCGATCTGTTTCGGGGTCGCCCTGAAGTGGAGCAGATCATCCTGGCGGTGGACCCGACACGGTTCGATGAGTTTGTGTTCAGGTGGGGCGAGGCGCTGGCGTTTCTGAACGTGGACGTCGTGCGCGGCGGCACCAAGGAGCGGTGGGAGACCGTGGCCGAGGCGTTGAAGCATGTGCATGAAGATGCCACGCACGTTGCGGTGCACGACGCGGCGCGGCCGGCGACCGCGACGGTGATGATTGATCGGGTGTTCGCGTCGGCCGAGGCGTGCGACGCGGTGATCCCCGGATTGCCGGTGGCGGACACGCTCAAGCGTGTGGACGCGGAGGCCGGGGCGGGCGACGGACAGGCGGTGGACCGTGTCGATGACATCCTGGGCTTAAAGCGGGGCGATGCCGATAGGGCCTTAGTTGCCGACGGTGGGCCTCTAGGACAGGTATGCTTGGGACACGTATTGGAAACGGTGTTGCGTGAGGGGTTGGTGGCGGTGCAGACGCCGCAGGTGTTTCGTGCCGAGCCGTTTCGCGCGGCTTACGAGGACCATAGGGCGCTGGCGGGCGTGACCGACGACGCGTCGCTGTTGGAGCGGCGCGGGGTGGCGGTGACGGTGGTGGAAGGCGACCCGGGGAACCTGAAACTCACGCGTGCCGCGGATGCAGAAATCTTGTCGGCGCTGCTTCGGTACCGCGATGCAGAGGCTAAGCAGGCCGACGCGGTGAACGACTTGTTCGGCGACGACGATGACGAGTGAGCTATTCGGTGTCGGCGTCTTGTTCCGTTTGCTTGGCGCGAACGGCTTCGAGGCGGCGTTGATGTTTCTCAATCTCGGGCTCGAGCGCGACGAGCGCGGCGATCTGATGTTCTGCGTTGGCCCAATCGCCGGCGAGTAACGCGAGTGTCGCGGCGGTCTCACGGTACGTCGCGTTGTAGGGGTCGCGGTGAAGGGCTCTGATTTTGGCGTCGTAAGCCGCGTCAGGTCGGCCTTGGTCGCGGAGCAGCGCAGCGAGGGAGACCGCCCACTGTGGTTCACGCAGGCCGCGTCGATCCAGCCATCGCAGGTGGGCGATCGCGTCATCGGTGTCGCCGCGCTGCAACGCACGGGCGGCGAGTTGTCGGCGGGGCCAAGGGTCGCCCGGGACGGCGCGGGTGTGATGCAAGAGCATCGCGTTGACCGCTGGATCGGAGAAGTCGGCGGGTTCGTCGGCCATCGCGGCCTCGACATTCCGGCGAAGTTGGACGTACATCGGAACGGCCTGCTCTTCGATTTCGTCTTGTTCTGAATTCTCTTCTGCTTGAGCGTTGGCTTCGTGGGGCCACAAGCCCCACGCTTTGGTCTGCGTGTTGGCCCAAGCGAGAAACGCGGTGCTGAAGTCGCCCGGCGTCTGCCCAGTCGCGGCAATGAGGGCGTCGGCATCCGACCCGGCGGCGGCGTAGGCGTCCATCATGTCGCGGAGGGCTTGGTTGCCGTGCTGATCGACGATGAACTCGATCATCCAGCCAGACTGTTGGTACGCCAGTCCGATTTGCGGTGATCCAAATGCAGCGGCCAACTTGTCGAAAGGGATCAGCTGGTTTTGATGAAGCGCATCGGCGAGCATGCGTTGCGTTGCAAAGTCTCGCTCGAGCGTTTCGAAGTACGTGGCGGTGCCTTCGTGGAACCACCGTGGGGCGAGATGGTCAGAGAGGTCGAAGACGATCGCGTGGACGTACTCGTGCCGCATCACGTTGTCCCAGTGGTAGATGCCGATCTGCGCGGCGCCGACGCGGGGCGGGGATACGGCCAAGACGTCGCCGGTGCAAGCGGCGAGCGCGCCGAGTTCGGATCGTCCAGTGACGCGGACGGCGAAGGTCTGGCTATCGGGCAGCAGGTCGATTTGCGTGACGTGGTCGGTGGCTTGGCCGAAGGCCTCGGCAAGCTCAGCGCGATGGCGCTCCATGGCGGCGGGCAGGTCGGCGGCGAAGGCGGCGTCGGTTCCGGGCTCATAGCGGACGACGAAATGTTCGGTTTCGATCGTCGGCCAGCTCAGCAGTTCGGTCACGAGGTCGAGCGAGTTTTGGACCCCGGCGTGAAACGGATCGAGCCGAGCGGCGTCGGCGAGTTGGCGACGGGCTTGAGGTAGATCGACGAGTTGCATGAGCATGAGCCCGAGCCTGAGGCGGGGTGCGGCGTCGTTGGGTTGGCGTTGCACGGCTGCTTCGAGGTACGGCCGGGCGTCGTCGTAGCGGCGGGCGTTGGAAAGGATGTCGCCGACGGTGAAGCTACCAAAGGGGTGCGCGTTGGTGACTTGATCGAAATGTTCGAGCGCGGCATCGGCGGCTTGGGGATCAAGTCGGCGTGCTTCGACGGCAGCAAGCCAGGCCAACAACTCGGGGGCCTCGGGGCGATCGAATCGCGCCGTCCGTACTGCCCGGTGCGCGGTGTCGAGGTCGGCGGCGTAGAGCGCGCGGCGGACGGTGAGCGTGTCGATGGCGGGGTGGTCGGGCGTACGTTGCGTGAGTTCGTCGATGACTTGCTGGGCGGCGACAAAGTCCCAGCGGTCGATCATGAGGTGGCCGAGCGTTTCCCAGGCGTCCGCGGCTTGAGGATTAAGTTCCAGGGCTTCCTGTGCCAAGGCGATGGCTTGGGCGGGGTTATCTTTCCCGGCGAGTAGCGCGGCGAACGAAGCTTTGGCGGGCCAATACAGCGCGTTGAGCTCGAGCGCGGTTTCGAGCAGCGTGACGGCGCGGCGGTAGTCGGAGGCGGGTCGGCCTTCGAGCGCGGCGAGCAGCGTGATGGCGTCGGCGGCGGCGGTGAGTACGGCGGGGCTGCCGGAGGTTTCGAGGAGGTAACGCTCGCGGATCGGCCGGAGCAACGCGGCGGCCTGATCAAAGTCGGCGACGCGTTCGGCCAGGCGGGCACGCAGTAAAACAATGGCTTCGGCTGGAATCGCGTCTCCGGCGGCGGCGTCCGAAATACCGTCGTCAGGCAGGCGGTCCGCGAGCTTTCGGGCGGTCTTCCATTGGCCGTTGCGTAGCGCGGCGAGTGCAGAGAAGTATGCCGCCGCGTCGTCGATGGCGGCGAGTTCCGGGCTGGTTTGTCCACGCATCGCGCGGAGGCTTGCCCTCAGCCCGGCGGGCAGCGCGTCTTCATCCAGTGCGTCCCATCGGCCGTGGAACACGCGGGCCTGTTGTTTGGCGGCGTCGGTGAGCACGGGGGCGTCGAGCAGGCGGGTGACGGCGGGCGAGGGCGTGATGCTCGGCGCCGCGGCCTGCTCATCCACCTCGGTTCCGGGCAGCACGTTCAGGCCCACCGTCAACCGTCCGGCCACCCCGCAACTCGGGCAGCCCGCATAAGCAGCGAAGAGCGGCGGTCCGCCGCCGTATAACGCCAAAGCCAGCAAGCCTGCCGACACAATCGTTCTCGCATTCCGCATGCCACACAGTATGGCGTGCCGCCGCTTCGTAGACTCCGTTGATGCGACTCGCTTTTTTTGGCTCCGGTGCGTTCGGCTTGCCCACGATTGAATCTCTGCACGCGCAGCACGACCTGGCGTTGGTGGTCACGCAGCCCGATCGGCCGGCCGGTCGGAAGCAGAAATTGACGCCCACGCCGATCGGGGCATGGGCGTTGGAGCGTGGCGTGCCCATTGAGCGTCACGACGAGGTCAATCGAGCAGCGTTTGTTGAACGCCTGGCCGCGCAAAAGCTCGACGCGTCGGTGGTGATTGCGTTTGGGCAAAAGTTGGGCGAGCCGCTGATCGACGCGATGGGCAAGCTCGCGATGAATTTGCATGGCTCGATCCTGCCGGCGTATCGCGGGGCGGCACCGGTCCAGCGGGCGGTGATGGATGGTTTGCCTAAGACCGGCGTCAGCGTGATTGGGCTTGCACAGCGGATGGATGCCGGGTTGGTGTACGGCACGGCCGAACTGGATATCCGTCCGACCGACACGTCTGGAGACGTGCACGATCGGTTGGCGGAGCTTGGGCCCGAGGCGGTGGGTCGGGTGCTTGCGCAGCTAGCCGATGATGCGCTGAGCCCGACGACGCAAGATGAGTCGCAGGCCACACGGGCTCGCAAGCTGACCAAGGCCGAGGGTACGGTGGATTTTGCGGCCGAGGGGATGGCGGCGACACGCGCACGGGCGTGGATCAACGGGCTCAACCCGTGGCCGGGCTGTCGTGTGGTCTGCGTGTCCGCGTCGGGGAATCGGCGGGAATTAATCTTGCGTCGGGTCGTGGATGAACCTGCGGGCGATGCGGACGATGCGGATTCGGCTCGGCCGGGCACCGTGCTCGATAGATTGTGCGTGGCCACCCGTTCGGGGCTGGTTCGTCTGCTTGAGTTGCAGGCTCCGGGTTCCAAGCAGATGCCCGCCGAGGCATTCGCCGCGGGGCACGGGTTAGCGGTTGGCGATCGGCTCGAGCCTTGGCTGTTCCCTAGTTGACCCGGCCCGCACAACCGGCCTTACGCAGCTTCGCGCACCGGGTTGCCCCGCATTTGACCGGGGACACCGCTTGTCGATGGGCGAATCGCGTTAGCGTTCCCAACGCCCGGGTTCAGGCTGTACCCGTGGACTCGCTGCTCTGTTGCAGCATCGCATCCGTTCGCCCCGGTGACTCCCATGTTCGACCCCCGTGCACGCCGACGCCCGACGCCCGCCGAGAAGTCTATCCGCGCGTTTTACCGGCTTGCGCTCACCGGTGCGGCGATGGTCGCGCTCGCGATTCTTGTGTCGACGTTCACCGGCCCGGTCAACGAGTTAATCCATCGCGAATGGGCGACGGCCGAAGGTAATTTGGCGACCAAGGCGTTGACCGTCGGCGTGAACGCGACGCTTTATTTGCTGGCGTATTTGCTGCCGATGCTGCTGGTGGCCGGTGGCGTGGCGTTACCGGTCGTCGCGCTCGTGAGGTTCCGCGATTTCGCGTTGCACCCCAAACATCGCCGCACCAACACCGACGATGCACCTCGCTTTCCTTTGCGTACAGCCTGGCTTCTCGTGCTGGCCGAGGTCCCGGCTTTGGTGTTGTTCGCGGCACTGGCGATGACGGCCCTGAACGCATCCGAGCCACACAATCCAGGGTTGGGCGATCAAGAAATCTTCCTTGATCCACCTGGGCAGGATATGCCTTACTACCGAGACTGACGAAGTCCTTGCAGTGGATCGCGAGCGCATCAAAAAACCCGCGAGCGCTGCCTTTCAGTAGTTGGGCCGATGGGGGGGGGATGGGCCAAACGGGCGTGTTCACAGGTCGCGGGCGAAACTCATTATCGCCAAACCGACCGCGATTGGGTCAAGAAAAAATCAAAAATAGTGTTCACCCACCGGTTTTGCACCGGCGACACACCGCGCGATTTCCGTGCTTACCCACACGCCTCGGCGAAGTTGCCGAGCTTCCGTAGGCGTTCGTAGCGTTTCTTCACGAGGTTCTCGGGCTTGAATCGCTTGAGCTCGCGGAGCTGTTGGATTAGCCATTTTTCGAGCAGGTCGGACATCGCTTTCGGGCGCCGGTGGGCCCCACCCAAGGGCTCATCGATGATCGCGTCGATGGTGCCGAGTTCGAGATTGCTTGGCGCAGTGAGTTTCAAAGCCTCGGCGGCTTTGGGGTTGGTGATGGGATTGGCTTCCTTCCACAGGATCGCCGCGCAGCCTTCCGGTGAGATCACCGAATACCATGCATACTGCAGCATCGCCAGACGGTCGGCAACACCGATACCGATCGCGCCGCCGGACCCGCCTTCGCCGATGACGACGCTGATGATCGGCACCTTCAAGCGGGACATTTCTTGCAGGTTCACCGCGATCGCTTCAGCCTGACCACGTTCTTCGGCGCCGATGCCCGGGTATGCGCCTTGCGTGTCGATGAGCGTGACCACGGGCAGGCCGAACTTCTCGGCGAGCTTCATGCAGCGCAGCGCTTTGCGGTACCCCTCGGGGTGGGCGCAGCCGAAGTGGGCGGCAATTTTATCCTTGGTGTCCTTGCCCTTGTGGTGACCGACGACGAGGCACTTGTGCGGACCGATGCGGCCGAAGCCGCACTTGATCGCGAGGTCGTCGCCGTAGCGCCGGTCGCCGTGGAGTTCGACGAAGTCCTTGACGAACGTACCCAAGTAGTCCACGGTCTGCGGTCGGCCGGGGTGACGGGCGACCTGCACGGTCTTCCACGCGTCGAGGTTGCCGTAGAGTTTTTTGAGCATCGCGGTGTGCGATTCGCGGAGCTTGCGGACCTCACCGGTGACGTTGAGCGTCGGGTCTAAGCCGATGGCCGAGCGTGACGGGTCGGTCTGTGCTTCGAGGTCCGCGATCTGCTTTTCGAGCGAGAGCAGCGGTTTCTCGAACTCGAGCTCGAAGTTGCCCGTGTATTCGGAGAAATCGGTGTTGGGTTCAGCGGTCGATGTCGCCATGATGGAGTCTCGGACGAAGCCCAAAGCCGTTGCCGTGGATCCGTGTCGTCATTCGGGTAGGTTGGATACCAAATCGTAAGGAAACCCGCGTGGATTCACCAGTTCAGCCCGAAAACGCAACGCCGCAACCCGCCCCGCCCGACGTGCCACAGATCACGATCATTGGGCCAGGGCTGCTCGGCGCGAGCGTGGCGTTGGGTTTGAAACAACGGGGTTATGCCGGACAGATCGTGGGCGTTTCTCGGACGCAGGAGACGCTCGAAACGGCGCAACGGATTGGCGCGATCGACACGGGCTTCACCGAGTTGGCCCCTGCCGTGAAGGTGGACGGTCGGTGCATCATCGTGGTTTGTGTGCCCGTGGGTCGGTTTGGCGAGGTCTTCAAGAATCTGGCCGAACACCAACGGCGTGGCATGTTCATCACCGACGTGGGCTCGACCAAGCTATCCGTCGTCGCCGACGCAAAGCGTTTTCTCAAGCAGCCGCAGTTCTTCGTGCCCGCCCATCCAATGGCCGGCTCGGAACGATCGGGCCCGCAATACGGAGACGCTGAGTTGTTCGTCGGCAAGCCTTGCGTGTTGTGCCCCGACGACGCGACCGATGAACATGCCGTAGCCACGGTTCGGCAGATGTGGGAGAGTCTTGGCGCGATCATCCACCTACTCACCGCCGATGCGCACGACCACGAAGTCGCGGCTGTATCGCACTTACCCCATTTGTTGAGTGTGCTGCTGACGCTGACCGCCGACGACATCGGGCCTCTCGATCTCGCGAGTTCGGGCTTCCGCGACGTGTCCCGGTTGGCCTTGTCCAGCCCCGCGATGCGGCAAGACATCATCACCGCCAACCGCAAGCCTATTGGCGAAGCGTTGGATCGGTTCGCGTCAAGACTAAACGCGCTCCGCGGTACCGTACGCAAAGCTAAGGACGAAGAGTTGGTCACGCTGCTGGAAGCCGCCCGCGACATACGCGAAGAATGGTCTGCCAAGCAAGGCGGATGAACGCCCATGAACGCGAAGCCCGCAAGCCGTCCTGTTGTTTCGTGTTTCTCTGCGTGTATTTCCGGCTTTCTCTAACCTGACCGGATGAGCGACTTTCGATACAAGCTCGGTTTTATTGGTTCGGGCAATATGGCCGAGGCGATCGCCCGCGGCGCCATTGAGCAGGGCGTCCTGAAGCCCGAGCAGATGATGGCCAGTGATCCGACGCCGACCCGGCGTGATGCGTTCGAGGCCTTTGGTGTGAATTGTGTCGACGACAGCGCCGGCGTGATTGCAAAGGCCGAGCAGATCGTCTTGGCGGTGAAGCCGCAGATTCTGCCCAAGCTCGGCGAGGCGCTGGGTGGTCTCGACCTCGAGAAACAGGTGGTGGTTTCGATCATGGCTGGGATCGCGTCCGACAAGATCGAATCGGCGCTCGGCGGGCCGGCTCGGGTCGTTCGCGTGATGCCCAACACACCGTTGATGGTCGGCCACGGCATGTCCGCCGTCGCGCTGGGGCCACACGCGAAGCCCGGCGACGACGCCTTGATCCTCGAGGTGCTCGGCGCGTGCGGCGAAGCGATCCGGGTGGACGAGTCGCAGATGGATGCGGTGACGGCCGTCTCGGGCTCGGGGCCTGCGTATTTGTTTTTGTTGGCCGAGGCCATGCGGCAAGCGGCGGAAGGTCTCGGCGTTGGAGAACACGCGGATGTGCTTGTGAACCAGACGTTACTGGGCGCTTCAACGCTGCTTAAAACGTCGCCCGACGGACCCGCGGAATTGCGGGCCAAAGTGACCAGCCCCGGCGGCACGACGCAGGCGGCGATCGAGTGTTTTCAGAAGCTCGGCTTTGAGCCACTCGTTCGCGATGCCATGACCGCTGCTCGAGACCGTAGTGTTGACCTTGGCAAGACATGATTCAAGACATGCGTGCCGCGTCTGCCTAGCATCGGGTCATGCATACGCCACCCGCCGCCACCGACTTTGGCCTATTCGTCCTCCGCGTTGCGATGGGCGGCTACTTTCTTGCGGCAGGCCTTTTCAAGGCGATGGGTGAAATCAACAACGGGCTGGGTTCGTTTTACAACGGTAGTTTTAAGGGCTTGCAGCCGGCGTGGTTGCCGGATGTGTTCGCCGCGCCGTACGGCTACGCGTTGCCCTGGCTGGAGATTGCGTTGGGTGTGATGCTGGTGATCGGGTTGTTCGGGCGCCTTAGCGCGGCATTGATTGGGTTGATGATCGTGAGTTTCACGGTTGCGCTGGCCCTCAAGATGGGTTGGACGGCGCAGCCAGCGGACGCGGCGGGGCCGATCAGCGGGAACTATTTGCAGATCGCGGCGTATGTCGCGTTGGTGGCGCTGGGTCCAGGCCGATGGTCGGTGGACGGTGCGCGTGGCGGCACGGACTGAATGAAGAGCAACCATGGCGTATCCCAACCTGCGTGAATTTATGGACGCGCTCGACGCGGCCGGCGAGTTGAAGCGGATCACGACGCCGGTGTCGTGCATGCTGGAGATCACCGAGATTGCGGACCGGGTGAGCAAGTCGGCGTGCGCGAACCGTTCTGAGCATTCGCATACGTTCGATCCGAAGCATGACGGTCAGGGTGGGCACGCGTTGCTTTTTGAGAACGTGACCACGCCGCAGGGCACGGCCGCGATGCCGCTGTTGATCAATGCGTTCGGGAGCTATCGCCGGATGGAAATGGCGATGGGCTGCCTCGAAGGGGGTTTCGAGCAGCTAGCGCATAAAGTCGCGTCGCTCGTAAAGCCCGAGCCGCCCACGAAGCTACTGGACAAGGTGAAGAAGGGCTTGGAATTGGCGAAGGTTGCGTCGTTGCCTCCGAAGGTGGTGCGCAGCGGTGTGTGTCAAGAGGTCGTGAAGACCGGCGATGATGTCAACCTATTTGAGTTGCCGATCATCCAATGCTGGCCGGACGACGGCGACCCCCGGAAGTGCGGTTACGACGTGTCACCGGAAGAAGCGGGGACTGCTTCGGGACACGGGCGATACATCACGCTTGCCGGCATGTACACGATCCATCCCGACGACGCGGGTAAGGCTGACGGCGAAGCGAGGCCTTCCCGGAACATCGGGATGTATCGGGCGCAGCTACTGGATGCGAAGCGCACCGCGATGCATTGGCATATGCATCATGACGGAGCGCGGCACTGGCGGGCGTGGTGCGCGCGAGACAACGAGGCCCGGGCACGCGGCGAGAATCCTCCGGGGATGCCGCTGTCGATCGTTCTTGGGGGCGAGAGTGTGCTGCCTTATGCGGCGACGGCGCCGCTGCCGCCGGG
>JBCCDN010000011.1:0-35418 GCA_039030755.1 Planctomycetota bacterium | reverse complement strand
CAAGCTCAATGCGCTCTACACCTACATCTACCGGCTCTTGGTCGATGTAAACATGGAACGGCAAATGGAACCGCTCGACGAGGCGATCAAGCTGCTCGGCTATGAGCGTGAGACTTGGGCACTGCTCATCAAGAAAAACGCCGACGAACGCGGCGACTCGCCCCCCATACCGACGTCGACCGCTCAGCAGGCCGCACTTAGCGCCTACGCCCGAAGCGCGTGATCAGTACCCGATGATCGTGAGCGAATACGGCATTTTGAGTCGTGAGTGGCCGTAAAGGGCTGAAGCGACTCGACAGGTGTAAATGTAATCTTTTGTTTCCGCTGAGCGGTATCGATAGATTGCGGGAACCGCGAGGAATAGATGCTGAAGTTGCACCATCACCATGCTTTGGATTCGGTCACGGTAAATAGCATTTCCGCCAACGGCACGGCCCGCTTCAACCTCTAGGCCGCAGGACTGGGCCTCGCATAACGCATCGATTGAAAAAGACTTCGAGGCTTGGCCGTTTTCGCCGAAAAAACGGGGCGATTAATCTTTTGCGAATCTGCTTTACCCGATTCGACATCAAATCCAATCTGTTCTAGGTCTGCGCGCACGATTGACAGCACCTCGTCGCTCTTGAGACCAGTTGCCGCATTTGCGGTGCCGATTTCCTCTTCATGGCTTCTAAAAACCTCAACCACAGTTTTTGTGAAGGCGGAAGGAGGTTCGGTCAGTGGGAAGTGGGTGTAGTTGATGGCGATCACAAGCCCACAGCCCCCCGCGCCCGCTCGATCGTTTGTGAAAGTATTGCGTTGGCGGCGTCGGCTCCGTCGCGGAGCACCGTGTCAATCGCGCATTGGTCCTGCATCAACGCTTCGCGCCGCTTCCTTGCCGGGCCGAACGTGTCCATGACCAACTCGAACAAAGCCTGCTTCGCTTCGCCGTAGCCCATGCCGGATTCGCCGGTTGCAGCGTAGCGCGCTTTGAGTTCTACGGTCCGCGGGTCGTCCTCGCCCGCCAACGCCGCGAACATCTGGTAAGGCACCGAACTCGCCGCGTCTTTGCGTTCTTCTGGGGGCGTCGAGTCGGTGACGATCTTCATGATGCGTTTGCGGAGCGGTTTTTCGGGCATGAACGGGTCGATGCCGTTGCCGTAACTCTTGCTCATCTTTTGGCCGTCGATTCCTGGCAGCGTGGCTGCACCTTCCCGCATCATCAGCGCGGGCAGCTTGAACACCGGCTCGTCTTCGCTGCCGAAAGCGTGGTTGAATTTCTGCGCGAGGTCTCGTGCGATCTCCACATTCTGTTTCTGGTCTGCTCCGACCGGCACCACGTCCGGATCGACCGCGAGGATGTCCGCCGCTTGTAGCACCGGGTACGTATACAAGCCGAGGTTCGCGCTTAGGCCTTTGGCGACCTTGTCCTTGAACGTCGTTGCCTTGTCCATCTGCGACTTCGGGCAGACGCAGGACAGCAGCCAAGCCAGTTCACAGACCGCCGACACGTCTTGCTGGAGATAGATGTGGCACTTAGTTGGGTCTAGGCCGAACGCGAGGTAGTCCACCACGACCTGTCGGATGTTTTGCCGCAGCTCGGCCGGGTCGGTCGATGTCGTGAGCGCGTGGTAGGACGCGACGAACACGAAGACTTCGTGGTCGTGTTGGAGATCAAGCAGCTGCCGGATCGCCCCGGCGTAGTTGCCCAGGTGGAGTTGCCCGGAGGGTTGCAGGCCGGTGAGCACGCGTTTCATGCGACGGATCGTACTACGCGCCGTGTACCGCGTCGCAGAACGCTTTGATCTTCTGGAGGTCTTTCACGCCACGCGACGACTCCACGCCCGAAGACACATCCACGCCCCAGGGGTCCGCGACACGGATCGCCTCGGCCACGTTCTCAGGCGTCAATCCACCCGCAAGCATGATCGGCGGCAGACCGTCACGATCCAGCGAACGCAGGGCGTCCCAATCCAACGTTCGCCCCGTGCCGCCGGTCAGCTCGCCCGCTACGTGCGGTGCATCGATCAGTAGTGCGTCGATTTGATCGACGCCCCGCCAGGCGTCAAGCTCGGCCGGATCAAAGGGAACCGCTTTCCAGAGTTTTGTGTCAACGCGCAAGTCCCGCCGCAACTCGGTCACTGACGACACGGTCTCGCTCCCGTGCAACTGCACCACATCGAGTTGGGCGGCTTCGACGGCGTTGAATATACCTGCCTTTGGTGTATCCACGAACAGCCCGACCGACGCACAACCGGGTGCTTCAGGATGCAGCCGATCCGTGATCTTTGTTGCGGTCTCAAGGGCGACGTATCGGGGTGACGCCGAAACGAAATTCAGCCCAAGGAAGTCCGCGCCGCAGACCGCCGCATGGACCGCGGTCGCCGCGTCACGCACACCACAAATCTTGATCGCAACGGTCACGAAACCCGCTCCAGTCGCGCGTATTCCAGAACCAACGTCTTGGCACCAGCGGTGACGAAATCGATCTTTGCCCGACTGTGGGCGCCGGCCGCGTCGACCTTGATGACCCGGCCCAGTCCGAATTGCGGATGACGCACGGCCGATCCGACCGGATAGGCCAACGCCTGCTTACTCGCCCGGCTACGTTGGGCCGTACCCATGGCCGCGTCGACATCGTCGGCGTCCAACGCGGCGTCCGCCACATCCTGAACGTCGAGGCAATCCGGCGGCAGTTCGTTCAAGAATCGGCTCGGGATCGTCGGCATCGTTTGACCGAACACCGTGCGGTATCGCGCGTGGGTCAGCATCAAGTGTTGCTCGGCGCGCGTGATCCCGACGAACGCGAGTCGGCGTTCTTCTTCCAATTCGGCTGGGTCGGTGTTGGCCCGTTCGTGCGGCAACAAGCCGTCCTCGAAGGCCAGCATCGCCACCACCGGGAACTCCAAGCCCTTCGCAGCGTGCAGCGTCATCAGCGTCACCGCGCCCAGATCGGCTTGCCCCGACTCCAGCCCATCGATATCGCTGACCAACGCGACACGCTCGAGATAAGCCAGAAGTTTCTGGTCGAGCGTGGCCAAGCCTTCGATGCCGTCAGCCTCTTGCGCAAGCTCGAACTCTTCTTCGAATTGCTGCACCGAACTGATCAGTTCGCCAAGGTTCGCGAGACGTTCCTGATCGGGGTCGGACTTGTCATTTCGATAAAACGCCTCGAGGCCGGATTCACGCAGGACATCTTCAACGAGTTGCCGCAGCGAAGTGTCGTGCGTGGGTTCGCCTTCGTGAGTGGCTGGGGGTCTCGTTGTTTCGTTAAGCCCGGCCCGCATGCGCCACGACCGCAGCGTCGATCCGAATTTGGCCACCGCCGCTTGAGCGCGTTTGTTGATCGCGGTCAGCGCCTCGGGTCGAGCAAGGATCGCATCAACCGGTTGGTTGTGGGCGAGCGCGTGGGCTTGAATCGACTTGACCGTAACGGCGCTGATTCCACGAGCGGGCGTGTTGATCACGCGGAAGCAGGTGACTTCGTCGGCGGGGTTGGCGATCAGCCGTAGGTACGCCATCGCATCTTTAATTTCTTTGCGGTCGTAGAACGCCGTGCCCCGCGCGATCTGATACGGCACGCCGGCGTTTCGCAGCGCATCTTCCATCACGCGCGAGAGCGAGTTGATGCGATAGAAGATCGCCATGTCCGACCAGGCGATATTGTGGCTTTCGCGATAGGCGGTGAGCTGTTCCACGACCCACGCCGCTTCGTGGTTGCCGTCGTAACACGTCACGACGCGGATCGGGTCGCCCTCGGCGTTTTCGGTAAACAGCGACTTGTTCTTACGGGCGGCGTTGTTGGCGATCAGCGTGTCCGCGGCCTTGAGGATCGTCTTGGTGCTGCGGTAGTTCTGTTCCAAACGAACGATCTTGGCGTCGGGGAATTGCGCTTCAAAGTCCAAAATGTTCTGGATGTTCGCGCCACGCCAGCCGTAGATGGATTGGTCGGGGTCGCCGGTGACCATTAGATTTCCGCCCGAACCGTCTTCGTGCTTGCCGCCGAGGCTGGTGGCGATCATGAATTGGGCGCGGTTGGTGTCCTGGTATTCATCGATCAGGACGTATTGAAAGCGGAACCTCAATTCGTCGAGCACATCGTGGTGGTCGCGGAGTAACTGCACGGTCTTGAGCAGCAAATCATCGAAATCCACGGCCGCGTTACGCTCGAGAATCTGGGTGTACTTCGTGTACACCTTGGCGACAGTGCGTTTGTAGAAATCGCTCGCGGAAGCGGCGAAGGCCTTGGCGTCGATCAGCTCGTTTTTGGCGTTGCTGATGGAGCTCAACATGGACGCCGGGGGAAAATTTTTGGGGTTGATCTCCAGCTCGGAGAGCGCGTTCTTGATGGCGTTTTTTTGATCGCTGGTGTCGTAGATCGAGTAGCCCGGCGGCAGACCGACACGGTCGGCATATTGCCGGATGAGCCGGGCACAAAGCGCGTGAAAGGTGGAGACCGTTGCCGCCCGGGCTTGGCGTTCGGTGAGCAGTTCGCCGACGCGCTCGCGCATCTCGCCGGCCGCCTTGTTCGTAAACGTGATGGCGAGCACGTTCCACGGCGGGACGCCGCATTCACGCACGAGGTGCGCCACCCGTCTTGTAATCACCCGCGTCTTCCCCGAGCCGGGACCGGCCAGCACGAGCATCGGGCCGTCTACGTGTTGCACCGCTTCTCGCTGCGGGGCGGTCAATCCCGCGAGCAACGCCTCGGGGTTCCCGGAGAAGGTCGTTGATACAGGCGGTTGCGGCGATTCAGATGGCGGCGCGGTGAGCGGTGGATTCACTGACGCTTGCGTGGGATTCGGCTCTGCGGGGGCGACCACGGATTCGGGATCGAACTCGGCGGGGCCACCGACGTCCGCGTAGTCGTTTTCGAGGTCCGCCAGGAAGTCGGGCATCTCGTCGGGCACCGCCGTGTGGTCGCTTGGCTCGGGCGTCTCGGCACGGGCGGCTTCGTCCGTCGTCTTTGCCCCAAACAGATGTTCCTGCGCTCCGTCGGTCATTGCGAAAGTGTACGGCAACCCAACCCGCGTAGACTCCAAACGCCACGCGGCCACGGACGGCTGCGCTTCCCCCGAGTCGTTCCATGCTACGTCAACTCCACATCGCCAACCTTGCTGTCATCGCCGACGCCACGATCGACCTCGGGCCCGGCCTTAACGTCTTCACCGGGCAGACCGGCGCGGGCAAGTCGCTGATCATCGGCGCCTTCGAAACGCTTCTGGGGCTGCGCAGAGCCAAATCGCAAGCGATCCGTCCCGGCGCCGACCAAGCCCGCATCAGCGCCGTCTTCCATCCCGCGGCGTCGGTGGCGGCGGAGCTTTCGACGCTGTTTGATCTGGAGATGTCGGCGGGGGATGAGCTATTGCTTACGCGAAAACTGTTTCCCACGGGGCGTTCGTCTTGTGCGGTGAACGGGCAACCCGTGACCGCGCCGATGATGGCCCGAGCGGCGGAATTGCTCGTGGACATCCACGGCCAACACGACCATCAACTCCTGCTCAAGCCCGCACGGCAACTCGAATTGCTCGATGGCTTCGGCGACCTCCGCGACTTGCGGGATCAATACGGCCATCAATACGCGGCGCTGCGCGAACTGCGACAACAGCATGCCGAGCTAGAGACGACCCGCACCCTTCGTGCGCAGCAGGTTGATCTTTTCGAGTTCCAAGCCGACGAGATCGACGCCGTCGAGCCTACCGCCGGTGAGTTCCCGGAGTTGCAGGCCCGGGCGGCCGTGCTCGGTTCGATGCAACATCTCAAGCAAGACGCCGCCGCGTGCTACGCCGCGCTGTACGACGCCGAAGGCTCGGTCGTCGAACGCCTCCAACAGATCGCCGCCACGCTGATCGATGTCGCCGAGCTGGACGCCAACGCCGCGGAATTCACCGAGCAGGTCCGTACCGCCACGCTCACCTTGCAAGAGGCGGCATACGAATTGTCGCGCTACGAACAACGCCTCGACCACGACCCCGAAGAGGCCGCCGAAGTCGACGCCCGGCTCAACGCTCTGAATCGTTTGATCAGTAAATACGCTCGCCACGTCACGCCGCTACCGCCGGAAACAAGCGAAGCGTCCGCCGACAACTCAAGCTCAGCCGCTCACGAGGTCGATCCGCTAGCCGCGGTGCTGACCTATCGCACGCATTTGGGCAAACAACTCGACGAACTCCGCGGCCAATCCCACGACGCCGATGCGCTCGATCAACGCATCGCCGACGTGGCCCGCCAGCTCGAAACCCTCGGCCAACAACTCACCCGGAAACGCAAGGCCGTCGCCAAGAAACTCCTCCCCCAGGTGCAGCAACACCTCGCCGAGCTGGGCATGACTGAGGCGAAGCTCGAAGCTCGCTTCGTTCCGGTTGACGATTCGGCCAGCGGCCCCGACGCCTTCGAAATCCTTGCCTGCACCAATCCCGGCCAGTCGACCCGCCCGCTCCGCGAGATCGCTTCCGGCGGTGAACTCTCCCGCGTGATGCTCGCGCTCAAGTCGGTGCGTCAGGCCGACGCGGGGATCAGCGTATTGGTGTTCGATGAGGTCGATGCCAATATCGGCGGTCGGCTTGGCAGTGTGATCGGGGACAAGCTCCGCACCTTGGCGCGTGGCGATCAGCATCAAGTTCTCTGTATCACGCACCTTCCGCAGATTGCCGCTTTTGGTCATCAGCACTTCCGAATCGCTAAGTGTGTGGCCGGCCGAGGGCAAGGCAAATCCACCACCACCGTCGTCGAGCCGCTCACCGGCAAGTCCCGCATCGACGAACTCGCCGAGATGATGGCCGGTCAAAAAGTCACGCCCACCACCAAGAAGCAGGCCCGCGAACTGCTCTCGGCCGCAGCAGGATGAAGCGCTGGAAGCAAGCGTTTAACGCCAGACGGAAACAGCAATCGGACGGTGGTCGCTTCCGATGGGTGGTCCCATCCGCATCGTTGCGGCGCCGCCGCGGATCAAGGCGAAGTCAATCGGAACACCGAAGTAGCGCCGTGTGCCGCCGGGCCAAGTCGGCGACCACGCGGAATCACCGGCGGCAAGGCGGAAAGACTGCTGGTCGTACGCGTCGTGGACGAAGCTCGACCACGGCGTGGCGTTGAAGTCGCCGATCCAGAGCATCGTCTCTTCGGAGTGTTGCCGGGCGAAGTCGAGGAGGCTTTGCAGTTCGGCGCGTTGCGTCTCGAGGCGGGCGCGGTTGCGCGGCCGGGCGAAGTGGACGCCCAGGATGGTGGCGTTCGCGCCGCGGTGGTGGAGGCGGACGATTCGCGAGCGCGAGTAGGCCCAGCAAAGCGGTTCCTGCCAGCAGGTGCGCCCGGCCGTGATCGAGCAGCGGGGCCCACCAAGTCCACGGAAAGATGTCGAGCAGCGTCCACAAAAACGCCGCAACCACCGCGACCGAGATCATTCGCGACGATATGCGTCGGCGTTTGGAACGCTCCGCCATGAGGTGGCTTTACTTTGATGCAACGGCGGCCAACGGAATCCGCTTAGCCCGGCGGCAAGTCGGCGGCGTCGACGGTCGGGCCGGCGTCCTGGGCGACGCGCTTACGCAGTGGGGCGGTCATGCCGCGGGGCATGGCGATGACGCCGGTGCGGGCGAGCTCGAGCAGGCCGTAGGCAGAGACGAGTTCGATGAAAGATTCGAGCTTTTCTTCGGGGCCGGCGATCTCGATCATGAGGCGGTCGGGGGCGACGTCGACGACCTTGGCGCGGAAGAGGTTGGCGAGGGTAATGATTTCTTCGCGTTTATCGGCGTCGCCGGCGTCGGTTTTGGTCGAGACCGACAGCATCACGAGGTCGCGTTCGACAAAGGGCGTGTCGTGGTAGGAGACGACCTTGACGACCGGGACGAGCTTGGCGAGCTGTTTGCGGATCTGCTCAAGCGTGGCGGCGTCGCCGAGGACGACGATGGTCATGCGGGAGAGGTCCGGGTTCTCGGTTCGGCCGACAACGAGGCTGTCGATGTTGAAACCGCGGGCGGCGAACATGCCGGCGACTTGGGCGAGGACGCCGGGCTCGTTGGTGACGAGGGCGGCGATGACGTGGCGCAAGATTTCGGGGGCGGCGTTTTGGGGCGGGGCAGCGGTTGCGGTGGCGTTCATGAGGAAAGGATAACGCCCCGTGAATCAATGGATGAATCGCATTTCTCCAAAGTTCGGGAGGATCGCGGGGCCGGCAGCGGTGACGGGGGACGGGGCGGGGTAGTAAACGAAGAACGCCCGACCCATCAGCAGGTCGCGCGGCACCCGTCCTTGGGCGTCGGGGCCGCGGTCGCCGTCGAAGTGGGCGTCGGCGACTTCGCGATTCACCGACGCCCACTTGCGGGAGTCTTGCGAGGCCGGCGAGTTGTCCCCCACCGTGAAGAATTGGTCGGGGCCAAGGTCTACGGGGCTGGCGTGTCGGCGGGCGACGTTGCCCTGGTGATCGCGGGGGAAGCTGCCGCGGTGGCGATCGACCAGGCCGCCGTCGTCGTAAACCAGGTCGCGATCGAGTTGGAGGTCGGTGAGGGTCGCGGGTCCGCCGGACACGGTGATCTCGATCTGCTGTTCGGAGGGTCGCGGCGGGGCGGGGCGGTCGAGGAGTTGGTCGAAGGGGATTTGCAGTTCGTGGCGGAGGACTTCTTGCCTGTCGAGGAAGACGAGGAAGGTTTGGTCGACGAACCAGAGCTCAAATTGAACGGGCGTATCGGCCCGGAAAATCGGGTTGTGTTCCAAGGTCAGATCAACAGACGCAGATACACGACCCGTCTCGTCGCGTAATTCGACCGTGGTGACGGAGTCGTGATCCGAAAGGGCGACCGTGATCTGCTCCGGCTGATCGGTCGCCCGGACAACGGCGGAAATCTCGACGACGTTTCTGTCGTCAACCGAGGTGATTGTTGCGGCAATCCGCAAGTCTTCCAACCAGTTCAGCGTGAGGCCCGAACCGTTGGGTTGGTTGTAGGCGTAACGGGCGAAGTCATCGGAGTAGTCCGCGCGATAGCCGCCGGTGGGGCGGAAGTCGAAGCGGAGGGTGCCAGCGTTGTCATCACCTTGACCGTCGAACGCGAAGACCGCTCCGTGTTCCTCATTGTTCGATAGGGTCCAACTACCCTGCACGCGTTTCCAAGGCTGAGCCCAAGCCAATTCCCGGCGCAATTCGCGGTCGCCTTCGTCTCGCGGTACGTACCGGCTGTGATAGATCGGCTGGAACACGTCGCGTTGAATTTCTTCCCAGCGCGGGTTGACGGCGGGGTCAACCTTGCTCGCGATGCCCCATTCTCCGCCGAGAGGCTTGGCGTACAGGTTGCCGTCCAGGAAGCCGAGCGTTTCGTTCGGCAGGCCGACGAGGCGTTTGATGAAGTTGGTGTCGGGGCTTTCGGGGTTTTTGAAAACGACGACGTCGTAGCGCTTTGGCTCTGCGAACGGGTACAGGTATTTCTGAACGAGGATGCGGTCGCCGGCGTAGGTGCGGTCGGGTTGCCCGGTGTCGTCGAGGGTGGCGATCGGAAAGAAGCACATCGGGCAGCGCAGGTCGCCCCCGGCGGTTCCCCGGTCGCCGCCGTCGGTCTTGAAGGTGTAACCGCATTGCGGGCAGGTCACCCGGAGGTGTTGACCGAGTAGCGTCGGGGCCATCGAGCCGGTGGGTATGACGAAGGCCTCGACGATGAACGCCCGAAAGATGAATGCGAGGATAAACGCGACGACGACCGACTCGGCGGTTTCCTTGAGCGACTGATCCGCGGGTTTGCCGCGGCGGTTGTGGCGTTTGGGGTCGGGCATGGGCTTATCTGACTTACGAGAGTTTACGGGCCATGCCGTGCGGCTTGATCGGGGCGGTTTCGACGCTTGCCCGATGAACGACTAGGATTCCTAAGTCGGTCAAGGACGCCGACGCCCCCGAAAAACTCACCGCGACCCTCCCATGCTCTCAGCCCAATTCTTCGTCAGCTCGATCGTGATCCTGCTGGTCGTGCACACGATGCTCGGCGCCACGGCGTACCTGATTTTTCTGGAACGTAAGGTCGCCTCTTGGGCGCAGGACCGCATCGGCCCGAACCGTACGGATTTCTCGTTCGGGCAGGGCGACCTCATCGAGCAGATTCCATGGGTCGGCGGATTGCTTAGCAAGCTGTTGGTGGGGCCGAAGGCGTTGTTTGGTTTGGGTCAGGCGCTCGCGGATGGACTCAAACTGCTGCTGAAAGAGGATTACACGCCGCCGTTTGTGGACAAGACGTTGTTTTTGATGGCCCCGGCGTTGGCCGTGGTCCCGGCGCTCATCGGGTGGGCGGTGATTCCATGGGGTGGGATGTGGGACTTCCCGGGGGTGACGCTGTTCGGCACGGAATGGGTCGCGGCGGGCGTGGTGCGGTTTGCGGTGCTGCCGATCCATATCGGGGTGATTTACCTGTTGGCGGTGAGTTCGATCGCGATTTACGGGATCGTGCTGGCGGGTTACGCGAGCAACAACAAGTACAGCTTCCTCGGCGGGCTGCGGGCGACGGCGCAGATGCTGAGTTACGAAATCCCGATGGGCGTGTGCGTGCTCATCATGATCTTGATGTACAAGTCGGCGGACGCGGAGGTCATGGTGCAGGCTCAGCTCTCCGGCGCGTTCGGGCTTAGCGAGGTGTGGGGTATCGCGATGCATCCGCTGTTGGCGATCATCTTTTTCACGTGCGTCTTGGCGGAGTGCAACCGCGCGCCGTTCGATCTCGCGGAAGCAGAGCAGGAACTGGTCGGCGGTTTCCACACCGAGTATGGCTCGATGAAGTGGGCACTGTTCTTCCTCGGCGAATACATGCACATGATCACCGGGGCGGCGTTTTTCACGGTGCTGTTCTTGGGCGGGTGGGCGTTGCCGTTTATTCAGATTTTTCCGGAGGTTGCGCCGGCGGGCTGGCTTGAGGGCTTGCTGGTCGTGATGGCGAAGTTCGGCGTGTTTGCGGGCAAAGTGGCGCTGCTGCTGTTCGTGATGATGTGGGTACGCTGGACGCTGCCGCGTTTCCGGTTCGACCAGCTGATGAAGCTGGCGTGGCGGGGAATGATCCCGCTGATGCTGGCGATGCTTTTGGTCGTGGGTGTGATGGTCTACGTGGGCATCGAAGCGTGGTGGGCCTACGCGTTGGCCAACGTGATCGTGGGTGTTAGCGCAGCGGTGATTGGGCCGATGTTGCCGAGTGGGCCGGCGGTGAACCGGAAGGTGCCGCTGAAAGGTTCGCGGTTCAGCCCGTTGCTGGATGGCGTGGAGGGCGAGCCGGCTTGAAGCCGGCCGCTTGATTGGAACATGGAAACGGGAACCTGATCAGTCCCGTTTGACTCGTTTGGTTTTTGAAGGGTTGGCGTGTCTTCAGGACACCTTGATTTTGTCGGCGACTGAGCGGATTCGGGGTTCGGGGGCGTCGTCTTTGGTGCCTTGGTCTTCATCGCGTTGCCGATAAAGGTCGGCGTAGAACTCGAGGATTTCTTTGCCGGGAGCGGAACGATCGCGGGTGTGGAGGAAGCCGATGCGTTCGAAGGTTTCCAGGGCAACGCCGCGTTCGAAGCGGGTGTCGAGGCGGACTTTGAGGTAGCCGTGCTTGCGGCAGTGGTTGAGCGCGGCTTCGAGCAGCAGGCCGGGCAGGGGGCCGTTTTGCAGATCGGCTTGGACGCGTAGGCGTCGGATTTCGGCGGTGTCGTGATCGTCGGAAGCGACGCCGATCATGCCGACGATCTGAGACTTGGCGTTAAGCGCCACCCAGAAGTGGTGACGCTCGTCTTCGAGATAGGCCGCGGCGAGATTATCGATATCGGCCCCGGTGTCGTTGGGGGCGACTTGACCGGCGAGCAGGCCGGTGTCGAAGAGGGTCGAAACGGCTGCTTGGTCGTTCGTGTCAAAGGTCCGTAGCAAGAAACCCGACGCGCTGATTCCGGAGGGTGGAGGCGGGGCGGGGGCGTGCATGGCGGGCCTGTGCGGGGTTGGTGGACAGTAGAAGGCCGTAATGAGCTTGAACGTTTTGCCAAGCCTAATAACCGTAGATTAGTTCAAATTGCGGGTAATTGCATGGGGCAAATCCCCATCGGGCGTTTCATTGAACGTTTTTCTCTGCGTTTTAAGGACTATCGGCCGGAATCGACCTCGTAAAAAGTCAGCCGGTCGGTCTCGGTATCGAGGAGCGCGACGGTGTACGCGGCAGCCCTGAACAGCGCTCCCGGATTGATGATACGGGTGCCATTGGTCTGGCTGTCGGCCTGGCGGTGCGTGTGGCCGTGGCAGAGGTAACGCGGGTGGGCGGCGAGGGCTTGGGCGAAGCGGTCTTCCTCATGGCCGTGACAGAACATGATTACGTCGCGTTCGGGCGCGACGCTGCTCGCGGTGGCTCCCGTGGGCACGAGCGCGGGGGCGGTTGCCCCCTGGGCGAGCTTAAGACAGCCGACCGGGTCGTCCACCACGATGTCCAAATCCTCGGCGTACGACGCCAGTGCGGTTTGGTCCCAATCGGTGTTGCCGAAGACGACGTGGGCTTCGAGCTGATCGTCCCCGTCCAGATCATCGACGCACAACGCATCAATCACTTCGACCGTGCCGACGTCGCCGAGATGGATAAGGACTTCAGCCCCGGCCCCACGGAGCAGGTCGACCGCCCGCCGGGTCGTCGCCGCCCGCCCGTGAGAATCCGACAACAAACCGATCCGTGCCAAGATCACACCTTCACTTACAAAGACCCGAGACCGACCGAGAGCAGGCGGATCGTCTCGTTTGCGAGCATACCCGGTCGCCCGTCGCCGACCAACCAAAAACGCGCATCGGCAGTTTCTGCTTCTCGATTCAACCGGGCTTACACTTCTCTCATGGTCCCTGTGCTCGCCGACATCCTCACCCACAAACGCGACGAAATCGCCGCCGCGAAGGCCGCACGGCCACTCGATCAACTTAAGGCCGCCGCCGCCGAAACCCCGACACCCCGCAATTTTTTCAAGGCCGTCACCGACCCGCGCCGCCGGCTAAAGGTCATCGCCGAGATCAAACGGGCCTCGCCCTCGGCCGGGCTGATCCGCGACGATTTCGATCCGGTTCGCCTTGCCCAGCAATATCACGCAAGCGGCGCCGCGGCGATTTCCTGCCTTACCGACGAAAAGTTCTTCCAAGGCGATCTCGCCTTTATCCAACAGATCAAAGCCGTGGTTCCGCTTCCGGTCCTACGGAAAGATTTTATTGTCGATGCCTATCAGTTATACGAAGCCCGCGCCGCCGGAGCCGACGCGGTACTACTGATCGCCGAATGCCTGGGCGAGCCGCAACTGATCGATCTGCTCATCCTCGCAACCGAACTCAAGCTCACCGTCTTGCTTGAGGTCCACGACCTCGAGTCGCTCATCCAGATCAAGAGCCACCTGGGGTTTCCGCATCCGGGCTACCAACTGCTGGGCATTAACAACCGCGACCTCCGCACGATGACCACCGACCTTCAGCACACTATCGATCTCTTGGACGAAGTACCCAACAAGGACATCCTTGTCAGCGAGTCGGGCATCAAGACACACGACGACATCGCCACGCTCCTAAAGCACGGCGTCTATCGCGTGCTCGTCGGCGAACATTTGATGCGGCAAGAAGACCCTGGTGTCGCGCTGCGTGAACTCATCCACGGCGAAGACGGTGGCGAGTCGTTCCGCCCGCAGTACTGATCGCACGCGAAATCTCAACGCTTCCGCGTCGCGTCTATGGAAAGTCTTGACCACGCGAGGGATCTTCGTGCCGTGTCGCCCCGATGTCGGCGATTATGGCCCGGTGTTATGCCGCACCCCGTCTTCCACGAACGCAATCACGCGTTAGAACGAGGCCCCGCGTTGCTGTTTATTTCAACCCCATTCAAAGCAGGTCGGTCGTTGATTCCGGCCCAACCATCCCACGCAACCGCACGCTAACCGGCTCCGACATTTCCAACGGGCCGAGTGCCTGACCCGCATCAGGCTCGCGGATCGCGTCGCCCCGCGGCTTGTTTTTTGCAAGCCCTCACGCCTCGGCTCGGCGGTCGCACGCCCCGATCAACGTTTGAGCCACCGATGACCGTCGACCGGCAACAGAAAATTACCATATCCCAGCACGCACCACCGACACCCGAAAAACGACCGGAACTCCCGGACCTGCCCAAGGTCTACGCCGCGCGGACCGTCCTGAGTGAAGGGCGGCCTTTTTTGTGGGTGGAACTACGGCGCGTTGAGCGAACCGTCGGGGCGACGGGCCTGTGACCACTGCGGGACTTCCGCCTTGCATGGATAGTCTGATGCGAGGGCCTCGTTGAGGTCCACGCCGTGCCCCGGCTTGTCGTTGGGATACAGATAACCGCTACGTAACTGCGGGCAACCGGGGAAGACGTTTTCCGTGCTCTCGGTGAACGGCTGAAGTTCTTGCACGCCGAAATTGGGCGACGCCAGATTCAGGTGTAGGTTGACCGCGTGCCCCACCGGCGAGCAGTCGCCCGGCCCGTGCCACGCGGTCTGGACGCCAAACGCCTCGGCCACGGTTGCGGCTTTGCGGGCGGGCGTGAGTCCGCCGAGGTCGCTGACGTGCATGCGAATGAAGTCGATGAGACGGTCGCGCACCAACGGCAGCCACTCGGTGGGATGGGTCAGCAATTCACTGGCCGCGATCGGCACGGACGTGTGGGCCCGAAGCTGTGGGTACGCGGTGAAGTCTTCCGGTGGAAGCGGGTCTTCGAGAAAGTAGGGGCGGAACTTTTCGAGGTTCTTCGCGAAGTGCATCGCTTCGGCGAGCGTGAGTCGGCCGTGCACATCATGCAGGAGTTCGACGCCGTCGCCGAAAGTTTGCCGGATATACGCAAAGGCATCGAGCGTGGACGCGACGTAACAGCGCGGGTCGTAATACGCGCCCGGCAGTGCGCCGTCCGGCGGGGCGACCGGGTCGTCATTGATGCCGCCATAGGCGAGGCCGCCAGCTTCGGGATTGGCGTAGGTTTCGTTAGCGCCGCCGCCGAGCCGGAGACGCACGTGACGCACGCCGCTGCGGAGGTGTTCACGGACGTGCTCGGCCAAGGCTTCGGGCGTGGGCCCGTCCGCGTGGCGGTAGATCGCGCAGCCTTCGCGAACCTTGCCGCCGAGTAATTGGTAAAGCGGCAGGCCCGCAACTTTTGCTTTCAAATCCCAGAGCGCCATGTCGATCGCACTGATGGCGTTGTTAAGTACGGGGCCGCTACGCCAATAGCCGTTGAAGTGCATCAGCCGCCAGAGTTCTTCGGTACGCAGCGCATCGCGACCGATCACTAGTGGTTTGAGATGATGTTCGAGCGCGGCGGCGACGGCCTCGAAACGCTGCGTGAACGTGCCGCAACCCAAGCCGTAGAGTTCAGGTTCTTCGGTGACGACTTTCGCGATGACCAAATTTCGGCCCATCGGCGCGGTGCAGATCACCCGGACGTCGGCGATCGGCAGCGATTTCACGAAGCGGCTCCATTGATCAAGGCGATCGCGGCCCGAACCGCGTCGCCGGTTTGCGCGACGGCGTCGTCGGGGTCGGTCTGCTTCCAGCGCGGGTGCGTCGGCTCGGAACTCACCGGCCCGTCGTAGCCCGCTCGTTGTAGGCCTCGCATGAACCCGAGCAAGTCGATGACGCCCGTGACTCCGGGGAGTTCGCGTTCGTCCACGCGCTGCTCGTCGGTGGGGCGGTCGGCGATGGCGTCGTTGATGTGGACCCCAACGATGCGCGAGGCCGGTAACGCGGCAATGGCGGCTTCATCTTCGCCGGCGCAATGCCAGTGGAAACAGTCGAGCAGCAAACCCACGTTGCTTGGGTTGTCCGCCTTTGCAATCAGGTCGAGCATGCCCGCGAGGTCGTACACAAACGGGTTGGGTTGGTTCAAGCGACGCGTTAGCGGCGAGACGTATTCCAGGCCCAATGCGATGCCGTGCTTTGCGAAGATAGGCAAAACATCGTCCAGCCGTGCGAGGTGTTCATCCATTGCGGCGTCGAACGCTTTGGTCGGATGGAAAGGCAAGACGACCGCACACGTTCGCGTGAAGCCGAGCGCTTGGGCCACCTCGCAACGCGCTTGGAGTTGTTCGCGGTGTTGCGCCCATTCTTCGGGGGCGGCACTCAGCTTATTGGGCAGGATTGAGCAATAACCCGGGCGCAGGCCCGCCTCGTCGATGCGCTGCTTCAGCATCGTCACGGTACGGGGATGCGTAGGCGCGTCGTCACGATTGAGGCGCAGGTCGATGCCGGCAAAGCCGTGCCGCTTTGCCAGTTCAACGCAGGTTTCGGGATCGGCCCGGACCGCGATCAGGTCGGCCATCAAGCTGGCGTACATGGCTTGGGCTTATCCGGGGTGGCGGCTTGAGATGCGCGAGCGGTCGTGATCGGTTCGGCGAGCCGCGGTTCGGCCTGGGCGTAAGCGCGGTGGACGATGTCGATGGTCCGGCGGACGCTTTGCGGCGACACGGTGAGCGACTGGCCGTGACGCACTGCGGCGAAGAAATCGTTGTAGAACGCGATGTAAGGATCGTGCTTATCGCTTTGGCCTTCCCAATGGTGCTCCGTCCACGGGATGTCTTCGTTGGGGTACGCGCGACCGGCCGCGAATGGGCGGGTGTCCAGTTCACGCGGCGGCATCTTGGACCAATCGACCGTCTTCCAGTGCAAACAGTCCGGCGTACCGCGGAGGGAGCCGGCGGTTCCCATGATCAGCCAGCGATCTTGTTCGTGGGCGTTGGCGTTGGACAACTCGATATCGATAGTCGGTCCGTCGCCGCGGAGGAGAACTTTGACGTGGTCCTCACCGTCGCCGCATGAGAGTGCACGCTGCAGATCGGCAAAGACATCAACGGGCCCGCCGCCGAGGAACTGCACGGCCTGGTCAATCAAGTGCGTGCCGTTGACACGGAGCAGGCCGCCGCCTTGATCGCGGATGACTTGCCAATCCCATCGACGCGTGAACTGATGCCAAGCCATCCGGATCTGGACAACACGGCCGAGTTGGCCGGACTCGAGGATCTCACGGACTTTGAGGAATCCGGTTTCAAAGCGACGGTTTTGGAACGGCGCGAGGAGACGCTTGGCTTTCACGGACGCGTCGATCATGGCGTCGGCTTCGGGCAAGTCCATCGCCATCGGCTTCTCGGCCACCACGTGCAGGCCGCGATCGAACGCAGCGATCGCGTGATCGGCGTGCAACGTGTTGGGTGTGGCGATGACCACTGCTTCGAGTTTGGGGTCGGCAAGCATCGACGCGACATCGGCATATGCCTGGCAACCGAAGCGTTGCGTGGCCTCTTCGCGTCGGCTGGCTTGTCCGTCGGCGGCCGCGACGACCGTGAACCGTTCGGAGAGTGTGGCGAGTGTGCTGCCGTGAATGTTCCAACCGCTGCGTCCCAGGCCCGCGATGCCGATTCGGATCGGTGCCGAGGCATCACCGCGTCCGCCCCCGCGCGGCTTGGGCACGGGCACGCGAGGTTTAGCGGAGAGGGGCGGTTGGCGAAACGCGGTCATAACAGGCCTTGGCGGGATCGCGACGGAGTCGTCGGGGTCGCTGGGATGAAACGGTTATCGGCACATTCGGAAACAAGAATCAGCGGGTCCGGGCGGGCGTGGCCCACATGTCCAGGCTCGCGCCCATCGCTTCCTTCACCGGGCGGGTTGCGTCGTCGAGCTCGGCCAGCGTGTCGGCGTCGAGCTTGATCTCGCCGGCCGCGGCGTTGGAATGCACCTGGGAAATCTTCGAAGCGCCGGCCAGGACGCACGACACGGCCGGTTGATGCAGACACCACGAAAGCGCGAGCTGGGCCATCGGCACGTCCAGGCGTTGGGCGATCTCCGAAACCCGTTGCACGGCCTCGAACGTTTCGGTCTCGCAGCCGGGATCGGTGTGGCGGGCTTGCGGACGCGACGCGGCGAAGTGCCGAGTCCGGGCGCGTTCGTCGGGCACGTCGTCGGCGTGTTTGTACTTCCCGGTAAGCAGGCCTTGCGCCATCGGCGAGTAGCAGAGCAGGCCGACGTTCTTTTCGAGGCAGGCCGGAACGGTGTCGATCTCGGCGCCGCGGGCGAGCAGGCTGTAGACGATTTGGTTCACGCAAGGCGTGATGAATTCGAACAGCTCGGCGAGGTCTTGCGGGCCGAAGTTGCAGACGCCGATGTACTTGACTTTGCCGGCCGTCACGAGGTCTTCCATCGCGCGAACGGATTCTTCCAGGGCGACTTGACGACGGGGCCAGTGGATCTGGTGAAGATCGATCACATCGGTTTGCAAGCGCTTGAGGCTATCTTCGCAGTCGGTCTTGATCTCTTCGGCGGTGAGCGTTTGTCCCGAAGCTTTGGTGGCGATGACGACCTGATCGCGGCGGTCGTGGATGGCGTGGCCGAGTTGTTCCTCGGCGTGGCCGTTCCCGTAGGCGGGCGCGTTGTCGAAGAAGTTGATGCCCGCGTCGATGGCGGCGTGGATGGTCTTGACGGCCTCGTCGTCGGGGATGCCGTCGTACGTCGGGTTCGCTGCGGTGGACATGCACCCGAAGGCGACGCGGGAGACAACAAGATCGGTATGCGGGATCGTGGTGGTTTGCATGGGGAAATCAGACAGAGCGGAAGATCGGGGGAAAACGAAAATTCAAACAGATTTCCGGGTCAAGGCGTTTCGGCGGGCACTTGCAAATTGGGCAGCAGTAACTCGGTGTACACAAGGCCTTCGGGTTTCATGCCCGGCCAGGTCATGAGGACGGGCAGCGTTTCCTCAAAGGCCGGCTCGTCATACGCCAGCGCTGCCATTCGCATGGCTTGGGCATGCATGTACGCTTTGGGGTCACGGATTTGCTCGTAGGGCCACTCCTTCTGTTCAAGAAGATACGGCACCAGGAACTCGGCGGCCTTGCGGATACTCGCGCCTTCCTCGGTTTCAAAGTGGTAAAGATCGATGTCGAGGCGTTGTCCGATCTTGGCGAGGTCCAGGTAAGCCCGGAGATTGAAGTCGTGGTAGTGCAGCGACGTCGTCCGCTCGGCCTCGTGAGGTTGCAGGCCGTCGGACATGATCTGGTGTTCGATCCGAGCGGGAATGCTTTCCACGGCCGCGCGGGCGAGATCTTCACGTCCACCGAACCATGCGTAGTTGGCGATCTGGGCGTTGGCCCACGTGCCATGGTTGTTGGGATACGTCCGCTCGGCGACGCCGAACTCGCTATTCGTCAGCCAGTCCGCGTAATCGGCAAACCATTGACGAACACCTTCGCGGAGGTCGTCGGTCATGTGTGGCGAGCCTTCGAGCATCGCAAACGCATCGGGGAACCAGCGGAGGCGAACGGTTTCGATGATGCCAAAGTGTCGGCCTTCGTCCTCGACGCCGGGGATGAACTGCCCGAATTGCACCCGCGGGGTCATCCGCGTGGCGGGGTCCACGAACCAGACGCGGCAGCGCTCGATGGCGTTCTTCGCGTACGCCTCGTTGCCGGTGTAGTAGTAAGCAAAGCCCAGCCAGCGAACAGCGTTCGACAAGTCGCTGAGCTTCGGCACGTCGTATTGATCACGCTCGGGATTGAACTCGCCGTCGCGTCGGACATAAGGCAGGCCGTCGTCGGTGTCCGGGTTGGGCCACCAGTAAGGCGATAGTGAGACGTAATCGTGGAGGCTGCCCGAAGCGGGGGCCTGGGGCTTTTCAATCACTGAGCGGATCGGCATCTCGAGCGATTCGTCTGCTTTGTTCACCAGTTCGGCGAGAGCCGCGATCTGTTCCGGCGTCGCCTCGCCGGCTTGGATGTCATCACGAACCGCGGTCACCGCGTCGGCGTCGAGCAGCGTGGGTTGAAAGGACGCGGGGAGGTCGGCCTGGGCTGTGCACGCGAGGCCCGACAGGCCGCTGGTGAAAACAAGGATCGATGCGGAAAGCAAGCGGGCAAAGGATTGATTTTGCATGGCTGCAGGCCTCGGTGGAGATGGACAGACGAAATGAAAGGAACCGGGCAGTATCTACCGACTAGAGCGAAATGTACAGGCTAATCGCGACTTTGTACAGTTTTGTTCAGAAAGATTTTCTTTCCCCAGACACGTCTCATATTCATTGAAATTCAAGGATTTCAAGATTTTCGGCTGCCGCCTTAAGCTGGGTAAGGAGCGTGCATCTTGAAAATAAATCTGAAAGATGGTTTGAATAGTGGTTGTAATGTACGGGAAGTCGTTGTACATTGAAGATCATGTCAATTGTCGAGGTCGCAAAACTCGCCGGCTTATCGCACGCGACGGTCTCCCGAGTCATCAATGACCGGCCCGGTGTGTCCAATGGTGCGGCTGAGCGTGTGCGATCCGCGATGAACAAATTGGGATACACCCCGCCCGCCAAGCGTCGCGGGCCCGTGCCAAAAAGCCGGTCGGCAATTCGTACCGGCAATATTGCCTTACTGATGCTGGGCACGGATCTGGCGCCCATGCACGCGCCCGTTGCCGCGGTGGCGGTGGATGCCGCCGGCGAAGCGGCGTCTCAACTTGGTCTCAACCTCACGCTGGCTCGTGTCGGTGACGATGGCCGTCTCCCTCCCGCTGTCACCCGCGGCGAGGTTGACGGCTTGATTCTGCACGGCTATCCGCCGGCCGAATCGGTGGCATTGCGACTACGCGAATTTGCAACCGTATGGATGATGAGCCGACGCACCGATAGCGGCGACTGGGGCGACCGCGTGGGTCCGGATAATGAGGCGGTTGGTCGGATTGCGGCCGAGCATCTGCTTGGCGAGGGCCACAGCCACGTCGCTTATCTTCGCTTAGAGGAAAGCCACCGCGGATTCGCGGATCGTGAATCCGCGTTTTTGGAAACCATTCGTGGTGCGGGTGCCGATTGCGATTTGCTTGACGTCGCGGCTCGGGACGACAGCCCGCAGGGTGCCAAGCTGGATCGGATTTCGCTGGACAAGGCCATCGCCAGTCTCGCCGCAAGTGAGTCAAGGGCCACCGCGGTGTTTGTCCCACGAGGCCGGTGGACGATGTTGGTGTATGACGCACTTCGCCAGCATGGCTTGGAACCCGGCCGTGATATTGCCGTGGTTGCTTGCGATAACGATCCGATTCTTGCCGCGCTTGCCCCGGCTCCGGTCACCATTGATATTCAGCCCGACCTCATCGGGAGCGAAGCGGTACGCCAGTTGATGCGGCGCCTTGAAGAGCCCGAATCGCGATCCGTATCCCGAATGTTCGTGCGCGTTCAGCCTCGGCTAGTCACGGTCTCCATGGAAAACGTCTAACGCTTTTGTTCTTTGTGGGCTTTTGGCCCACGGTCTTGCTCGGTTGTCCGTCCTGTCTTTCTTGTTTTGGCTCTGTTTTAGGAGGAATTGCATCATGTTTGAATCGTCCCGCTCATCTGTATCTTTTCTGGGGACCGGCCTGCTGGTCACCGCGTTCGCCACGGGTTCTGCGTCGGCCGTGACAGTCTTTGACGATAGCTTCGCTGACGGCGATCTCGCCAAAACCGGCGCGCTCGACACGAACTGGTGGACCTCCAGTTCAAGTAGCGGCATCGAAATCGCTCCGAACGCGCTCGGTCTAGTGACCGGTTCGTCCGGCCGTGGCATTCACACGGTCTTCGCGACCCAAACGCTGGCCAATATCGGCGACAAGCTCACCGCGACCTACACCTTCACCACGCCGGCGACCGTTGGCTCGGGAAGCAGCAGCGCGTTCCGCGTCGGGCTGTTCGACACGCTCGGACGCGCCGGCCTCGACGCCAATGTCAGCGCTTCATCAAGCTCGCCGAACGATCTCTACGGCAACGTCGCGAACAGCGTGGCCGGCCTGCCCGGATATATGTTCGACATGGATGTCAATACCGGGTCCGACGACATCAACTTCCGTGAACACAACGTCGGTTCTGCAACCGGCCGACTCATGGCCACCACCGGCTCCAGCTCGTTTAGCAACATCTCGCCTTCGGGTCCGGACGGCGTTTATTCGTTTGCCGCCAATACCCAATACACCGGTTCGTTTTCGATCGAACGCATCAGTGCAACCGAAGTCGAACTCACCGGCACCATCGGCGGCGCGACCCATACAGTGACCGATGTCTTCGACTCGGCCGAAATCGGCATGTTGGCTTTCCACGCCAATTCCAACCAGTTCGGCTCGTCCAACTCTGCGGGCGATCCCGACAACGGTCTGACTTTTTCCAACATCAACGTTGAATTCATCCCCGAGCCCGCCAGCATGTCGTTGTTGGCCCTCGGCGGCTTGGCGATGCTGCGGCGTCGCGGCTGATTGAAAAACTTGTGCGGGCTCGGCTCATCGCCGGGCTCGCGATTCCCGGCTTCCCGGATTCTCGTCTTGATCCCTTGTCTTTAACCCGTTTTGGAGGATTTCACCTATGCCTGCCCACTTCGTTTCCACGCACCGACTTTTGGCCGCCGCCGCCGCCGCGACGTTGTTTGCCACGATGCCAGTCACAGGTCAGCAGATCCTGGCCGACATCGACTTCGACAACACGACCACGGGCTTCTTCGGAGCCGACGCGTTTTCATCCGCAGCCAGCAACGCCGGCGAAGCCAAGCCTCGCTTTACCATTATCGACGATGCCGCCGGCCTAGGCGGTGGGAACGCGTTGTTCGTAGATTCTGCCGGGAGCGGTGGCGAGTGGTACATCCCCTTTGCGAATCCGGTGACCCTGACGCCCGGCACGTCGATCCGCTACAGCTTCGACGTTCGGATGGACGACGTGGATGGCCCAAGCACTGCCACTGCGGGGCTTTACGCCGGGGTCTTCGCCGATGCGGACAACTCGCTCGGTCAAACGTTCGGCACCGTCAATACGTATGAAGACGGCGAACTGCTCTCCACTGATCCCGCCATCTTCGGCCAAACGGGTGGCGACTTTGATTCGGACACCGGTCCGATTGCGCCCGACTTCGGCATGCACGCCCGCATCTTGGCCGGCAGCGACAACGTCGCGGTGATTCGGAGTCAAGCCCGCATGCGGACTGAAAACGCTGGTCAGAACGGCATCATGTCGGGTAGCGGCGAGACCGTCGCCAACCCCTTCTCAACCGCGCCCGATGAAGAGGTGATGGGGCTGGACATCAGCGGAACCTTCAAGCAAACCTTCGTCGGCGAATGGGGCTTGATGGATGTTGAGGGCGAAACCATGCTCACCGCCAGCTACACCGTCACGGATGCCGACGGTACGGCATCGTTTGCCAACGACGATCCGCTCACCGATCCCGATTTGGCGACCTTTGACCCGACCTTGCACTACATGGTCTTTGAGAACGTCAACCAAGACTTCAACTACGTGATCGACAATATCTTGATCGAGTTCATCAGCGAAGTCGCGGTCGGCATCGTCGGTGACTACGACGACAGCGGGTCGGTGGAACAGGGTGACCTCAACCTCGTGCTCAACAACTGGGGTGCCGACGCGCCCTTCGAGCCCAACGGCGACGCGTTTGCCAGTCTCGCCGTGGACCAGGAAGAGCTCAACCGCGTGCTCAACAACTGGGGCAATAGCGCCAACCCGCCGTCGTTCAACGGCTCGGCCGTGCCCGAACCTGCCACTTTCGCATTGCTCAGCGGACTCGCGATCGCCGGCTTGCGTCGTCGTCACGCTTAAGGCTTAACACCATCCACTGACGCGCCGCGTCGTTGCGGCGTGTCGGTTTGCCCTCGGGTTTCTGATTCTCGGCTTTCTTACTGGTCCACGCGAATCCTGCTTCGCTTCCTTCGCTACCCGGAGTCCGTCATGCGACCCCCTCTTTCCCTCCGATCCACCGGCTTCACGCTCATCGAACTCCTGGTGGTGATTTCCATCATCGCGCTGCTCATCGGCCTGTTGCTTCCCGCGTTAGGCGCTGCTCGGCGGACCGCCCGCGACGTGCTCTGCAAGAGCAACCTCAAGCAGCTTGGCATCGCCAGCGAAGTGTGGAGTGCCGACAACAGTGCACGTATCGTGCCTTACGCCTACACCGAGACCTCCGGCAGCAACGCCGGAAACGAAGTGCTGTGGTTCGAGGAAATGATTGACATCATGATCCAAGAGAAGCCGGACTTCGCCAACACCGGCGATCGCAGTAAATTCATCCGTGAAGAGTTTAATTGTCCAGAGTTCGATTTTGATCGAGCGACGGATGCGAGCGGTAGCATCAACACGACGAAGACCGGTTACGGCTACAACCTGTATCTGGTGGACAATGGAGGTCAACGATATTTCCCCTTACCCACTAATTCCGAAGGTGGGGTGGTTGTTGGCGATTCCAAATTCACAGGTTGGTTACTCCAAGACACGATGCGGAACCCGAGCGGTACCATCATTTTTGGTGACAGCTTCGAGCAGCACCTGAAGGTTCGTCCTGGCACGGTGAATGTTGGTACGACTGTTTATTTTCAAGGGGGAGGTCAGCCGAATCGTTGGGCATCCGGAGAGCCTGACCGTCATAGCGGCTTGGACGATGCGGATAAGGGCACGTTCAACGGCCGGGCGAACTACTTGTTCATGGACGGCCACGCCGAGTCGATCGAAAAACCCGAAGCCGCCCTTACGCTGCGTGACCCTGAAGGTAAGCGGGATCTCGAATACAACCCCGTCTTCGAGTAAGGCTGTATTTTCACGACCTCCACGGCGCGGTCGGTTGATCCCGGCGGCGCCGTTTTTCTTCTCGCTCGCGTCTGACCCTTCTTGTTTCATCCCGCCGATCTCTGCATGTTTACCGAATACGCCGTCATCGCCGGATACCTGGTCGTGCTTGTCGCGGTGGGGTTCGTTTTTAAGAAACTGAATTCCGACGACAGCGACTATTTCCGCAACGGTTGCAAGGGCACGTGGTGGCTGGTCGGTGCGTCGGCGTTCATGGTTCAGTTCAGCGCGTGGACCTTTACCGGTGCGTCGGGCGCAGCATATGAGGCTGGCTGGTCGGTGATGGTGATCTTCCTCGCGAACGTGGCGGGTTACTTCGTGGCCTCGGCGATCTTCGCGCCGTGGTTTCGGCAGTTCCGTGTGGTCACGGTTCCCGAAGCGATCGAAGCACGGTTTGGGCCGGTGACGCAGCAGATTTACGCGTGGGTGTTCGTGGTGCTCGGTTTGCTTTACGCCTCGCTTTGGCTGTACGGCCTGTCGCTGTTTTGCGCCTCGGTGTTCGGCTACGACATCAAGGCGGTGGTGATCGTGATCGGCCTAGTCGTGTTGGTGTATTCCACGGCGGGCGGTAGTTGGGCGGTCATGGCGACCGACTTTTTGCAAACGCTCATCCTGATTCCGATCACGCTGCTCGTGGCTTGGCTGTGCTTGCGAGAACTGGGCGGCGTCGGTGGGATGTTGGATGGGATTGAAGCGCAAGGCTTGTCTTCGGACTACGCGCTGATGAATGAGCCGGGCCGATTCACGGGCAAGAATACGTATACCTGGGTCTGGGCCGCGGCGGTGTTCATCGCGCAGATCGTGAAGATGAACACGGTGCTGGCGTCGCAGCGGTACTACGCCGTGAAGACCGGTGGCGACGCGCGGAAGGCGGCGGCGTTGGCGGGCATGTTGATGTTGGCTGGCGCGTTCGTGTGGTTCATCCCGCCGATCGCGGGTCGGTTGCTGTTCGCGGCCGAGATCGACGGCATGTCGGTGTCCAAGCCTGCCGAGACGGCGTACGCGGTCACAAGCATGAACCTGCTGCCGGTTGGGCTGACTGGGCTGATGGTCGTCGCGATGCTGTCGGCGACGATGAGCTCGATGGACAGCGGGCTGAACAAAAACGCCGCGATGCTCGTCCGGGACATCATCCCGGCGATCGCGCGGTTGTTGGGCATGGACTACGACAAGACCAAGCCGCGGCTGCGTCTGGCGCAGGCCGCGTCGCTGGGCTTCGGGATCGTGATCATTCTGATCACGCTGTATTTCGTTAGTCAGGACGGCAAGGGTGTGTTTGAATTGATGTTGGATGTTGGCGCGATGCTCGCGTTGCCGTTGGCCGTGCCCATGTTGTGGGCCCTGTTTTTGCGGCGGGTACCCGGCTGGGCGGCGGTCTGTTCGATCGGCTTTGGATTTGCGATCTCAGCCATGGGCTTTTTCAGCGAACAACTAGCGACGGCCGACTGGTCTCCGGTGGCGGGTACGGCGATGTTCCCCGATGCGTGGGACTTTTCGACGGTGGTGTTCGCGAATATTTCTGCGGCGAGCGTGGGCTTCCTGGTGACGCTGCCGTTTTGGAATACGGCTTCGCCGGCGTATCGCGAGAAAGCCGAGCGGTTCTTCGAAACCATGCATCGGCCGATCGATTTTGCGAAGGAAGTCGGCGAGGGCAACGACGGGCATCAGCTCAAGATCATGGGCGGGTTTGCGCTCGTGATCGGTCTGTGCATCACGCTGCTGGTGTTGATCCCCGGCAACGATGTGGTGGGGCGGCTGGGCATTGTATTCGTCGGCGGGTTTGTCGCGGCGGTGGGTGGGTTGCTTTGGTGGGCGGGCTTGTGTCACATCCGCGATGCGGCGGCATGTTCGCCGGCGGAAGAGGAGCTGCGATGAAGCGAGTCATGACTTTGAGTGTGACGTGTCTGCTGCCTTGCTTGGCTTTGTACGCCGGTGAAAGCGAGTGGGTTGCGCCCGGCGTAGATGGTCGGCTGGTGTATCAGAGCCAAGCGGACGGCGATCGCATCCCGGATTTTTCGGCGGTGGGTTACCGCTACGGCCAAACCGCGATCCCCAACAACGTGCCCGTGGCCGCCACCGTGCTTCCGGGATCGGGTGACGACACGGCGCGGATTCAAGCAGCGATCGATCAGGTCGCGGCGTTGCCTTTGAACAGCAGTGGTTTTCGGGGTGTGGTCCAACTCGGGGCGGGCGAGTTTCAGGTGGACTCGAGCGTGTTCATCCGCGACAGCGGGATCGTGCTTCGGGGCAGCGGGCAGAGCGTCGGTTCGGGCACGGTGATCCGCGCGACGGGCACCAGCCGACGCGACGTGATCATCGTGGAAGGCTCGGGGTCGGCCTCCAGGATCGGTAGTTCAGAGCAGAGTGTCCTGGACACGACGGTGCCGGTGGGGGCGACGAGTTTTCGGGTCACCAACGCGTCGAGCTTTGCGGTGGGTGACCGGGTGATTGTGCATCGACCCAGCACCGCCGAGTGGATCAGCGACATCGGTATGGACCAGATCCCGCCCCGCAGCGACGGTGGCAGCATCACGCAGTGGACGCCCGGCTCGCGGGATCGCAACAGCGACCGCATCGTGACCCGTATTGAAGGCGATCGCGTTTTCTTCAACGCGCCGATCACCCAGGCCCTCGAAGCGCAATACGGCGGGGGGACGGTTTACAAATACAACTGGTCGGGCCGCATCGATAACGTCGGCATCGAAAACCTGCGCGGTGTGTCCGACTATGACCTCAGCGACGACGAAGACGAAGACCATGCACGCAGCTTGATCTTCATGGACCGCATGGAGCACGGCTGGGTGCGAGATGTGACGGCCGAGCACTTTTGGTATTCGCTCGTCGAGATCGATACGCGGGCCAGTAATGTGACCGTGCAGGATTCGACCAACTTGGAACCGATTTCGCGTGTCACGGGTGGCCGGCGGTACGCGTTCCAGAACAACAGTCAGCTTTCTCTAATCCGAGATGTCAGCGCTGAATTCGGCCGACACGACTTCATTCACAATTCGCCCAACGCCGGGCCGAATGTGTTTCTCAACGCGACGGCGACCAACACGCTCGACGAGAGCGGCCCGCACCAACGCTGGACCACCGGCGGCTTGTTCGACAACGTCACCGTCGATGGCGACGAACTCAACGTCTACAACCGTGGAAATTTCGGCACAGGTCACGGTTGGACCGGCGGCAACTTCGTGATCTGGAATAGCTCGGCGGATGGCTTCATCGTGCAGAACCCGCCCACCTCTCAGAATTGGGTGATCGGTTCGACGGGCCAGATCCGCGAAAGCGATCGCTTCGGCGAGCAGGAGCAGGGGATTTACGACCATCACGGTTCGCCCGTCGATACGTCCAGCCTGTATCTCGCGCAGTTGGCCGACCGAGATCGTTTCGCCGCCGCGTCTTTCCGCGAATATGCAGTCGGGGACTACGACGGTTTCGCGTTCGGAGGTGCGGGCGGCGTGGACGATGTCGCGGTGCCCGCGGCCTGGGCCGCGATCGCGAGCAGTGAGGCGGCGGGCGTCCTCGCGTTGGATCAATCCAGTGCGGACGCCGCGGTTCCGATGACGTTCGACTTCCGGGTTGATCCCGGCGAGCACATCGCGGCGGCGACGCTCTCGATCGCGTTGGTGGGCACCGGCGGGAACAACGCGAACGACGACTTGGTGGTCGAGCGCGTCGAGGACCGGACGCCTTTGAGTGCTTTGTTGAGTTCGGCGACATTGGGTGCGGGCGAGACCGAGGTCGTGACGTTGCAATTTGTCGGGGCGTCGTTGGCGGACTTTCGTGACGGCGAACTCAATCTCCTGCTACGCGACAGTGTCGGGGTGGATTGGGCACGGCTCGAGTTGATCGCGACGCCGGGTATTTTGGGCGATTTCGACGGGTCGGGAGCTCTGGACGGTGCCGACATCGATGCATTGCGTGATGCGTTCGGCGGCTCGGCTCTGCCCGGTGATGCGATGAATCTGGTGACCGATGCGGTGCTGGATGAAAAAGACGTCGAAGCATGGGTCACCCGATTCGCGGGTACGAAATACGGCGACCTGGACCTCGACGGCGATATCGATCTGGCCGACGCGACGGTTTTGGCGGCGAACTATTCCGGCGTGGCCGGCCCCGCGGGCGATCGCACGTGGGCACAGGGTGATCTGGACGGCGACGGCGACGTGGACTTTGGCGATGCGTTGCGTTTACGCAACAACGTCGATCCCGCGTTGTCGGCACAGGTCGACGCCATTTTGGTGCCCGAGCCCGGGACGGCCGTGGCGCTCACGGTGCTTTCGGTTGGATTGAGTTCGCGTCCCCTGAAGACGCCAGGCGCGGAAGCGAAAGGAAGTTGGACACGATGACCACCATGCGAACGAATGTTTTGGGTTTTCGGGCCCTCGCCGTGTATTCGATCCTGGGGCTGGGTGCCGAAATGCAGGCCGCCGAGTTTCTCGTATCCAACGCCAACGAACTCACGCAGCAGCTATCCAACGTCAATCCCGGCGACACCATTGTGCTCGCCGATGGCATATGGACGGATCAATACCTTCGTTTCAATGCCGACGGCACGGCCAATGCCCCGATTACGCTCCGCGCCCAAACGCCCGGCCAAGTCATTCTCAACGGCAGCTCTCGCCTCGAAATCTCGGGCGACCATCTCGTCGTCGATGGCCTGAACTTCGACGGCGGTGCATTGAGCGAAGGGCAACACGTTGTCCGCTTTCGCGGCAGCAACGGCGACGCGAATCACAGCCGACTGACCAACACCGCGATCGTCAACTACAACCCGGCAAGTATTGATACCCGCTACTTCTGGGTTTCGCTCTACGGCGACAACAACCGTGTCGATAACAACTCGTTCGTCGGACAAAACCACTCGGGCGTCACCGTCACCGTCTGGCGCGACGGCAGCACGGACAATCACCGCATCGACAACAACCTGTTCGCCGACCGCCCCGAAGGCAACGGCAACGGCTTCGAGACGATTCGTATCGGGACCTCGACCTTTTCGCTGAGCGAATCGCGAACGATCGTCGAGAACAACCTGTTCCACGCGACCGACGGCGAGACCGAGATCATCTCGGTCAAGGCCAACAACAACGATTTCCGTTACAACACGTTTCTGGAGTCGGCCGGCACGCTGACGCTCCGCCACGGCAACGGCAACCGGGTCAACGGCAACTTCTTTTTGGGGAACAACAAGAGCGAATCCGGTGGTATCCGGGTGATCGGTGAAGATCAGGTCATCACCAACAACTACCTTGCCGATTTGGACGGCAGGGCGGGCGGCGGCATTGTGCTAACGGCCGGCCAGCCCGACTTCCCGCTCAACGGGTATCAGCCGATCATCAACGCGACCATCGCGCATAACACCTTGGTCGATATCGACGACGCGGCGTTTCATCTCGATGATGGTTTCGGGTCGCGCGACCGAACGCTGTTGCCCGATAGCGTGACGTTTGCCAACAATCTGGTGCGCGGTAGCGAGGCCGCTTTTGAAGGTGCTGAAGGCACAAACTTCGTTTGGCAGACCAATATCGCGTCCGACGGGCCGATCGGCGTTTCTTCGCGTCCGGGCATATTGGAAGTCGATCCGCAGCTCGTCCTGGGAGCCGACGGCTTGTGGCGGCCGGGCCCGAGCAGTCCCGCGATCGATGCCGCAACCGCAGGTTTCGTCACGCACGACATGGACGGCCAACCCCGCATTGGGCTGGCCGACATCGGGGCCGACGAAGTCAGCAACGCGGCGATCGTCCGTAAGCCGCTGACGCGTGATGATGTCGGGTACGACTGGAACAGCACGCCCCCGCCTCCGCCGGTGACCGACCCGTACCGGGCGTTCCAGGCCGAGGACTTCGATGCGTTGCTTGATCCCAACGGCGACGGCGACACGTGGCTACTTGCGTCGCTATCCGGCGCACTCGGCGGTCAAGGCTTAAAAGCCCCCGACGGCTCACGGACTGATCTCCTGGGAAGCTCCCACGATGCGCTAGCGACTTACGACCTCACGTTTACCGAAGTCGGCACCTACACCGCCTACTACCGTGCCCGTGGTTTCTCGAGTAGTACCGACAGCATCTATGCCCCCGACGCTTTCAATGACGACCCCACGACGACCGAGACCCTTTCTTCCGATGGCAATTGGCGTTGGGAAACCGGCGAGCAGTTCGTGATCACCACGTCGGACCTTAACGTGCCGTTGGAACTCCGCATCGGCCGACGTGAGCAAGACGCCGAAGTGGACGCGATCGTGCTGCATACGCTCAACAACCTGACGTTCTTAGAGCTTGACGCCTTGTTTGCGTTGCCCGGCGACTTCGATCGGTCAGGCTCCAACGACGCCGACGACCTCGAGTCGCTTTACGCCGCGTTTGGCCAGAGCGACTCCGCAAGCCTCGCACTGTACGACTTGACCGGCGATAGCCAGATCGATCTCGACGACGCCGCGTATTGGGCCCAGAGCATCGAGCAGACCAGCTTGGCGGACTTCGATCTCGACGGTGATGTCGATGTATTCGACGCGCAGCAGTTGATCAATCACTACACCGGCCTTTCGTCGCCGGGGTTGTCGCGGGTTTGGTCACAGGGTGATCTCGATGGGGACAACGATGTTGATTTTGCCGATGCGATGCGTTTCCGTGCACTGGCTTCCGAGCCGGTGGGTACGGCTCTGCTCGCCGTCGTGCCGGAGCCGACGTCTTTTACCGCCGTGGTTTCGCTTTCCGCGATGTTGTTGATTCGCCGCTAATCGCGGCGCAAAATTCAGCCTTCTTTTTCCATCGGAGATTTCATGCCACTTGCTCATGTTCGTTGGTTGCTGGTGATCGGCTTCGCTTGGGTATCGCAATTGGCGTACGCGTCGGCGGACCTGCCGGACACCGAGGAATCGGCCGTGATGGAGACGTTGCGGCTACCCGCCGTCTTCGGCGATCACATGGTGTTGCAGCGCGACAAGCCCTTGCCGGTGTGGGGGTTGGCGGATGCGAACGCGACCGTAAGCGTGACGTTTCTAGATCAAGAATCGACCGTGATTGCGGATCAGACCGGCCGATGGTCGGTGACGCTCGAACCCGTGGCCGCGGGCGGTCCGTTCACATTGGAGGTGTCCTCCAACGGGAACCACATCGCGTTCGAAGACGTGTTGGTTGGCGAGGTGTGGCTGTGTTCGGGCCAATCGAACATGGATATGCGGCTCATGAAAGTCGACGACGCGGAGTCCGAGGTCTCGGCAGCTACGAACAACCAATTGCGTCTATTCCGCGTCGAGCGTGCGATCGCCGACGAACCCGCGTTTGAAGTGGACGCAAAATGGGCCGTGTGCAGTCCGGCCGAAGCGCGAACGTTTTCCGCCGTCGGGTACTTCATGGGCCAGCGGTTGCAGGAACAACTCGGTGTCCCCGTTGGCATCATCCACAGCGCCTACGGCGGAACGCCCGTCGAAGCGTGGACGCCGCTCGAAGCACTCACGAATCATCCAGAAACCCGACCCATCGTCGCCCGTCAAGACCGCCGCGAGCAGCAGTACGCCGAGGCGCTCGCCGTGTATGAACAAGCAATGGCCGTCAACGCGAATCTCGCGGAAGGGCAAAAGCCCGTGCCGGTTCCCGATGAGCCCACGCCGCCGACCGCTCGTTACACCCCGGCCGGCCTGTACCACGCGATGCTTAAGCCGCTCGCGCCTTATGCCCTACGCGGATTCGCTTGGTATCAAGGCGAATCCAATACTTGGCGTTCCGCGCAATACGAGTACACCCTCACCGAACTCATCCAAGCATGGCGGGCCGACTGGAACGACGACGCCCTGCCGTTCGGCGTCGTGCAACTGCCCAGCTACGCCCTGCCCCCGCGCGTCCCGCGCGGCGAAGGCAGTTGGCCCGAACTCCGCGAGTCCCAGCTCCGCGTCGCCCAAAAGCTTGACCACGTCGGCCTCATCGTCACCACCGACGTCGGCGACCCCACCGACATCCACCCCACCGCCAAACGCCCCATCGGGGAAAGGCTCGCCCGTTGGGCGCTGCACAGTGCCTACGGCCAGGACGTCGTGTCCACCGGCCCGATCCTCGTCGACCACCGCGTCGAGGGCGACAAGTTCATCCTCACCTTCGACCACGTCGGCTCGGGCCTCACCAGCGCTGACGGCGAACGTCCCAACGGCTTCTGCGTCGCCGGCCCCGACAAGAAATTCCGCTGGGCCACGCACATCGAAATCCTCGACGAACGCACCCTTGCGATTGGCGAAGCCAAGGTCCCCGACCCGCAGGCCGTGCGTTACGGCTGGGACGCCCACATCCCCTGGGCCACGCTCACCAACTCCGAAGGCCTGCCCGCGTCCCCGTTCCGCACCGACGACTGGGAACGCGTGACCGAACACGCGCGCTAGATCACACGGAAAGTGCCACGGGTAGCCGCAGCCTCACAGGCTGCGCGGAAGCACTCCCGAAATACAAAAAACGGCCACCTTTACTCGCCCGCGTGCGAATCCGCCGCCGGCGCGTCGTCCACCACCCCGCCCCCGATCGGCAGCGGCTCGATCCCCGCCACCAGGCGCTTTTCGATCCCGTCGATCACCGCGTTCGCGAGCGGCATCCCCGCCAGGTGCGTCACCTTCACCCGGCTGGTCGTCGCCCCCGCCACCTGCGCGGTGACCTTCACCTCCTTGCCCATCGCCGTCTGCCCGACCACCATCGCGTCGACCTGGCTCGCCGCCGCCGTGATGCCGGTCAGCCCCATCTCCCGCAACGTCGCCTCCGCCGCCGCCGCCACCCGGTCCGGCATCGCCGCCGTGGTGGTCTGTAAATCCAACGGATACCGCTGCACCCCCGTCGCCGCTGTCTGACACCCCGCCGCGTATGGCAGCCCGCCCAACAACACGCTCGCCAACCCCGTCGCCATCACCGTCCGCATCGTGCCGCGCCGCATCGTGTGCTCCTGATCGAGGAATGAATCCCTCGCATCCTAACGCCGTCGCCCGTGCCCGCCGTCTCGTGCCGGCTCTTCTGGCCGCTTCGCCGCCGCTCGACACCGCCGGCCTCACCGACGCCCAGATCGCCGCCGCGCAACGGGCCCGCTATCTCGACGCCGTCCTCGAAAGCAAACAACGCCGCGACCGCCGACGCCGCCAACTCCACGGCGGCCGCGGCCCGCATTGAACCGCTCGGGGTGTCACACCTCGTCGCAGGCGATGGGTGTGGGTAACGTCAATCTCACCCATCACCCTTCGGGTGAGGTACGGCACCCGACAATCAATCAACTAAAGGTGATGACATGAGACTTCAGCTTCTTCTCAACTTCTAAGCCAGCAGCTTCGATTTCACGTCGCATACGCATCTCCATCTCCGTTAAATCCTCGTTGTCGACGATTCTGCCCCAAGGGTCGGTTGGATTCGAACGAACCGTTAAGCCACAGGATCGCAAAAATTCCACACCAAAGACTGTAAAGATGGCCCCGTTTGTGGCAATCAGCCCCAAACGTTGGAGGTTAGCAAAAGAAGTAGGTACGGCCTCCTCAGTAGTGCCAGTGAGATTCGCGACCCTACTAGCTTGATGACTGCCAAAGTACTCCCAGGTATCTTCGGAAGCAGCTAACAGCTCAAGAATCCTCGCTTCAGTGGCGGATAGCTGGGTTAATGTTTCTAGGTAAGCAGGATGCTCGGCAGAAGATTCATTCACTGCGTTTGCAAGCAGGTTCGCCCAAAGCGTTTCTAGGTCGTCGGATCCAATGTTGCCGCATTTTTCAAGCAATGGGAGAAGAAAGCTGGGAGCAATTTGTCGAGCCGCCTCACCTCGCTGCTCGACAATCTTTTGTGCTTTTGCGAGAATTCTAAGGCGATTTTGCCATTGCCACATACCCATTTGATCTGACAAGATCGCTGAGGCAACTTCGAAAGGCTTGTCGAGGTGTTTTTCGAGAAAATTCCCTGCAAGCGACGCCAAAGGCTTTGAAATCGCAAAAGCGGTTGCCGCGGTTGCAGACGTGATGGTTATTGTTGCCGTGTCTGGCATTTGATCTGTCCACCTATAATTGTTCTTCACCGCATTAACCTAACAAGCTGCTGATCTCACCTCTGCGTAAAAGAGGCTCCCCAGAACCAATTCTGGGGAGCCTGCAAGAAAAATTAAGTTGAAGAATCGAATCCCACTCAGTAATCCATGTCATCCATACCGCCACCCGCGGGCGCGACTTTCTTTTCCTTGATCTCGGTGATGACGGCGTCGGTGGTGAGCAGGAGGCCGGCGATGCTGGCGGCGTTCTGCAGGGCGATGCGTTCGACCTTGGTGGGGACGAGGATGCCGTCCTTGATCAGGTCGGTGTATGCGCCGGTGATGGCGTTCAAGCCGAGGTTGGCGCCCTTGCCGTCTTCGACTTCCTTGCAGACGACCGAGCCGTCGTAGCCGGCGTTGGCGGCGATCTGCTTGATGGGGGCGGAGACGGCGCGCTTGACGATGTCGACGCCGATGCCTTCGTCGCCGACGGTATCGAGCTTGGCCAGGGCCTTGCGGGCGCGGAGCACGGCCGAGCCGCCCCCCGGAAGGATGCCTTCCTCAACTGCGGCACGCGCCGCGTGCATGGCATCCTCGACGCGGGCCTTCTTTTCCTTCATCTCGGATTCGGTCGCGGCGCCGACGTTGATCTGGGCCACGCCGCCGGCGAGCTTGGCGAGGCGCTCCTGGAGCTTCTCGCCGTCGTATTCGCTGGTGGTGTTTTCGATCTGGGTGCGGATGCTGTTGATCCGCCCCTTGATGTCGGACGACTTGCCGGCACCCTCGATGATGGTGGTGTTGTCCTTGTCGATGACGATCTTCTTGGCGCTGCCGAGGTCGGCGAGCTCGAGCTTTTCGAGGTCGATGCCGAGCTCTTACATAATGGGGCGGGCGCCGGTGAGGACGCCGATGTCTT
>JBCCDN010000010.1:0-37541 GCA_039030755.1 Planctomycetota bacterium | reverse complement strand
ACAAGTCACGAACTGGCGAGGATGGTGTCGGCGACGAATCGGCCGTTGCGGGTGAGGCGCAAGTAGGTGTCGGTGCGTTCGAGCAGCTTGAGGTCGATGGCCTGGTCGAGCGTGGCGTGACGCGGGTCGTCGGCGGATAGGTGTTTGTTTAGCCAATGGAGCGGGACGCCTTGGGCGAGGCGGAGGCCGAGCATGAGCTGCTCGCCTAGGCGTTGGTTGGTCGGGAGGTATTCTTCATCAACGCGGGGCGGGGTGGGCGATGCGTCGAGGTATGCGGGCAGGTTGGGTTGGTTACGCCAGCGCCGGCCGGCGATATGCGAGGCAGCGCCCGGGCCCAGGCCGAGCCAGTGGCGGTTGTGCCAGTAGTGGAGGTTGTGGGCGCAGCGGAGGTCGTCCTCTGGATCGCGTCGGCACCAGTTTGAGAGTTCGTAGTGGTCGTAACCTGCATCGTCCAAGCGAATCATGACGCGGTCGTACATGGCGCGTTCGGTGTCTTCATGGACGGGGGTGATCTTGCCGACGCGGAGGCGGGCGGTGAGCGCGGTCTGGGGTTCGTACGTGAGGCCGTAGATCGAGAGGTGCTGCGGGTTGAGCGCGAGGAGTCGGTCGAGGTCGCGGTCGAGCATGGCCAGGGTTTGGCCGGGGATGCCGAAGATGAGGTCGAGCGAGACGTTGGTGATGCCCGCGGTACGGCAGGCGTCGACGGCTCGGGGGACGTTGTCGGGATCGTGCCAGCGCTCGAGGGCTTTCAGGGAAGCCCGATCGAAGGATTGGGCGCCGATGGAGACGCGGTTCACGCCGCCCTCGGCGAGCTGCCGCATGAGCTCGGGCGTAACCGTTTCGGGGTTGGCTTCGACGGTGAACTCGGTGACGCGTTTCAGTGTCTGGTGTGAGTGCAGTGCGTCGAGTATGCGGGTCCAGAGTTCGGGGCGGAGGTAGGTGGGGGTGCCACCGCCGACGAAGAGTGTGGTGGGCTTCAGCGGCGCGAGCGTGGGGGCGTCGCGATCGTCGGGGGTGCCGATGTGGGCGTGGCCGGTTGACCAGTGGTCGAGTTCGGCGAGCAGGGCGTCGGTGAAGCGGGTCTGTGGGTCGTGGCCTTCGTCGTCGGGGTCGCGGTGGGTGACAACGCTGAAGAAGTCGCAGTAATGGCATTTATGGAAGCAGAACGGAAGATGCAGATACAGGCCGTGGACGTTGGCGGCGGCGACGGGTCGCGCAGCGAAGTGTTGCCCGGGGTGGTTGGCGACGGTATTCTCGGGTTTTCCCAGAGACGCGGGGTTCATGTATGGATGCGGTGCTGGTGATGATCAAGGCGGATGGCTCGCGACGGAGCTTTCCGCTGCCCGATGGGCCAACCACCGTGGGGCGTAAGAACACGTGCGGCCTGCGGATTCCACTGACTAGCGTATCCCGGCTGCACTGCGAATTCCGGGTCGAGGGCGATCGCCTGAGTTTGCGTGATCTGGGCTCGAGTAACGGCACGCTCAAGAACGGCGAACGGGTGCAGGACGCCGACCTTCACGCCGGCGACGAGGTCGAGGTCGGCCCGGTGCGTTTCCTTGTGGTGATCGACGGCGAGCCTGCGGGGGGCGCCGAACCGCCGGCCGGTGGGACGGAATCCGAACCTGAGATTGACGCCGACGAGACCCCTGCCGCGACCGAAGCGGCGGCCGATTCGTCGGAGCTTTCGGATTCCGATGGTGTTCTGGACGAGGACGAAGACGACGAACTCGCCGCGGCCATGGCGTCGATGGACGACGAGGGCGATGTGGAGACGATCGATTTCGGTGGCGATCCCGACGACAGCAGCGAGTTCGATTTCACGCTGGACGACGATGCCGAGGACGGCGACGAGCCGGCGATCGAATTACTGGATGAAGACAACGACCAGCCGTGATCGGTGGCTGGCCTCAGCCCTTTTTGGCCGGAGCATCGGCCGCGACTGGGGTCGTCGCGGCTGTACCGGACCCGCCGGGCACCGCGATTCGCATCCCGCAGGATTTGCAGCGAACGGTTTTACCCCGAGCGATTTGGGGAACCGAGAGGATTGCACGGCACTTGAGATTCGGGCAGATCAGGCGGACCGAGCTGGACATTGGACGAGTCACCTCCTTGAGCGGACCTTGGAGTATCGAGCAAGTAAGCCTTGGGCTTGAGGTGTGGGCCGGAAACGCGACAATCATTGTTCTGCCGTGTCGGTGACCTGTGACGCCGTTGCGGTTTGTGCGTGTGGTAAGGATTCAGAGAGGCCGTGATGTTCGACGCATGGGAACCCTGGGCCGTGGCGGTGGTGCTGGCGGCGACGCTCTTGGCGTTGGTCCGGGCGGTCGCGAGTCCGGACGTTTTGCTGGTGGGTGCCTTGACGTTGTTGGCGGGGCTGGGCCTGTTCAGCGAGCGTTTACCGGACCCCGCGTCGTTGGTGGCGGGCTTTGGCAGCGAGGGGTTGATCACGGTGGCGGCCTTATTCGTGGTGGCGGCGGGACTGACGCAAACCGGCGCGACGTACCGGCTGACCGCGACGGTGCTCGGCCGCCCGAAGTCGACCGCCGAGGCGATCGCTCGGTTGACCATTCCGGTGACGACGCTGTCGGGTTTCATGAACAACACGCCGGTGGTCGCGATGTTGCTGCCGGTGGTGCGCTCGTGGGCGCGACGCTGCGGGGTGTCGCCGTCGAAGTTGTTGATTCCTTTGAGTTACGCGGCGATTTTGGGCGGCACGTGCACGCTGATCGGCACGTCGACCAATCTCATTGTCGCGGACCTGCTGCGTCAGAGCGGGCCGGACGCGCCGCGGCTGGGTCTGTTCAGCTTGGCGTGGGTGGGGCTGCCGGCGGCGGTTCTGGGCGTGATCTATCTGCTGACGCTGGGGCGAAAGCTGCTTCCCGATCGGCCGTCCGTGCTCGCCGAGGGCGACGACGTTCGGCGATACACCGTGCAGATGCAGGTCGACCCGGGCAGCCCGTTGGCGGGCAAGAGTATTGAGCAGGCCGGGCTCCGCCGATTGCCGGGGCTGTATCTCTTGGAGATTGATCGGCTGGGCGAAGTGCTCGCCGCCGTCGGCCCCGAGCAGGTGCTCCACGTGGGCGACATTCTGGTTTTTGTGGGCGTGGTCGATTCGGTGGTGGACCTGCGGAACCTGCGTGGCCTTTCGCCGGCGACCGACGAAGTGGCCAAGATCGACGGGTCGAGCGTGCGGGCGCAGTTGGTCGAGGCCGTGGTCTCCCCGGCATGCCCGTTGGTGGGGCGATCGATCCGCGAAGGGCGGTTTCGCACGTATTACAACGCGGCCGTGATCGCGGTGGCCCGGGACGGCCAACGCTTGAAGCGCAAGCTCGGCGACGTCGTGCTACGTGCGGGCGATACGTTGCTGCTCGAGACCCAGCCGGGCTTTGCCGATCAGCAACGCAATCGTCGGGACTTCTTCCTGGTCAGCCAGTTGGACGGCGCGACGCCGACGCGTCACGCCAAGGCTCCGCTGGCCATCGCGGTGTTTGCCTTATTGGTCATCGCGATGGGGTTTGGTTGGGTGCATCCCATTGTGGCGGCGTTGTGGGGGGCGGCGTTGATGTGGCTGACCCGCTGCGTCACGGGCGCAGAAGCGCGGCGGAGCCTGGACGGGCAGGTGCTGATCGTGATCGGCGCGGCGATCGGCCTGGGTCAGGCGGTCTTGCAATCGGGCTTGGCCGGCGGCGTGTCCAGCGGCATTCTCGGGCTGGTCGGGGACCACCCGCTGCTTGCGCTTGCGGCGATCTATCTGTTGACGAACTTATTTACCGAACTCGTGACCAACAACGCCGCGGCGGTCTTGATGTTTCCGATTGCCGGCGCGACCGCGGCGACGCTGGGGGTCGACGCCACCCCCTTTGCCGTGGCGGTGATGATGGCCGCCTCGGCCGCGTTCGCGACGCCCATCGGGTACCAGACCAATCTGATGGTGCTGGGGCCGGGCGGCTACCGGTTCACGGATTACGTGAAGGTTGGCATCCCGCTGAACGTGATTGTGTTCGCAGTGACGATGGCCGTGACGCCGTGGGCGTTTCCGTTCGTCCCCTGATCGGTGACGCGCTTACCGGGGCAACTCGGGATCGAAGTCGGTTTCTGGATCGAAGCGGCCGTGGTCTTGCATGTCTGCGTCGTCGGCCTCGTCAATAAACGCCGAGGCATCGACCCGGAGGCGGATCCGCCGAAGCACCGTACTCTGACTCCGCTCCGCGATTTTCACGGCCAAACCGCGACGCACGTACGCGTCAAACAGGAAATGAGTCGCGGACGAATCGACGACGGCGGTCAGGACACCGCGTTGGAGCGATTCGAGTCGGCTGCGTCGTTGCAGGTCTTCGGGGATGAGTGCCGCCCAGGCCTCGGTGACGCCTTGCAGTTGCCGGAACGGCCGAGCGACGTCCTGCTTGAAGGTTTGTTTCAAGAACGCAAGCGACTCATCTTTGGGAGCAAAGACGCGTCGTTTCCGTAAGCGATCGAGCCGCATCTTGTTGCTCGAGGCGTCGCTCGGTTCGGGCGGCGTACCCGGTTCGGTATCCATTACGAGATCGTACGATGTATCGGTGAGTAAGCGTCGATCTATCATCCTGCTCGGGTACCGAGGCAGTGGCAAAAGCACGGTGGGGCGGGTTCTGGCGGAGCGGCTGGAACTCCCTTTCGTGGACACCGATGCGCTCGTGGTCGAACGTTTCAGCGGGCGGAGCATCGCGGACATCTGGTCGGTGGAAGGCGAAGCGGTGTTTCGTGACGTCGAAGCGCAAGTCGTCACGGACGCGGTGGGGCTGTACGGAACGGTGGTCGCCTTGGGTGGCGGGGCGGTGACGGAGCACCCCGCGGGCCGATCGGCAGCCGAGCACGCGGACGCGCTGCGGGTGTATCTCGCGGCGCCCGCCGAGGTGTTGGCCACGCGGATCACCGGAGACCCAAACACCGACGAGGCCCGGCCCAGCTTGACCGGCATCGCGGATGTGACCGATGAAATCGCTGACGTGCTCGCGCGACGCGATCCGGTGTATCGGGCGGTGGCCGACGTGGTGATCGAGGTCGCGGGCAAAGCCGTCGTTGACATCGTGGATCAGATCGTGGCCTGCCACAACGATCAATCGTGACCGCGACGATTACAACGTCCCGAAAATGCGATCGCCCGCGTCGCCGAGCCCGGGGAGGATGTATCCGATGTCGTTGAGCTCTCGGTCCACCGCGGCGACGACCACGGGAACATCGGGGTGCGTTTCTCGAAGTTTCGCCAAACCTTCGGGGGCGGCCAGCACACCGACGAACGTCACGTTTTTGCAGCCGCGCGACTTCAGCAGCGACAGGCACGCGATCGCGCTCCCACCCGTCGCCAACATCGGGTCACACACCAACACCGGGCCTTCCTGGATTGTGGGCGGCAGCTTGTCGTAATAGCTCACCGGCTTGAGCGCCTCCTCGTCGCGAAACATCCCCACGTGCCCCATCTGCGCTTCGGGGATCAGCCGCAGCATCCCTGCGGTCAGCCCGGCCCCGGCTCGCAAGATGCACACCAGGGTGACTCGATCCGCAAGCTTCTTCGCTTCGCAACGTTCAAGCGGCGTCGTGACCTCGACCGTCTGCGTCGGGGCCGACCGAAGCGCTTCGTACGCCAACAACTCGCCCATGCGTTCCATGACTTCCCGGAAGCGGGGCACCGGCGTCGAGGCCGTGCGAAGCTCGGCGATCAGGTGCGAGACGAGCGGATGGTCCACCACACGCACCATCGGATCGTCGGTCGCGTCGTAGGCGTCAATGGTCATGGCGTTGTTCCGATCTCAAGCGTGGCGTGGCCTGCGGGGGAGTCACCCGAAGCGTCTTCGATCGACGCCAAGGACGCAAGCGGATGGATCACTCGCGCGGCACCCGAAACAGCGTCGCACTGCGCAGGTCCTGCACCCTGGGCCAGCCGTTCACCAGCGTTGCGACTTCCGCTTCCGTGACGCGTTCGTCGTGGCCGTAAGTTTGATGCAGACGGCGGAGCTCGGACCAACCGACCCACAGGTGCGTGACGCCTTGCTCGCGCAGCAGCGCGGCCGCGTGGTTTGCATCGCCCTGGGCTTCGTCGAGGATCGGCCCCAACGGGCTGGCGTCGAACGCGCTGGCATACACCAGGTTCGGTTGCAGATAGAACAGCCGCGAGGTGTCGGCCACGAGCATCACCTTCGCGTCGGGCGGCAATGCGTTGATCGGATGCGCATCCGGGTGCATGGGGTGGCTTGGCGAAGCGAGCGCATCGCTCAAAAACCACGGCGGCAAGGGCGACCGTTCGCCGGTCGCGATGTCTTGGCCCGCGACCGTTTGCGACCAGAGCAGCGATAGCGACAAGCTCCATAGCGTTGCGATCGTGACCCCGCCCCACACCAAGCGAGCCTGATGCGGCACACACGCCAGCCCCAGCCCCAAGACCGCAACGCCCGGGATCAAGCTGGTCGTCAAGAACCGGCTCTGTTGGTGCGTCAACGCGAACCAAGCAAACACCTGCAACCCCAGCCAACCGGCCAAGAGTGCCACCGCCACACGCAGACCACTGGCCGTCGTGCCAGCTTGGGCTCTTCGGCCCCGCCAACACACCAAGACCACGGATACCGACACACCGAGCCAAAGAATCGGCAGGCCGTACTCGCGCGGAAAACGCGCGATGTTCTGCGATTCTTGAGGTGTCGACCATCCGCCGATCGCGCCGTACCCGGCATTGAGAAGCCACTGCCGAAGCAGAGTCGTCAGCGACCAGGCTTCCCCGCCGGCCAAGCCGTGCCCTTGGTTCCAACGCGCCGCGAGCGCCGGCGTCCAATGCCCCAGCCCCAACATTTCTGTCGCGAAAGGGAACACCGGGTTGCCCGTCCAGACCGCGTTGCGAATCAAAAACGGAAGCAGCGTGAGCGTGCCGACCAGGCCGGCCGTCAACGCCGTCGAGATGCGTCGCTGCACCAATAACAGGATTCCAATCGGCACCGCGACCATGAACCCTGCGGTGAGTTTGGTCAGCGTGGCCGACCCCACAAGCAGCCCCACCGCGACGCCTAACCGCCACGGACTTTGCGAGTCGTCGCGGATCCACACCATCCATGCCGTGGCCGCCGCCAACGCCATCACCGTCATTTCGTTGTACGCCATCGACCCGGTGATCAGCACCCACGGCGTCGCGAGGATCAAGCCGGCCGTCAGTGCGCCGACGATGTAATGGCCTGTCATGCGAGAAACCATCCCGCCAATCAGCGCTGCGGCGAGCATCGCCCACGACGCATGAAAGCTTTGTGCGAGGTACGTGCTTTCCGGGCCTACGCCGCGTAAGGACATCAGCTGTGCAAAAGCGACCTCGGCGAGGCTGGGTAGGTAGCCATAGACATCGTGTTCGGTCTCGATCAGCGAGCCGGCTAAGACCCACTGTCGCGGCAGTTGGAGGTGATAGCTGAGGACGTCGTAGCCGTAGGCCTCGGTTGCCCAAAGCGATCCGGCCGGCAGCGTGACCGCGACCGCAATCAGAGCGAGCGGCGCGGCGCAAGCCAGCGCGTAGGTCGCGGCCGCCGTGGTGTCGGGGATCACGCGGGTCGCGTCGGGTTGGCGGAGCACGTCGAGCCAAACCCGGCGTGTCGCGATCATGAACAGCAACACGCCCAAGGCAATGAGTCCACCCATCGCGGCGGCGTGTAGCGTGATGAGCCAAGCAGTCAACCACGTCAGGAGCATCAGCGTCGCGCCTCCCAACGCGAGACGCAGGGATATCGCCGGACCGATCTTCAGGACCCGGCCAAGCGCGGTGCCAAACCCCAGTGCGCCGAGCCACCACAGCGTGAGCCAAGGCAAGACGCCGAACCAGACAAACAACAGCCCGCTCATCGCCCCTAGCGCGACCGGCTCATGCGACAGCCCGAACCGCTGGTGTGCAACCAGCAGAGCCAGCGTGAAGACCATCGTCGCCGTGAGCCAAAGCGAACGTTCCCGAGATCGCACCCGTTGCGTGGCGTGGGCGTTCATACCTAACGTTCTCCACCGCGTGCTGCGTGTCCAGCTTCCGTCGCGTCTTGATCTGAGCTGTTGTCAAGATCGAACAGGCGTCGTAGCGCAGCCGCATAAAAACCCAACGCGACGTCGTCGCGACGCGCATCGAACTGTTGCAGCGGCAGGTGCAACACCTTGTTGATGAGGCGTTGATTGTGTTCGGCCAGCAGCTTTTCGAATTGCTCGGCCTGCTGCGAATCGCGCGCGAACGCCGCGAGCTTGCTTTGACTACGGTGGCGTTCATCGTCGGCGATGTTGTGTAAGCGGGAACGTAGCTGACGGATGAGTTGGCCGATCTCCCGGTTACGGACCCGCGTCAGGCATGCGGCGGCGTCTGAGGCGATGCGCTCCTCACAAAGCGCGATCGCGGCAGCGCGGGCGGGGTCGTGCTTGATCGTGTCGGCGAGCGTATCGATGTTTAGCAGCGTGACGTCGGGTATGGACGCGGCTTGTGGCGACACGTTGCGGGGTACGGCCAGATCGACAATGAGCAGTTTGCGTTGATCATCGATGCGTGCGTTTTGAATCGTCGTGGCATCCACGATCGGGCGGTCGGCTTCGGCGGCGGTGATGAAAATGTCGGCCGTACGTAAAACCTCCGAGAGATGTTCTGGTCGGCATGTCACCAAGTTGGGTCCGACTAAGCCGAGTTCGTTGGCCAAGGCATTGGCTCGGCTGGGCGTCCGATTGGCCAGCGTAATCCGGGTGGCGCCCGCTTTGATGAGGCCGCGCAGTGTTGCCGTGGCAATGGTGCCGGCACCCAGGCACACGACGCGTCGCTGGTCCAGCGGCGCCGCGTGGGTCTGGATGGCTGAGACCGCGGCCGACGCGACCGAGCCGCCGGCGCGGCTGAGGCCGGTCGCGTGGCGTGCGGCACCGGCCGCGGCCAGTGCTTGTTGGAAGATGTGATGAAGGGCCGGCCCCGCAGTCCGGGCGGTCACGGCCGCGTCGTAAGCTCGCTTGACTTGGTGGTGGATCTCGGGCTCGCCGACGACGCGTGCATCCAGCCCAGCGGTTACGCGAAAGACCTGGCGCACCGCTTCACCCTGCTGCGTGACGTCCACGGCCGGGGAGATTTCTTCGGGAGTTAATCCGCGGCGTGTGGCCCACCAGGCGGTCAGTGTTTCGGCGTCGGGCGGGGCGTGGCTGGGCCGCGCAATTGTCCACTGCGTCCGGTTGCAGGTCGACAGCAACGCGGCCTCGACGTTCGGAAAATCATCGCGAAATGCGGCGAGCGCTTCGGGCCACTCCTCGGAACCGAACGCGGCACGCTCGCGCAGCGCAACCGCGGCGGTGTGGTGCGAGATGCTGAGGTTCAAAATCCGCATGAGTCCTGGTGCGTCACGGAGAGTGAGTCCGTGGAGCGGCCAAGTGTAAAGCAGCGGATCGGCCGCACACGGCAACCAAGAACGCCGCGTCTGCCGGTGGGTTTAACCAGCAGACGCGGCGTCCAGTTGCCGTGCGACAGGTACTCGTGTCGTCGACGGCCTACGCGCGGAATGAGCGGGCGGCGGCCTTGATGGGGCAGTCTTCTTCGCCGTCCGCCGCGTTGTCGGTAGCGGTAGCGGTGGCGGTCGCCGTGGTTGCCTCGCCGTTCGGGAGAGCGACGCTGGCGTTGGCATCTGTCTTGAACTGACCGACCAACCGAAGGAGTCCCTCGGCCTTCTGGGAAAGCTGGAGCGATGCGGCCGCGGCTTGATCCGTGCCTTGTTTGGCGGCAGCGGTGACGCCGGTGATCGCTTCGAGGTTGCGGGCGACTTCTTCGCTGGTCGCGGATTGCTCTTCGGTCGCGGCGGCGATGCTTTGGATCATGCCCGCCACGGCGGTGGCGTTATTGACGATCTGCGTGAGCGCATCGCCGGCCCCGGTGGCTTTCGCGACGCCGGTTTCGACCTGCTTCGTGCCGGCGTTCATGTTGTTGACGGCTTGGCCGGTCTCGTCCTGGATCGCACGGATGGACTCGCCGATCTCTTCGGTCGCGCTCGTGGTGCGGTCGGCGAGCTTGCGGACCTCGTCGGCGACGACGGCGAAGCCCCGGCCGTGCTCGCCGGCACGGGCGGCTTCGATCGCGGCGTTGAGCGCGAGCAGGTTGGTTTGGTCGGCGATGTCGTTGATGGTGGCGACGATCTCGCCGATCTGTTCGCCGCGTTTGCCGAGGTTCTCGACGGCCCGGGCGGAGTTGGAGACGGCTTCGCTGATGGCCTTCATCTCGTCGATGGTTTCATTGACGACGCGCCCACCTTGTTCGGCGGCGTCGCCGGATTCTTGCGCGTTGGTTGATGCATCGGCCGACTTGCGAGCGACTTCGATGACCGATGCGGACATCTCTTCGACCGCCGCGCTGATTTGTGTGACTTGCGTGCTTTGCTCTTCCATGCCCATCGCCATTTCTTCAGAGGTTGAAGCGATTTCAGTGGCGGCGGAGGCGACTTCGTTCGTCGATTGGTTGACGGTGACGATGACGTCGTGGATGCGCTGGACGAACTGGTTGAACCAGTGGCCGAGTTGGCCGACTTCATCCTGACCCTTAATGGTGATGCGTTGCGTGAGGTCGCCTTCGCCTTCGGCGATGTCGCGGACGCGGTCGATGAGGTTCTTGATGGGCTTCCCGAACATCAACCGCAGGGCGAAGATGAACAGCAGCACGGTGCCGATGACGATGGGCACGGTCCACAGCAAGCCGAACGAAATAAACCCGGCAACGTTCGCGTCCATTTCATCGAGCGGCATCTCGACGTGGTACGCACCATGCATGTAGCCGTCGGGCCAGTCTTCCATCGGGAAGCCGAGGATGTCTTTGCCGTCGCCGGTGGGACTGGTCGAGGGGTGACCGTGGCACATCAGGCAGCCGGCCGATTCGGTGACGTGGATGGCTCGCATGTAGTGCAGCGTGTTGGTGTCTTCGTCGATGCGGGAGATGAACTCGTCACCGCCGGATTTGTCCTGAGCGGTTAGATCGGTGAGCAGCTGTTCGCTGAAGTCGCTCTGCGGACCGTTCTCGGGGTTGCGGGTGTCGAACGCCGTGATGCGGAAGTCGATGCCTTCGCGTTCGGCCGCGGCGTCGGCGGCCTTCCAGCCCACCACCACGGGCACGGTGTTGAAGATTTTCGCTTCCTTGTACGACCCGCCGGAGGCTTGCACCTCTTTGAGGTCGGCCATGAGCGCGTCGTGGTCGAACGCGCCTTCTTTGAAGAGCTGTTCGGCGGCGTAGTTCTTGGTTTCGTCGGCCGTGGCGGTGAACGCGGCGGCCTTGTCGACCATGGCCTGCTCCGCGGACTCTTTGTACTGCCCGATGAACAGGACGTAGTTGAGGGCCACCACCACGACGATCGCGGTGACGACCAGGGCGATGATGCGGGAGGCGAGTCCGAGCGATTGGAGTTTGGTGAACATGGTCGGTCCTGGATCGAGGAGCGGTTGGAAACGAACAGCCGCGTTGGGACGCGGTCACTGGATGCCCCCCACCGGCGATCGGGTGGATGGGCGGCTCGCTGTAGGGCCGGTGCTCCCTGCGATTCATTTTTTCCAAGAAATACAAGGCGAAACGCGCCGTCGCGCGGACGTTGTGGACGTTTTGTTGGGCTGGGCGAGCGAAACGTTCAGAACGTTCAGTGGCTTGCAAGCGGGTTGCCGACGGGCAAGCCGTACGCTTGCGGCATGGTGGACTTGTTTGAAACCCGGCGGCAGCAACATCGCACGGCGGCGGAGCCGTTGGCGTCCCGGATGCGGCCGCGCTCGTTGGACGGATTCGCGGGGCAGTCGCACTTTCTCGGACCCGGCAAGCTGTTGCGGCGGATGCTCGAGGCGGACCGGATCAGCTCGGTGTTGTTCTACGGCCCGCCGGGCACGGGCAAGACCACGCTCGCCGAGCTGATCGCCAACTCGACCTCGGCCCACTTCGAACGCGGCAACGCAGCAGCGGTGGGCGTCAAGGACGTGCGTTTCGTATTGGATGCGGCGCGGTCGCGTTTGGAACAGGACGGCAAGCGCACCATTTTCTTCCTCGACGAGATCCATCGGTTCAACAAAGCCCAGCAGGATGTGCTGTTGGGTGATGTCGAGCGTGGCGTGGTGACCCTGATCGGGGCGACGACGGAGAACCCGTACTTCGCGGTGAACTCGGCGTTGGTGAGCCGGTCCCAGGTTTTTCAATTCGAGCCGTTGAGTGAAGAGGAGGTGATGGGGGTGCTGCGTCGGGCGATCGCGGACGGCGAGCGCGGGTTCGGCGGGTTGGCGTTGACGGTGGACGACGAGGCGCTTGCCCATCTGGCGACGAACTCGGACGGTGATGCGCGACGGGCGTTGACGGCGTTGGAGATCGCGGTGCGGAGCGAGCAACGCGGCGACGATCAGCCGATTGTCGTCTCGCTCGCGGTTGCCGAGCAGTCCATCCAACACAAGGCCATCGTCTATGACCGCAGCGGCGACGAGCACTACGACGCGATCAGCGCGTTCATCAAGGCGGTTCGGGGCAGCGATCCCGACGCGGCGGTGTACTGGTTGGCCAAGATGCTGGTGGCCGGTGAGGATCCGATGTTCATCGCCCGGCGGATCGCGATCCTGGCCAGCGAGGACATCGGCAACGCCGACCCCCGCGGCATCGTCGTCGCCAACGCCGCGTACGACATCACGCACCGCATCGGGTTGCCCGAGTGCCGGATCACACTTGCGCAGGCGACGATCTATCTCGCGACCGCACCCAAGAGCAACGCGAGTTACGCCGCCGTCAACGCCGCGATGCAGGACGTCAAGCATCGTCGCACCCAGCCGGTCCCGAAATACCTACGTTCTTCAAAGCCCCGCAAGGAAGGCCAGGCCTACGCCTACGCCCACGACACCGACACGGGGTTCGTCGATCAGGACTACCTCGGCGTCAACACCGCGTTCTACACGCCCACCGACCGCGGCTACGAGCGGCGCATCGCCGAGTATCTCGCGTGGGTGGACGGGCAGCGGGGGGTGCCGCGACAAGCCCCCGCCCCCGGGAGCCGCGATCACGCAGGCGAAACTGGCGACAAGGACCCGAATCCGCCGAATTGAAAGCGTGGCGGTTTGGCGGATTAAGGTGTTGCACGCGCAGGCACGGAGGCTTTTCGATTATGACGCTCAGTTCACAATCTCCCCGCGGCGTTGGCGGCGGCCGGTACAACAGCTCTCGTCGCAAAAGCGGCAAGTGGAAAGCCGTACTGATCCTCGCGGTCGCGGTGGCGGCGGTCTGGTTCCTGTTCTTCCGCGGCGGTGGGGACGACGGGATCGACACCGCGGCCGGCGACGCGACCGAAACCGAGACGACCCCGGGCACGCTGGCCGACCCCGCCGGTTCCGACGAGCCTGCGACAGGCCGACCCAACATCGCCAACGTCCTCGCCGGCCGCGACCACCCCCCGACCCCTCCGCCGCCGCAAGCCCAGAACGACCCGCCGGCCGCCGCGATCGATCCGCAGCCCGAAACGGCTGCGCCGCCGCGCGTCCAGCCCGGCCCCGCCTCCTCACGCGACGCCGCCCGTCAACTCGCCGAGGGTTTCGACCTCATCGAACAGGGCAACACCGTTGCCGGCCGGGCGCTCTTGTCCACGCTCCTGCTCGGCTCACGCGACCAGCTCTCCGACGCCGACGCCGCCCGTGTTCGCCAACGCCTCACCGACCTCAACGGCCGACTCGTGTTCTCCCCCGAGGCCGTGCCCAACGACCCGGCCACCACGACCTACGTCGTCCAGTCCGGCGACCTGCTCGGCTCCATCGCCCGGCGCTACAAGGTCCCGTATCCGTTCCTTGAACTCATCAACGGCATCGACGCCCGCCGCCTTCGCGTCGGCCAATCGCTCAAGCTGATCCAGGGCCCGATCCATGCCCGCGTCGACAAGTCCGAGTTCGTGATGGACCTTTACGTCTTCGGCACCGACGGCACGCCGGCCTACCTCACCAGCTTCCCCGTCGGCTTAGGCGAAAACGACAACACCCCGCTCGGCAAGTGGCGCGTCGCCAACGGCAAAGTGCCAAACCCCGATTGGCGGAACCCGCGGACCAACGAGTACTTCTCGGCCGACGACCCCGACAACCCCATCGGCGAGTACTGGGTGCCCATCACCGGCCTCGAGGGCGACGCCGTGGGACGCACCGGCTTTGGCATCCACGGCACCAACGAGCCCGACTCCATCGGCCGCAACATGTCGATGGGCTGCATCCGCCTGGGCGACGCGGACATTGCCATGGTGTTCAGCATGATGGCGCCCGGTCATAGCGAAGTGCTCGTCGTGCCTTGATGCTTCGAAATACGCAGCATCCGCCACGCCAAGCTCGCGGTCTAGGACCGTGGGCCGTTGTGCGTTAATCTGTTGCGTCCTTAACACCTCACCGAACCATGCCCGAATCTACGACTTCCCACGGCGCCTCCGCCCTCGCCCCCGAACCCAAACGCTCCGTCGTTGTCCGCTTCGCCGGCGACTCGGGCGACGGCATGCAACTGGCCGGCACCCAGCTCACCGACACCTCCGCGATCTTCGGCAACGACGTCGCGACCTTCCCTGATTTCCCGGCGGAAATCCGCGCCCCCGTCGGCACGGTCGCGGGCGTGTCCGGTTTCCAGGTCCACTTTTCCGCCGACGACATCTTCCACCCCGGCGACAAAGTCGATGCGCTCATCGCCATGAACCCCGCCGCGTTCAAGGCCCACATCCACGACGTCGATCCCGGCGGCATCGTGATCGTCAACGAAGACGAGTTCACGAAAACCAATCTGAAGAAGGCCGGCTACGAAACGCCCGAGGGCCAAAAAGACCCGGTCAACCCGCTGGACGATCAGAGCCTTGCGTCGCGCTTCAGCCTCTTCCGTGTGCCTATCACCAAGAGCAACCGCGAAGTCCTCAAAGACGCCGGCCTCGATCCGCGCGGCGTGAATCGCTGCCGCAACATGTGGGCGCTCGGCTTGGTGTACTGGCTCTTCGACCGACCGCTCGACACCACCGAGCAACACCTCACGCAGACCTTCGCCGTCCGAAAGAAGCTGCCCAAGGTCGCCGAGGCCAACATCAAGAGCCTCCGCGCCGGCTGGAACTTCGGCGAAACCGCGGAGATCATCGCCGAGCGCTACACGGTCAAGCCCGCCGAGATCAAGCCCGGGCTTTACCGCAAAGTCACCGGCAACGAAGCACTCGCGATGGGCCTGATCACGGCCGGCAACCTCGCGAACAAGGACGTCGTCTACGCGACCTACCCGATCACGCCCGCGTCGGACATCCTGCACAACCTCGCGCCGATGAAGCACTATGGCGTCAAGACCGTCCAGGCCGAAGACGAGATCGCCGCCGTGTGTATGGCCATCGGCGCGAGCTTCGCGGGGCAACTCGGCGTCACCGGCACGTCCGGCCCGGGCCTGTGCCTCAAGGCCGAAGCGATGGGTCTCGCCGTCATGACCGAGCTCCCGCTCGTTGTCGTCGACGTGCAACGAGGCGGACCTTCCACGGGCCTGCCCACCAAGACCGAGCAGAGCGACCTGCTGCAAGCCATGTTCGGCCGCAACGGCGACGCCCCGGTGGTCGTCCTCGCCCCGCAGAGCCCCGCCGACTGCTTCCACGCTGCGATCGACGCCTGCAAGATCGCGATGCAACGCATGGTCCCGGTCGTCCTGCTCACCGACGGCTACCTCGCCAACGGCTCCGAGCCCTGGCTCGTCCCGCAGGCGTCCGACTTCGAGCCGATCCAGATCGAGCACCCAACCGACTTCGGCGACGACGCGTTCCTGCCCTACGAACGAGATGAAAACCACGTCCGCCCCTGGGCACTTCCGGGGGCTGCCGGGGGCGAACACCGGCTCGGCGGCCTCGAAAAACAGGAAACCACCGGCAACGTCAGCTACGACCCCGACAATCACCAACGCATGACCGACCTGCGTCACGCCAAGGTCGCCAAGCTCGCGGAAGACAAAACGCTCGTGCCCGACCTCGAAGTCGCCCAAGGTAACCCCGGCGGCGGCGAACTGCTCGTACTGGGCTGGGGCGGCACCTACGGCAGCATCACGGCGGCTGTCCAACGTTCTCTGGACGCCGGTCTCGACGTGTCGCAGGCCCACCTCCGCCACCTCCACCCCATGCCCGCCAACACCGGCGACGTGCTCAAGAAGTTCAACAAGGTCCTCATCCCCGAACTCAACACCGGCCAACTCCGCCTGCTCATCCGAGGGAAGTATCTGGTGGATGCGGAAGGTTTGAACAAGGTGCAGGGCAAGCCGTTCCTCGTCGAAGAAATTGCCGCCAAGATCGCGGAGCTTGCAGGCTGATGGCCATGACCTATCGCCAGCTCATCCGCCTGATCGAGGAAGACGGCTGGGCGTTGAAACGAACTAAAGGAAGTCACCGCCAGTATCGACACGCAGCAAAGCCCGGCACGGTCACGATCGCGGGAGCCGGCAAATCGAACGCACAAGTGCCGCCGGGTACGCTGAATAGCGTCCTGAAGCAGGCCGGCCTTAAGGCTCAGGAGTAAACTCATGGATTACATCGTGGTTATCGAACAAGCCGACGACGGCGGATTTGCCGCTTACGTCCCAGACCTGCCAGGCTGCGTGGCCGCCGGTGAAAGCCGTGAGCAAACAGAGCAACTCATCCGCGAAGCGATCCCGCTACACGTCGAATCGCTCCGCGAGCACGGCGAACCGATCCCGCATCCACGCACGACCGTGACCACGGTCACCGCCGCCTAATCCGATCCCGGTACGACCGATGCCTGAAACCAACCTCCCCGTGCTCAAAGCCAAGGACTACGCCACCGACCAGGACGTGCGGTGGTGCCCGGGCTGTGGCGACTACGCGATCCTCAACGCGGCGCAGCGCGTGGCGCAAGCCTTGCAATTGCAGCGTGAGAACACGGTGTTCGTCTCGGGCATCGGGTGTTCGTCGCGGTTCCCGTACTACATGAACACGTACGGCTTCCACTCGATCCACGGCCGGGCCCCCGGGTTCGTCACCGGCCTGAAGGTCGCGAACCCGGAACTGCACGTGTGGATGGTCACCGGCGACGGCGACGGTTTCTCCATCGGCGGCAACCACATGATGCACCTGCTGCGGCGCAACGTGGACGTCAACATCCTGCTGTTCAACAACCGGATTTACGGCCTGACCAAGGGCCAATACTCGCCCACGAGCGAGCCGGGCAAAAAAACCAAGTCCACGCCGTACGGCTCGCTCGACGCGCCGATCGATCCGTGCCAGGTCGCGCTCGCTTCGGGCGCGTCGTTCGTCGCCCGCAGCACCGACAAGGACCGCGGGTTGGTCCCCGCGATGCAGGCCGGCGCGGAACACACGGGTTCGTCGTTCGTGGAGGTCTATCAGAACTGCAACATCTTCAACGACGGCGCGTTCGACGAACTGACGGGCAAGGACACCCGCGAGGACAACGTCGTGTATCTCGAACACGGCAAGCCGCTGGTCTTCGGCAAGAACCGCGACAAGGGGATTCGTTTGCTCGGTCTGCGTCCCGAAGTCGTCACGCTCGGCGAGGGAGGGATCGCCGAAGACGACCTGATCGTGCACGACGAGACGAACCACGCCTTGGCGATGATCCTGGCGACGCTGCACCCGAGCTTCGATGCCGACGGCCACAACGTCGCGTTCCCCGAGCCGATGGGCGTGCTGTATCGGCAGGAGCGGCCGTGCTACGAGGCCCAGGTCACCGAGCAGGTCGACGCGGCGGTTGCTAAGCGCGGGCGGGGCAAGTTGGATGCGTTGTTCAACGCCGGCGACACGTACTCGATCGGCGCGTGAAGTCCTCGTCCATGCGTGCGCAAAGGGTCGAGTGGGATCGTCCACTGGGCATAAAATCACGCGGTATCAAGGTGTGGCGAAATGACGCGGCGGACGCGTCGGGCGTGCCGTTGCTCCAAAGCCGATGAATCTCCGAGGTCGTCGCGTCCCGTGTTCCATCGCGGGGCTTCCGGCGGTCTTTCCGGGGCGCTCGCGGTGGCGTTGAGGGACGGATCAAGACCCGGCGGAAAGATGCGCGACCCCTCGGCAAAGGACCACGGGACCGCGGGATGCGGCCCGGACTCCGGGGGTGCCCGGTGGCCCGCGTTCTTTGGCAAGTGAATCAGGATGTGGTGCCCCCGGAGACCCGCCGGGGGACCGTGCCGCAGGAACCACCGCGACGCGAACAGCCGCCAACGGCGGCTGCTTTATAAAGCGGCGGCCGGTGGCCGCCGCAGAACGCTTGCTTTAACTCGTCGCGGGTTCGTGCGTGAGCCATTGGATTGTGCGGGGGTCGTGACCCAAGGCGTGAAAGCGGATGAGCTGCAACGCACACTTGGCCGCGCGGTCGCGGATGGTCTGGCGGGTGCCGCGCAACCGGGCGAGGAAGGCGTGTTCGCCGTCCGGAGTGGCGAGGCCGATCCAGACGGTGCCGACGGGTTTGTCGTCGGTGCCGCCGTCGGGGCCGGCGACGCCGGTGAGCGAGACGGCCAGATCGGCGTTGGCTTGATCGCGGGCGCCTCGGGCCATGGCGATCGCGACCTGCGAGCTCACCGCGCCGTGGGTTTCGATCACTTCCGAGGGGACGCCGAGTTGATCGGTCTTCATCGCGTTGGCGTAGGTGACCCAGCCGCCGACGAACACGGACGAGCTGCCCGGCACGTCGGTGAGCATGGAGCCGAGCAGGCCGCCGGTGCAGGACTCGGCGGTGGCGGCCGTCAGCTGTTTCGTTTGTAGCGCTTCGATCGTCGCGGCTTGGAGCGTGTCTTCGTCGTAGCCGAAGCAGGCCGGGCCGAGCCGTTCTTCGATGAGCGCGATGGTGGCTTTTGTTTCTTGTTCGGCCTGCCGGGGTTCGGGAAAACGGGCGCGGACCCGGATGGAGCACAGGCCGTTGGCCACGGTGGTACCGACGGTGGGGTTGCGGTCGCGGGCCATGAGGTCACCGAGTTGGGCGGCGGCGTCGGATGCGCCGAGGCCGAAGGTGTGGACCGTGGTGGTGCCGATGGTGTCGAGGGTGACGCCGTCGGCCGAGCTGAGCTTGCGGACGGCGGGTTCGATGGCGTGCTCGAACATCCACTTCATTTCGCGGGGGACGCCGGGCGTGACGTAGAGGTCGGTGTTTTGAAGTTGGGCGTGGATGCCGGGCGCGGTTCCGGCTTCGTTGCGGATCATGGTCGCGCCGTCGGGGCACATCGCCTGGGCTTTGTTGCCGTCGGGCATGGGCCGGTTGATGCGAGCGAAGAAGGACTCGATGTGGGCGAGGGATTCGTCGTGGAGTGTGAGGCCCACACCCATCGCATCGGCGAGGGCGAACCTTGTCAAATCGTCGGCCGTGGGCCCGAGGCCGCCGGAGGCGATCACGATGCCGGTGCCTTGGCCGTGCCGGGTGGTGTCGTGGGCGGCGCGTCGGAAGGCGTCGGCGATGAGTTGCTGGTCGTCGGCGACGGTCTCGTGGCGGAGGCACATGAGGCCGAGCTGGGCGAGTTGTTGAGCGAGCCAGGCGGTGTTGGTGTCGACGGTTTGGCCGAGGACGAGCTCATCACCGATGGACAGCAGGACAGCGGCGGGTGGCGTTTGTGTTTCGGGATTGGGCATGGGCGGGGATCGTAGGGGGAAGGCCACGGCGGCGTCCGCGAGCCTTTGTCCGGTGGTACGATTTCAAGATGACTGCGGAACTCATGGACGGAAAGCGGGTCGCGGAAGAGACGCTGGCTCGCGCGAAGGAACGCGTCGCGAGCATCGTCGAGAAGACCGGCGTGGTCCCGTGCCTGGCGACGGTCTTGGTCGGTGACAACCCGGCGTCGGTGACATATACGCAGATGAAGCGGCGCCGCTGCGAATCGATCGGGATGAAGTCTTTGAAGATCGAGCTGCCCGCCGAGGCCACGACCGAGCAGCTTGTGGCGGACATCACGCGGTTGGGCGACGACGCGTCGGTGCACGGGATTCTGTTGCAGCACCCGAGTCCGCCGCCTATCGACGAGCGGGCGGCGTTCGAGGCGATTCCGGTGAGTAAGGATGTGGACGGCGTGACGTTTGGCAGCTTCGCCCGGATGTTCTTCGGTGAGGAAGGATTTGATTCGTGTACCCCCGGTGGGATCATCCGTTTGCTCGATGCGTACGACGTGCCGATCGAAGGTAAGCATGCGGTGGTGATCGGGCGGTCAGCGATTCTTGGCAAGCCGATGGCGGGTCTGCTGCTGGAACGCAACGCGACGGTGACGATCTGTCACAGCCGGACGCGAGACTTGGCCTTGCAGGTGAAGCGAGCGGACATCGTGGTGGCGGCGGTGGGTCGTCCGAACTTCGTGCAAGGCGATTGGATCAAGCCTGATGCGGTGGTCATGGACGCGGGCTACAACGAAGGCAACGTTGGGGATGTGGATTTCGAGCCGGCTGCGGCGGTGTCTTCAATGATTACGCCGGTGCCGGGCGGTGTGGGTCCGATGACGATCGCGACGCTCATCGATCAGACGGTGGACGCGGCGGCACGGCAACTCGGCGTGGAGGTGGCCTGAATTGTCCCAGTTGAATCCGTCGTATGACGTACAAAAACCTTCGGGATTTTGTTTAGCGACCGGCCGTTCGCTTGAACCGGGCGAAGACTGTTTCTCGGCACTGATCGATGTGCCCGAAAATGAACGGGAGCCGAACGACGCGTTGGGTATGAAGCGCGTGGATGTTTCGGTGGATGCTTGGAAGCAAGGGTTTCGGCCGGTGGGGCTGTTTTCGTTTTGGCGGACCGCGGTGCCGGACCCCGAGCAAAAGAAAAAGGTGTTCATCGACGATCTGATGTTGATGAACTTAATGGTGCGGTTGGCCGATGAGTCAAATGCTGATCGGTTGGCGTTGCGACACGTTGTGGCGCTCATCCTGATGCGGAAGAAGCTGCTGCGTTACGACGGGATGGATCGGGTTGACTCCGCGAGCGATCCGGAGACGCCGGAAGAGTTATGGTTGATGACGCCCAAGGCCGACGTGACCAAAGGGCACTTCGGTAAGTGGGATGAGACCAAAACGTTGCGGGTGTTGGACCCGAAACTGGATGCTGAAGGGATCGAGCGTGTGACCGGGCAGCTCGGGGAAGTGTTGGAGGCAGACTTTTGAGATCTTTCAGCCGGGTGTGCATGGGGTTCGGGCTGCTGGCTCTATTTGGCTGTAAGACGCCGGAGCTGAACCGTGAGGCGATGGTCCCCGAAGCGGTACAGGCGACGTCTGCGGAAATGCCGACGTATCGCGAGATCGTGTCGCGTTACAACGACCGGTTGGTCGGCCTTGATCTGGTGTCGTGTCGCACAGACGTCGAAGCGGTGTGGCGGGACGAGCGGGGGAAGGTTCGGCGGGAGTCGGGCGATGGCCGGTTGATTGTGCGTCGTCCGTTGGACACGGCGGTGACGGTGGAGGCGTTCGGGCAGATGGTGATGTGGGCGGGTTCGAATGACCGAGGTTATTGGTTTTTCACGGACCTGCACCGCGGGGGCGAGGTGGTGCACGGGCGGTTCGGTGGGGCGGGGGCAGCGTCACTGCCGATGCCGGTGTCGCCGGAGCTGATTCCGGTGCTTCTGGGTTGGATGCCGCTGCCCGAAGACATCTCCGGGGCGGACGAGCCGGCCGAGGCTTACCAGGGATATGCACTGATCGAACCGGCAGGGCTGCGGTTGCGGATGCTTCTGGATGTGGAGACGGCCGCTCCGGTGCGGGTCGATCTTCTGGACGCTGCGGGCGTATCGGCGGTGGTCTGTCGGTTGGAAGGGCGGCAGGACATTGAGCGGCCAATGCGGGACGATTTGATCCTGGAGGGCGGGATTCTAGTGGAGCCGAACGTGACCCGCGACGGCTCGATGGGCAAGCTCATTCCGGCGGCGGAGTTGCCCGACGCGCCACTGGTCATGCCGACGAAGGTCACGATCTATCCCGTACACGATGAGAGCCGGCTGACTTTGGAACTCAAGCGTGTCCGCTTAGAAGACACAAAGGTCAAAGGCCGGCTATTCGATTTGGACACGCTGATCACAAGCTTGAAGCCGGACCGGGTGATCGACCTGGACGCGCGGTGAAGCTTCCCGTACTCCAGCCATTCAGGTTTAGGCGTGTTCGGCTTTGAGGACGCGCAGTTGCACGGGTAGCGCGAAGTTCATGCCTTCGTCTACGACCACGGGTTCGTCGAGCGTCGCGTCGTAACGGATACGCAGCGTGCGGATGACGTCGCGGACAAGATCGTCGGGTGCGGACGCGCCGGCGGTGATGAGCACCGTCTCAACGCCGTTGAACCAGTCACTTTCAAGTTCGGTGGCATCGTCGATGAGGCGGGCGGGCGTGCCCGTATTCTCACTGATCTCGGTGAGGCGGACTGAATTTGAGCTGTTGGTCGAGCCGATGACGATCGTCAAGTCGGCCTGAGGCGCGAGCTCACGTACGGCATGCTGACGGTTGGTCGTGGCATAGCAGATGTCTTCCTTGGGCGGCGCGATGCACTGGGGGTATTTGGCCCTAATCGCCTCGATGATGCGGCTCGTGTCGTCGACGCTGAGCGTGGTCTGCGTCAGGTAGACCATCGGTGTGTCGGCTGGGAAGTTGAGCGCGTCGACTTGCTCGGGGCTGTCGACGATGGTCATGTGGTCGGGGGCTTCGCCGTAGGTGCCTTTGATTTCCTGGTGATCCGCGTGGCCGACGAGCAGGATGCGTTTGCCCATCCGGGCGTAACGGCGGGCTTCGACGTGGACTTTGGTGACCAGCGGGCAGGTCGCGTCGATCATGCGGAGGCCGCGGGCTTTGGCGTCTTTACGGACTTGAGGGCTGACGCCGTGAGCGCTGAAGACGACGGTTTGTCCGTCGGGAATTTCGGCGATGTCCTCGACGAACGTGACGCCCTGGCTCTCGAAGCGTTCGACGACGTGGCGATTGTGGACGATCGCGTGGTAGACGTACAGCGGGGTGCCGATGAGATCGACGAGTTCCTGCACGGTGTCGATCGCCATCTCGACGCCGGCACAGAAGCCGCGGGGGTTGGCGAGCAGGATCTTCATATGTTCAGTCTACGTCGAGTTGATCGAGCAGCGCGTCGACGGTGAGCCAAGTGATGAGCGTCGGTTGGGGCGGTGCGATGACACGGACGCGCGGGCCGACCGGCGCCCAAACCCTCGGATCGGTTGGGCCAAAAAGGGCGGTCGTAGGCAGGCCGAGTTGAGCGGCGACGTGGGTGGGGCCCGCGTCGTTGCCGAGATAATGTGTCGCTTCGTTGAGGGCAAAGAACAGATCATCGATCTCACGGATTTCGCGAAGGTTGACGGTGTCCTCGAACTGGTCGCGAAGTTTGTCTGCGACGCCGCGTTCGACCTCGGCCGGGCCGAGCAGGAACACGGCGTCATCCCCGCGCTCCACAAGCTGTTGACGCAAAGTCGCGTACCTTGCGATTGGCCAGCACTTCGCCACACCGCCCGAGCCGGGATGGATCACCCAGCGTCTCGGGGCGCCGGGTTGCCACACGTCGGTCCGAAGCGGCGAGCCATGCTTGGTTTCGTTGGAAATGGGACATAAAGCCACGTGACTTGCAGCCAACTGTTCGGCGTGCCAAGCATGAACGGCCATCGTCCAATCGTGCGGGGGGCGCGGAGGCACGGTCAGAATCGGTGCTCCGCCACAGACCCGGGACACATTCTTGGTCCAGGTGCTTTCGGCGTTGGCGACGAAGTTCACCACGTGTGTCACGTCACCGAATACCTCGGCGACGGCCGGGCTCATCGTGCTCGGCCCACCTTCGGACCACAATCGTGTGAATTCGAACATCTCGATATCGAGCACCCGCGCTTCGGGCATCAGCCGCGCCGCGACCCGGCCGTGCGACCAAGGCACGACCAGCGTGACAGCTTCGGCTTGGGATCCGAGTCGCCGCAGCGTCGGTAAGGCCAGCACGAAATCGCCCAGCGCTGCTTGGTGAAACACGAGTTGCATATCGAACCTCTTAGATGTCGTACGCCCAGGTCTTGTCCGAGGTTCCTTGGGCGGTGTCACCGCGCGCGTTGGCGATTTCTGCCCCGGTGAGCTCGCGGGCTTTGGTGATCGCCGCTTTGGCCGAGGCGAACAGGTCGTTGCCGGTGGTGAAGATGTGCTCTTCGCCGAAGATCTCGCTGAGGCCGAACTCGTCCATGCGCTGTTTCATGCGAGGGCGGACACCGCAGAGCAAAACGTGTCGGCCACGCTGATGCATCTGCTCGGCGAACTGCTCGAACACATGCATCACGCTTGCGTCCACCATGTGCGTGCGTTTGAGCCGGAGGATCACGGCCTTCGCGCCCCCGTGCATCACTTGGGCAAAGCGGTCTTGCAACTCGTCGGCGGCCGCGAAAAAGAGATTGCCCTCAAGTTGTAGGAACACGATCGCCTCCGCATTGTGAGTCGCACGGCTATCGCCCTTAAGCGGGCGTTCGATCAGGCCGGTGGGTGAGCCGTCGTCGCGAAGCATTTCGTTCACAAATACCTGACGAGCACGTCGCAAGTACAAGGCGATATTCAGGAATACGCCGACAAATACCGCCAATTCAAGGGAAATCGTGATGGTCGCGACGAACGTGCCGATGCATACCGCCAGGTCGGCATGGTTGGAATGAACGAGTCGTCGGGCGTAACGCCAGTCGATCAGTCCGTAGGCGATGGGAAAGAGAATCGCGGCGATGCTTGCCATGGGGATAAATTTCGCGGCCGGAGCGAGCAAGAGGAACACCGCCGCGACCAAGAAGCCGCTGAAAACACAAGCGGCACGGGTGCGAGCCCCGGCGTCGAAGCTCAGCGCGGTGCGCGAGAAGCTGCCCGTGGCGGGCATCCCGCGGAACAACGACAACGCGATGTTGGTGACGCCTTGCGCGACGAATTCCTGGCTGGCGTTCATTCGATCACCGGTGCGTCCCGCGAGCGTCTTGCCGATGCCGTAGGCCTCGATCATGCCGACGAGCGCGATCGCCGCGGCGGGCAGTAGCAACTGTCCGAACATGTCGAAGCTGACAAACGACAGCGACGGGCTGGGCAAGGTCGAGGGCAACTCGCCGACGAGTCGTAGTTCACCGTGGGTCCAGTTCAAGCCCCAGACCATGAGTGCTCCCATGATGACGGCCAGCAGATACGCGGGTAACCACTTGGAAATCTTTCGGCAGATTAGCGCGACCCCGAGCGAAACCCCTCCCACCACGATCGCTTGCCAGTCCGCACCGTCCGTCGCTTGTATCAGCCGATGCACGGTCTTGGCGAGTCCTTCGAGGTTGCTTTCGACACCCGCCAACGACACGCCCAGAAACGCGGGTACCTGCTTGACCGCGATCAACACCCCCGCCCCGGCCGAGAAGCCGACGATCACGCTGTGGCTGACGTAGCGCACCAGTTCGCCCATCCGTAGTAGCGCAAAACAAATCTGCATGAGCCCCGCGAGCAAGGCGACCGTCGCCGCGAACGTGATCCTCTGCTCCGGCGTCGCGTCGCCGGGGGCCAAGGACACTGCGGCGAGCGTCAGGATCGCCATCGTGTTGGTCGGGCCGATCGACAGGTGTCGGCTCGATGTGAACAGCCCGCCGACGATCGCACCCACGATCATCGTGTACAGCCCGACCGCCGCGCCAAGCCCCGCGATTTCCGCAAAGGCCATCGACTGTGGCACAGCCACAAGCGCCACCGTCACGGCCGAGAGGACATCGCCGCGCACGTCGCCGATCCGATAACCCCGCATCAAGCGCCAAGGCGCCGCCACTGCATCTCGGACCGGACCCAACACCGATGCCGTCACGCTCCCCAGACTGGGGGAATTTTCGACGTTTTCATCCTGTGCGGCCGACTCGATCATCCGCCGCCAGCGTAGCGACTCGCCGAGCGAGCTTAGAGCGATCTTGCGTCGTATCAGCAAATCGGACAGCCCGAATCGCCGCGCCAAACCGCACGTCCACCCGTGCGGTGGCCTCAAGCGGGCCACGCTTCGGTCCGATGCTGTTTGGGGGTGTCCGGCAACTCGGCCGATGCCTTAGTCAGATACCGCCGTAAGCCCAACGCTTCACGGCCCACACGGCGGAGAAAGCCACGCATGGCCCGAGAGCGCGTCAAATCCGAACTGGAGCTTTACCTGCGTCAGATCGACGAGGTCCGTCTGCTCACCGCCGACGAAGAAAAAATGCTCTGTCGCAAGATCATCCACGAAAACTGCATGGCGTCCCGCGAACGCATGATCCGGGCGAACCTGCGTCTCGTCGTGGCCATCGCCAAGCGCTACTCCAACCGGGGGCTGCCGCTGCAGGACCTCATTGAAGAAGGCAACCTCGGTCTGCTCCGCGCGGTCGAAGGCTTCGATCCCGAAGTCGGTGCGCGGTTTTCGACCTACGGGTCGTGGTGGATCAAGCAGTCGATCAAACGCGCCCTGATTAATGCCGTGCAGCCGATCCACATCCCGGCCTACATGGTCGAACTGATCGCCAAGTGGAAGAAGGCGTCACGCGAACTCGAAGAAGAGCTCGGCCACACGCCCAGCGTCAACCAACTCGCGGAGCGCATGGACCTGCCGCCTAAGAAGGTTCGCATTATCCGTAAGGCGGTCAAGGCGTCGCAACGCCCGATGCAGGAATCCGAAGGCGGCGATAACGCCCCGCCAACGCTCTCCGAGATGCTGCCCGACGAGCGCACACTCACGCCGGAAGAACAGATCCTCAAGGAAGACGACCTGTCCACGATCGGCATGTTGCTCGAGAGCATCGACGACCGCGAGGCCACCATCCTGCGTCTGCGATACGGCCTCGATGGCGAAGAACCCTTGACACTCAAAGAGATCGGAAAGCACGTCGGCCTCACCCGCGAGCGCGTTCGTCAGATCGAGATCGAAGCGCTGAAGAAGCTCAACACCCGACTCAATTCCGACCGCCCGCTCGCGGCCATCCGGTTTCGCAAAGAAGCCGAAGAGCGCCGCGAACAACGACAGTCGGCGTGACCGCAATCGATAGGTCTTCGAGTTCAATCCTGCTCGCGCCGCATCTCGTTTTGACGCATGGGCATTGCATCGATCAACGCGCTAAGCCGCTCGATGGTCACGGCTTCGGCCGAGCGCATCTTGACGCCGCCGTCCAATCCAACGAGGCTCACGCCAAACCTAGCCCAGTTTCCCGCATCGAAGGCGAGCGAACGCCAGGCTTCCGCGATCGCCGGGTCCGTGATTTCGGCACGGTCGCCATTCACGCCGAAATAAATCGGGCCGTGGGGCATGCATCGAATGACTTGGATTTTGCGTTCCTGCAACGCATCGAGGTCTCCTTTCAAGAACGCGATCTGACGGGCTAGCTGAGGATTCTCGCGATTAACGGCAAAGACGACCAGCGGTCGAGCCTTCCAGCGCAGCGACTCTGGCGTGGGCGGCGCGTCATCGGTTGGCATGGGCTTATCTCCTTCGGCCAAGAGCAACGCGCCGAGCGTGATCAGACAAGACAGGAACCGCCGCGGAGAGATCGCCGAGCCGGTCAGGTGGGTTCACAGGAGCCGACGGAAGTTTTTTTTATAGGCCGATCGGGCAAGAGGCAAACGCGGGAATCGCCGACTCTTTCTAGGTCAGATGATGTCGGCCTCCGATCCCCGTATTACGCCTCACGCATCGCGTACGGACCGCCGTCTTGCAGATACGTCCCCGATTTCACAGTGTCGATCCATCGTGTCGCCATGTCCGAGAGTAGCGGGCCACCCTTCCCCGCGGGCTGCACAAACGACGGCTGCCAATCGGTCAAGCCCAGCCAGTCGTGCAGCACCACCACGTGACCGTGGCAGTCTGGGCCGGCCCCGCAACCCAACACCGGAACGCTGACCGCATCGATGACTGCCCGAGCCGCTTCGGCTGTGCTTTGCTCGATCAGCAGCATCGATGCGCCCGCGTCTTCCAGACGCCGCGAAAGATCGACCATGGCTTTGATCTTCTTGTTTGTGCGACCGGCGACGACGGGGATGCCCGTCGTGCCGGTGCGTTGCGGCCGCCAGCCGATGTGGGCACACACCGGGATCGACGCGCGGTCGAGCTTGGCGACCAGATCGACGTAGCGCTCATCGACTTCCAGTTTGACCGCGTCGGCGGTGCCTTCGGTGATGAACCGGCCGGCGTTGCGAACCGCTTCCGCGTCGTCGGCTTGATAACTCATGAACGGCATATCGCCCATCACGAACGCCTTGGGGGCCCCGCGTTTCACGGCCGCCGTAATCGTCAGCATGAACTCGAGCGGCGCGTGCACCGTGTCCTCGTGACCGAGCACGACATGGCCCGCGGTATCACCCACGAGCATCACGTCTAACCCGCCGCGGTACAGCCACCGCGCGGTGGTCGCGTCGTAACACGTGAGCATCGGAATGATCACGTGCTCGCGGACGCGCTGACGCAATACACGCATGGTGACGGCAGGGCGATCGGTGGGCTCGGGGTCGGCTTGAAGTGCAGCATTCTTGACGGCCATGCTGCGATCCTATCGGACGTCCGGTGCGGCTGTGCCGAGGCGGGGTTTCGTGCCGATGACACGGGCGGCAGTCAGGTCAATCCAGCAATCTGGAACCTTTCTTGCCGACGCCCGATGCCCGTGAATTCGACAGTCCTCATGCCATGTCGGCCGATCTTCCCAGTCAACATCCCGCCGCCGGTGTCCGGCCGCCGCACCCCGACGCGTCGCATCAGCATGAGACTGCCGACGTCTGTTCGCTGGTCGTGGTGATCGCTGTGGCGCTTGCGCTGTTGCTGCTGGTGGTGGCACAGCGAAGTCCAGAACCGGCTCGCGCGGCTTCGGATTCTCAGGTTTCTGACGGACCGGTTCTGGTCATACCGCCCGTACGTCAAGCCGATCCGACTCTGCCGGATTGAGCCGGTCGTTTCCAGGCATCATGCGTCCGTGGCGTGGATGAATTGTCGGTAGAGATTCGCATACACCGCGCCTTGCTTGAGCAGTTCGGCATGCGTGCCGCGCTCGACGATATGTCCGTGATCGAGAACCAGCACCTGGCTGGCGTGACGGATGGTCGAAAGGCGGTGTGCCACGACAAAACTTGTCCGTCCCGCGAGCAGGACCTCCAGCGCTTTTTGAATCCGCGCTTCGGTCATGGTGTCGACGCTGCTGGTCGCTTCGTCGAGGATCAAAATCGCCGGGTCCGCGAGCATCGCGCGGCAGAAGCAAACGAGCTGCCGCTGGCCTAGCGAGAGAGAGCCTCCTTTTTCGCCGACTTGCGTGTACAGGCCGTTAGGGAGTGTTTCGAGCAGATCGAGACAGTCGAGCCTGCGGGCGGCGTCGAAGACTTGCTCGTCGGTCGCCTCGGGCTTACCCACGCGGATGTTGTCCAGCACAGTGCCGGTAAACAGGAAGTTGCTTTGGAGGACGATGCCCAGTTGTTTGATGAGTGCGTCGGTTTCGAGCTTACGCACGTCGACACCGTCGATGGTGAGTTGACCGGCGGTGGGTAGGTAGAACTTGGAGATGAGTTTGATGATCGTGCTCTTGCCCGAGCCGGTGTGCCCGACGAGCGCGATGGTTTGTCCCGGTTCGGCGATGAAGTCGATGCCGTGCAATACCGGGCGGTCGGGGTGGTACCCAAAGGTCACATCCTCAAAGACGACCCGGCCTTCGATGCGTGGCGGCGCGATCGCGTCGGCGTCTTCGAGCTGGGTCGGCTCACGGTCGAGCAAGGCAAACACGCGTTCGGCACCGGCCATCGCGGTGAGCGCGACATTGTGCTGCTGGGCGATGGTTCGGATCGACGTAAAGAACTGCGGTAGTTGGAATACGAACACAACGACCGCCGCAAACGTCATCTCCGGGCTGACGCCCGCGATGCCCGCGAAGAAGCCTTGGTGCAGTACCTGGTACCCGCCGAGCACGATCAGGATCGACAGGAAGAACTGGCTGTTGAGCTCAAGAAGCGGGATGTAGACGCCCGCCAGTTTCTGGGCCCGGACGTTGTAATCGGCGTGGTCGCGGACGAGGTCGTGGAACAACCCCGCGTTCACCTCCTGCCGCACGAAGCCCTGCGTCACGCGAATACCCGACACGGACTCGGCCAGTGTCGCCGTGACCCGGCTCATCGATTCCTGCACCTGCCGCCACGCCACACCGATGCGCCTGCCGAAATAGCGATTCAACATCCAGATCAGCGGCGACATCGCCAGCACGAGCGCGAACAGCGGCGGGTCGTACCACAGCATGATGGCCGCGGCCACGCCGATGTGTCCGATGTTGACGAGCGTCACGAATAGCACGTCCTGAATCCCACGGCGGATCGCCTCGGCATCCGACGACATCCGGCTGATGATCCGGCCTACCTTCGTGCGATCGTAAAACGCCATGTCCATTCGCTGCAGGTGCGCGAAAATCTCCTGCCGCAAATCACGCACGACACGCTCACCCAGTTGTAGTGCGAGCCGTTGGCGGAAGTGCAGCGTGAGGTAGGTGAACAACGCAAACGCCGCGAAGCCCGCCGCGCCCCAACGCAAGCCGCTCCAGTTCTTATCGGTGATCGGACCGTTGATGATGGCGGCGATCATCCACGCCATCAGCGGCACCTGGAACCCTCGCAGCATCACGCACACCATGAGCGTCGCCCGCATCGGCGCGTACGGTCGGGTGTAGCTCCAGAGCCGACGCATGAGCGTCCACGACAACGGCCGACGCAGGTCTTCCCGGTCGTCGTCGCGGCGCACGAGCGTAATCGCCTTCGCGTGGGCGCCCCCCGGTTTGTCGGACGACGTACGCGGCGCGGAGGGGAGGACGTCGCTCATGCATCACCCCCATTTACGTAAGGACCGAAGGCGGGACGGTGAACCTCGCGAGGCATTTCGGCCATGCCCAACAGCTTCCGGCTTTCGTCGTCCGCGCTCTGCATATCCGCGGCATCGCGGTAATGCCCGCCGGTGCCCATGAGCTCCGTGTGCGTCCCGACTTCCACGAGTCGCCCCTTCTCGAGCACGAGCACCAAATCGGCCCGGCGAAGGGTGCTTAACCGGTGCGCAACCACAAACGTGGTGCGGTTCTTCATGGCATCGCCCATCGCTTCGAGGATCTCGTGTTCGGTCTCGGGATCGATCGCCGCCGTCGGGTCGTCCATCAGTAGTACCGGGGGATCTAGGAGCACCGCCCGCGCGATCGCCAAGCGTTGTCGTTGTCCGCCCGAAAGGTTCGAGCCGCCTTCGCTGAGGAGCGTGTCGTAGCCTTGCTCGAGGTCCTGCGTGATGAAGTCATGGGCACAAGCGATCCGCGCGGCCCGTTCGATCTGTTCCCGCGTTGCGCTCGGGTGGCCGAAGGCGATGTTCTCGGCGACGGTATTGGAAAACAGGAAGCTTTCTTGGAAGACCATTCCGATGCTGTGCCGCAACGCGTCGAGTTCGTACTGCTTGAGGTCGACGCCGTCCAGCGTGATCCGCCCGCGCGTCGGGTCGTAGAAGCGTGGGATCAGCGACATGAGCGTGCTTTTGCCCGCGCCGGTCGCACCAAGGATCGCAACGACCTGCCCGGCCCGTACCTCGAAGTCGATCTCCGAGAGCGCTTCGGTGCCGTCTGCGTAGCCGAAGCTCACGCAGTCAAACTTGAGATCGCCGCGCGGCCGGCCATGACGGGTCGGCATGTCGGGGCTCTGTACGTCCAAAGGCGCGTCGAGGATCTCGAAAACTCTCGTTGCGCCGATCAACGACCGCTGCACCGAGTTGGTGAGCTGCGCGATATTGCCGACCTGCCCGCTGAACTGCTGGAGCAGCCCCGAGAACACAACGAGCATGCCGATGGTAAAGCTGGGATCGTGGATGTAGATCCATCCGCCAAAGACCATCAGGATCACCAGATTGAGTTGCGGGATGAATCCGATGAGCGGGACGAAGACCGAGACTCGCCAGAAGATCCAGCTTGCCAGGTCCACGATTTTGGTATTGGCTTGGGTGAATTTTTCGATTTCTTCCTGCTGCCGCGCAAAGCCCTTGACGACGTGAACGCCTTGCGCGTTTTCGCTGACGATGCGGATCGCGTCGTCGAACTGTTCGCGGTTCTTCCGGTAGGCCGGCTTGACCACGCGGCCGAAATACCCGGTGAGGAGCCAGAGCAGCGGCGTGGTCGCGAGGCAGGCGAGCGTGAGCGTGACGTGCAGCGAGAACATGTACGCCGTGAAAAACGTGAGCGACACGGCCATCATGAGCACCTGGATCAACACCTGATCCACAAACATTCGCACGGCCTGGACGTCGCCGGTGACGCGATTGATGATCGAGCCGGACTCGTTGGCGTCGAAGAATCGGAAGCTGAGGCGTTGCAGCTTGTCGTAGACATCGGTGCGGAGCTTGACGACGATGTCCTGCACGAGCAACGCGATCCAGATATTGGACGTGCGATCGAGCACGAACCGCACCGCGGCGACAGCAAAGATGAGTCCGCCCACGAAGCCGACTTTACTCATCGCCGCCCAGTCTTGCGGCGGCGTGAGATCGAACGGCCAATTGGGCGGCTTGTTGCCATCGGGGTTGGCCTCGGAGATGGGGTCGAAGGCGTGGCCGATCACATCGATACCCAGGCCCAGCAGGCCGAGCCCCGAGAGCGCAAGCGCGAGCAGGATGAGCTGAAGCAAGACACAACGGAGCACTTGGCTACGCCATGCCCAGGCGAGGCCGCACATGCGGACAATGAGTTGGCCGTTGGTCTGCGCCGGCGAAGCAGGTGTGCTGGGTTGAGACGCGTCGGAACGCGGCTTGGAAGGAGCGGGCACGGAATCGGATTCCGGTGGGCCGAGACGTTGGGTTGAAATCGGGTCGGGCCGGCGTCGGCGTCGCGCGGCCCGTGGATTCACCATAGCCGCCCCGTTGCTGCGAGCAAGAGGGTGCCGAATCCCGTGCCCAGATTTCGGGGATTTTTGACCCACCGACGGGTCGGTAAAGTGCCGGCCATGCAACGCAACGTCTGTGTGTTTTGTGGCTCCCGGGACGGTCGGGAAAACGGCTACGCTAGCCTCGCCGAGGACTTTGGCGTGGCGTTGGGGCAGCGGTCCTGGACGTTGATCTACGGCGGCGGGACCTTGGGGTTAATGGGCCGGATCGCGATGGCGACGCAGCTCCACGGCGGGAAAGTCGTGGGTGTGATCCCCGAGGCTATGGATACGGTTGAGGTGGCGTACCGCGACGCGGAAGAACTGATCGTGGTGGACACGATGCGTCAGCGAAAGCAAATCATGGATGATCGCTCGGACGCGTTTGTCGTGCTACCCGGTGGTTTCGGGACGCTCGAAGAACTCTCCGAAGTGATCACACACCGTTTCCTGAATTACCACGGCAAGCCGGTGGTGATCGTCAATCACGCCGGGTTTTACGATCCGTTGATCGCACTATTTGAGCATTTCATGGACGCGGGGTTTGCCGGCGATTCATACCGTGCGGTGTACACGGTGGTGGATTCGGTGGGCGCGGCGATGGCGGCGCTCGAGGCGTAGTCCACGGGCTTGTTTGTGGGGATTCAGCCGTGCTTGGCGGCGAAGTCGTCCATGAACGCAGCGAGCGTTTCGACACCGTCGAGGGTCATCGCGTTGTAGATCGAAGCGCGGCAACCGCCAACGCTTCGGTGGCCCTTGAGTCCGCTGAGGCCTTTCGCGTCGGCTTGGGCAATGAACTGTTTTTCGAGGTCTTCGCTGGGCAGGCGGAACACGACGTTCATGGTCGAGCGGTACGCCGGGTCAACGGGGCAGCGGTAGAACGCGCCGTGCTTCGCGATTGCTTGGTATAGAAGCGTGCTGCGTTTAGTCGCCATCTCTTGAGCCCACACTAATCCGCCTTGATTTTCCAGCCATTCGAGCACGAGCTCGACCATGTAGATCTGAAACACCGGCGGCGTGTTGAGCATCGAATGGCCTTTGGCGTGGCCGGCATAGTTGAGATAGTTGATGAGCTTGCCGTCGCATTGGTTGAGCAGCTCATCGCGGATGAGCACGACGGTGACGCCGGCGGGCCCGATATTCTTTTGCGCTCCGGCATAGATCAGGCCAAACGGGTCGAGGTCGATCGGCCGACTGAGAAAGTCGCTGGACATATCGGCGACGATCGGCGCGTTGGCGTGGGCCTTGGTCGGGAAGGCCTTCCACTGCACGCCGCCGATGGTCTCATTGGAGGTCAGGTGTAGGTAGGTGCTGCCGTCGGTGGCAGCCGCTTCGGCACTCGCGGGGTCGGGGAGCGTCATGAACTTCTCAGGCTCGCCGTTAAAAACCACATCGACGTCGCCGATGAGCTTGGCGTCGGCGATGGCTTTCTTTGCCCACGCGCCCGAGTGTGTGTAGGACGCTTTGCGGGCTTGACCGTTGGCACCGGGGGTCAGCAGGTTCATCGCGAGCATGCCGAATTGGAACGTGGCACCACCGGCAAGAAATAACACGTGCCAGTCGTCGCCCAGGCCGAGCAACCGGCGGAGCCGCTCGGCGGCCCGGTCACGGGCCTGTTCGACCGGCGGGGTGCGGTGCGACATCTCGATGATCGACATACCGTGCGACTGACCGGTTGGACCGCGGTAATCCAGCAGTTCGGCGGCGACCTGCTCGAGGACAGGCACGGGCAGGGTGCACGGGCCAGCGGAAAAGTTGTAGAGGCGGGCCATGGCGGCGTTCCTTGCGAGGTGATGAACGAGTGGCAGGCCACAAGAGGGGCGGTGGCGTGCGTGTGGTTCCGGGGCGGGAGCGTAGCAAAGGCAATCGCCAAGTCGCGGGTTCCTGAGAGGCTTGGGAGGGTTGGCGGCTTGCGGATGGTTGGGGTCGTGCGGGGTGCGCCGGATGGGGAAGCCGTAGATTTGGGTTGGTTTAGCGATGGCCGGTGATTGGGGAACTTGCGGGTTCACAAGGCCGATGGATCATCCAGCGGTCCGGGTTGCCGTGACGCGATTTGGTTCCTGATCCATGAAGCCCACTTCAAGCTCGTTGTCGTTGCCGGTTCGGATGGCGCTGCCCGTCGTGGCGATCGGTGTGTTGTGTACGGTTGCCTTAGGCGTGGCGGAATACGCGAAGGCGGTCCGGGCGGAGGGGCGGTCGCTCGAGCGATTCGTCGAGGCCGCAGGACACGCGGTGAGTTCGTCAGCCCTGAACTTGCATGAAGAACCCGACGCGGCTGCGGCACGCATCGCCAGCGGTCTCCGGGGCTTGGAGGGATGTGAGGCGGTCACCGCGTGGCGGGTGCTGGCTTCTGATGGCGGCGAAGAATTGATCCGAAGCCCCGCTGCGTCGGCGTTTAACTTCGAAAGCGCCGCGGCGCTGGACCAAGCGGTCGTCTGGACACCCGGCCCGGGCGCGGAGCGCATTCTTCAAGAGTCGGCGTTGCGGGACCACCTGGTGATCCGATTGCCGTTTGAATCGGATCAAGGCCAAACGCATCTTTTCGTCGCCGCGATCGACGGCCCATCCCGGCACCGCGACGCGCTTCGGCAGATTGCACAGCGTCTGCTCCCGACCGCGGCGGGGTACGTGATCTTGTCGTTGGTGGTGTTTGCGTTGGCTTATCGGTGGGTGAGTCGTCCACTGGCCACGCTTCACGCTTCGCTCGTCAAGGACGAACCATCTACCGAGCCGGCCGATCCGGACCACCATCTGGGGCCGGTGAATCTCACGGGGCCGATCGGCGTGGCTCATCGCCACATGCACGATCTGCGGGCAGAAGCCCAAGCCCGGGTCCTCGCGACGCAGGCGATGGCCGAGGCCTCTTCTCAGGCGTTGCTGATGATTGACCGTCAGGGCGAGATCCAGAACGCGAATCGCGCGACGGTTCGACTTCTTGGAGCCGAGCGCGTTGGGGACATCGTGGGGCGTTCTTTGGCTGAATTTTTCGGGGGGTGCGGGCTTGGGGACTTCGAAGCCTTGCTCCAGCCCGATACTTTGAAAGCCGATGCTACTTCGACAATTCCCGTTCGACTCAAACCGCGTGCCACCGCCGAGGACACGACGACAACTACGGTGGGCCTATCTGTTGGAGCGTTTGATCCGCAGACCCAGCGCGCTGCCGTCGTCCTTCAGCCGCGAACCCGCGGCGACGCGTTGCAGGATCGGCTCGCACAACAACAGAGACTCTTGCAAGCCGCGGTCGATCATCAGCCCCAGCCTTGGGCGCTGACCGATGACCAGGGCCGCGTGCTGATCGTGAATCGTGCGTGGATCGGACAGACCCGACAGACCGCCGATTCGGTGATTCAGTCCGACCTGACGGACCCGACGGCGTGGGCCGCGTGGGGTGCTGATATGGGGGGGCGAGCCTCGGAGATCGTCGCCGAGACGCTCCGGCACGGCGTGACATGTGAACACACCGTGAGTCTCCGCACGCCCGATGGGTCGCAGGTTTTAGAAGCGCGGCCGTGTGTGTCGCAACAGAATTCAAGCGGACCGGCCGCGAAAGGCTATGTCTGGACGATCCGTCACGAATCGTCGCCCATGGCTGAAGATATCGACGACGCTTCACCCTCCGCACCGGCCTCCGATGCGGTGTATAGCGATCTGCGTGAAGCGCGAACGACGCAGCATCTCATGGACGCCACCGTCGAAGCGATCCGGCAACTCGCGGGTACGCCCGCCGCGGGTATTGCCGTCCGTGCGGCGAACCCGACCGGACAGCGACGAAGCGACCAGCGTTTGGCCGTGGGCAGTACGTCGTTGCCATTGCGGGCCTATGCGGGGCTGCGCGACGTTGCGGAGAGCGACCTGATGCCCTCGGCGATGAACGCGGCAGGTCCGGCGGTCAGGTTTTCAGAGTTCGACGCCACGAGTGAGTGGGCCGAGGCGTTGCGGGCCTGCGGCTTGGGCGCTTCGGTGGCTTTGAAATTGCCCGGCCTTGGCGAACAGCTCGGGGTGATCTGGGTCGCGGAGCGTCCGGGCGCATCGATCGGGGCCGGCCGGGTCGAATCGCTGCACCGCGCTGCCGAACTCGTCGGCGCTCGGCTGGATGCGTTGCGGTTGAGCGAATCGTTCCAAACGTTGGGATTGCTCGACGGCGCGACGGGTTTACCGACGACGCCGGCGCTCCTGCGTCACATGCAGACCGTCCCCGTGCCGTCGGACTTCACGACGCCGAACCATCTGTTGGTGTTCACGCTTGACCCTGAAACGACGTCGACGCGTGCTTCGCAGCGGGAGGCGTTCGCGGCCATGGCGGCCGATTGTTTGCGGGCGCGCTGCCGACGCAACGTGTTTATTGCCGCGACCGGGCCAGCTGAGTTTGCGGTGGCGGTGCACGCGATGGGCACGTCACACGCCGAAAGCCTGGGCAAACGCTTGTTGGGTGCGCTGCGTGAGTTACCGCTGGCTGATCGGTCGGTGGGCGACCGTTTGATGGTCGGACGCGAGAAACTTTCGACGTGTGACGAAGAAGCCGACGCCCGCTTGATTTTGAATGCTGCACGGGAAGCTGCGCTCGCCGACCGTCACCCACGCCGCGCCGCTTCTTGAGGCGCGGGTGTGCTGGTGTACCGCCGTGTTCGGCGGTACGCCACATCCTGCTTCACTTGCCAAAGAACGCGGGCGGGCCCGGCCCAACCGAGGCGGCCCGCGAATCGCATCCCGCGTCGCATCGCCCCCGGCCTCGCGTTCCGCCCACCGGGGGTT
>JBCCDN010000009.1:0-39112 GCA_039030755.1 Planctomycetota bacterium | reverse complement strand
GGCAATCTGGAAAAGTTCCGGCTGCCCCGGCGGCAGCGCCGCGACCACCCCGGGCAGATGAAGCGTGTATCGCAGCAGCAACGCGGCAACGTCGGCACGATCCTCGGGGGCGTACCAACACTTTGCAAAAGGCCGGTCTTCGTAGGCCACGTTTAATGTCCCGCGTGCCATCGCCTTGAGTGCAAGAACATCCAGACCCCGGGCGTTGGCCGCGTCAAGGGCCCGCGGGCCGAAGACACCAGCGTCGAACATCGTGAAGTTCAGTGGATACAACATGGTCTGGAATCGGCCGGTCTCAATCAGCCGCAACGCTGCGTCTTCGTTGTGGGCGCTAAAGCCGATCGCGCGGACCTTACCGGCGTCGCGCGCCGCTTCGATTGCCTCGAGGGCACCGCCGGGGGCGATGGCGGTATCCACGTCTTCCGACGTGGTCATGCTGTGCAACTGGTAGATGTCGAAGTGATCGGTTCGGAGTTTCCGCAGCGAATCCTCCAATTCACGAGCGGCACCGGCGGCGCTTCGTTCAAGGGTTTTGCACGCCAGGGTCACCCGGTCGCGGTACGGCTCGAGCGCAGGGCCCATCCGTTCCTGAGCGTCGCCGTATTGCGGCGCAACGTCGAAATACGTGATGCCCGCGTCGAAGACGTCGGCAACGTGACGGTTGCAATCTTCTTGCGGCCGATCCATCAGAACGATACCGCCAAAGCCGATGGCCGACAGTTCGGTATCCAGAGCACGGAGTTGGCGGTACCGCATGGCCGTTGTCCTGAAGGTGGCGTTCAGCGTGTCCAGAAGGCGTGACTATTGGATCGGATCGAGCGGCGCGTCGGGCAGATTGATACGGTCCGAGGGCTGCCGGAAACGCAGCGTGCCTTCGTGTGCCGCGCGGAGTAAATCCAGCTTGTGGGGATAGGTCTCGGGGATGAACAAATCGAAGAACGCTTCGAGTCCACCGAAGCGGTCGGGGTATTGCGCAAAGACGGGGGGACCATAAAAAAGCGGTCTGTCGCTGCCGGGTTCTTGGATGCGTTGCACCGTGCGTTCGTCGGTGAAGATCACTCGGACATGACGTTCAAGTGCACGATCATAGGTCTCCGCTTCAAGCGGCGTCGAGGGCATCGGCGGCCCCGTCACGGTGCCGCTCGCGAGCGCAAAGGGCGTGAGTTCGTAGCCCTGCTGCAACGCGAGATCGGCGAGGTCTCGAATCGAAACCACCTCGCCATCGATGCGATGGATGCGCTCGTCGAGCCAAGCCGGATCAAAACGCAGATCGACATCTCCGCTCGCCGCCCCGTGCTTCATCCAGGTTTGGAGGATCAGACCGTTGTGAACATTGACGTAGTAGGCAGCCCGGTGGCGAGTTTCGAAATATACCTCCGGGTGCGAGTTCGGCCCGGCCTCGGCACACAGTTCAATGAATCGGTCGATGTAGTCGCCGTAGTCGCGAGCGATCAGTGGGTAATTGATCCGACCGTTCACTGCGGCGGCCGAGAGAACGATCGCGAGCGGAGCCGGGGTGTAGCTGTACAAATGTTCGAGGTCGAGTTCGGGCTCTTCGAATTGTTCGCAGGCAGGCGTGCCGACGATCAAAAACATCATGACCGCGACGGTCAATGCCCGGCAAGGATGCCCTCGAAACCAAAATCGCGACGCCTTCATCACACCAATTTAGTCCATGGCGCGAGATCGGCCAGATCGCCTTGGGTGGTCGGCTCGGTGTCCGCGAAGCCCGGCTTCAAGCCGCCCTGCTGGATCAGGTGCTGGTGAGCCTCGGTGAGCGTTGCGATGCGCTCAGCGAGTTGGCCGGCGAGCGTTTGGCAGGCCTCGACACAAGAACCGGCGTCGCCCGCATTCCGGAGTGAGGCATATTGCGTTTCGGCGTGTCGGACGAGTTCGGCGACGGCGCGGGTGGTTTGTTCGATCGCGTCCTGCTGCGGGCCGGGCGGCCGGCGTGAGGCGGCGGCCACTTCGTCGTGCTGAAGGAAACGCCGGCCGTCGTGGGCAAGAAGCTCGAAGCCGTGAAGAAAACCCGCCGGACTCGCAAGCTCGAAGCGAGGTAACGCCAGCGTGCGGACCAGGGTGCGTGCGGTCCGGAGGACATCGACGACGAGCGGGTGTAGCCGCCCGCAAGCCGGGTCGCCGCGTCGCGGGGAAGTCTGCCGCCCTTTCTCCGTCTCCGATTCGCCCGCAAAATCCGGATCGCCCACCAGCAGATCGCCCAACCCAACATCCAGCACCGCCGCAATCCGCTCGCCGGCCTCCCGACTCAATAACACCCTGCCGGATTCATACGCATAGATCGCGTTGTCCGTCAGGTCCGACCCCGGCGTCCGAGCGTTGATGCGATCCGCAAGCTTCCGTGCGGAGAGCCCCGCTTCCCGCCGCACTTGCCGGAGCACCCCACCGCGTTGTTGTTTTAAATCTTGCATGGCGTCCGTCAACATCGGCTAAATTGTACGATTTTAAGCAAGTTGGAACGTATCTTGCGAGAAAATCCACCAAATCTGTACCCCGATCGCTCGATTCTCGGACGTAATTGGAGAAATTTCATTAAAATTGGAGTTCTGGACTTGCAAAAGATTCAAATATTTGTACATTTTTCTGAAGTGAGCACGGATGGCTCACGGGTCCCCGAGCAATCCACCGGGCCGGCAAGGACGCCGACCCGCTCGACGGACACCCACCCAGAGAGATTCGACAACGGACTGTCAGGCGGGCCCCAGGATGGGCCCGCCGCGCTCTTTTGATGGGCCAACTTATTTCCCAGCCCGTCCCACGAATAATGTCCACGCCCCGCCGTCGCCCGCCGCGCCCTGATCAACGCGCTCCGCGGGTAGCCCGGCCTCCTGCATCCAGGTCAACCAAGCCTTCTCCGAAAACAGCCCGCAGCCATGGCGGTCTTCGACCGTTTCCACTCGGCCGTCGGCGTGAGTGATGCGATACGTCAATGTCATCGCAAACGTGCCATCGTCAAGTACATCGCCCAGACGCGAGGCGTACGACACACACTCAACCCCGTGCTCGGCGAGCACCGCCCCGGCAAACGCATCCGGCTCGGGCACATCTTCCGCACAATCCCCAGCCTCAAACGTCTCGGCCACGTACGTCGGCGCGATCAACGCTAACCCCCCCGGATGCAAATGCTCACGCACCGTCGTGAAGGTCTGACGCACATCATCTTCACTCACCAGATAATCCACCGCGTCGTGAATCAGCACCGCGTCGAACGTTTCGTTGAGCCGAACGTCCCGCATGTCGCCGACCCGGGCATCGATCCCCGGAATCAACGTGCGACACCGCGACAACATCGCTTCGCTCAAATCCACCGCCACCCCCGTGTGCTCCCCGCCCCATCCGCCGTACGCCAACGAACGCTCCGCCCCGATCGCCAAGAGGTGCACCAGCGTGTGCCCGCCTCCGGCCCCCAACTCCAGAACCCGTTTCGGCCCCGGCCCCAACCGTTCGTCCAACACCGCCTCCAGCGTCGCGGCCTCGCTGACGTAGTGCGCCGGCGGTGACAAGACCGGCCACAACCACGCCAAGTCCTCATACAACCGCGGCGATTCCATCTATTCACCCTACACCCCGAAGCCCATAGACTCCGTCCGAGGGTTCTGCGGTTTTCCACGTGCCTACTTCACTTGCCAAAGAACAGATCACCTCGGCCCACCGAGCGCCCCGAAAGCGCCTCCCGCGCCCCTTCGCCCCGGCGTCACGCACCTCGCGCCTCGCTTACACTAAGCTTCGTCCGCCGATGTCACGGATGCATCCGCAACGGCAAGCGCCACATCCCGTGGTCACCCGCCGCCATCCCGGCCGTCTCGACCCGCTTGAAAAACAAAGCAACCCGCGAGGAGCAAAGATGGCATCAACGTCCCCCGCCCAGCCCCCACGACGCGTTCCCGCTACGTAATCGGCCTCCCGAGTGAACGCAAGATTTTAGATCGACCGATTCGCGCGTCCCGCTTCGGTGCGCACGCCGGCGAGAGACAATTCACGCCAACCGCCACGCTCCCAGGCGACGCACCACGACACGCGTCAACCAGGCCGACACAACGAGTGCCACGACCATCGCCACCGGCAACCAAACCAGCGATTCCGACCACGGAACGACCGCCCATGCATCTTCGGGAACGTTAGGTCTCGACGTCATGAACCGAACGCCGCGGATCGCCAAGACCAGCAAGACCCAAGCCGCCGAGGTCGCCACCAGCCATAGCACCCAGAACGGAAAGAACACCACGTCGAACACCGCGAGCCCCCATCCGCCCACCGCGTGCGGCGCCGCCTTGATCTTCCCCATCGCCGTCACGCCACAGGCCAAGGACCCCACCATCAACACCAGCGGCAAGGGAACAATGAAAAGCACCGGCAACATGAGGATGCCAACGCCGCCCACGGGCTCACTCTGCGAAACCCCGCCCACGCCGACGGTTGCTTGGTCACTCGCGTAGGTCACGAAAAGCCCCAGAACCAGAAACAACGGAAGCAACCCCAGCAGCAGACTCAGGCTCACGAACACCAATCCCGCGATGGCCCAGCCGCTCGTCTTCGGCGGCGAACCATAGTCTTCCTCAAATCCTGCAAACGCCGACCCCGAAAGCGCCGGCAAGTCGATCGATTGGCGCGCGTACGCCTCCGGCGGATCGACCTCCGCCTCGACGTGAGCCCAGTCTTCCAAATCGACCGCCACCCCTTCGCGTTCCGCCCGCTTCGCCTCCAGCATCTCCCGCAGTTGCCCCTCGAGTTCGTCCACAATGGCCGACCGCTGCGACCTGCCCTTGGCGTGTTGACGCAGCACCGCGTCGACCGCGTCGAGGTGCGCATCCAGTTTGGCTTGTGCGTCGTCAGGAAGCGATGCGTGTTGGGATTCGGGGCTCGATACGTCCATGGTTCGGTTTCGGTTGAGAAAGGGTTCGAGGAAATGTCGGCATGACGAGGCCCAAGCAAGGGTGGACAAGCCATCAAGCCGGCTCGCCGAGCCCCCAACGGTTCAGGCGACGGACGACCAGCCAAAGCACGACCGCCGTCGACACCCCGGCCAGCGCCATCGCAGGCAACTGAAGAACCGTGTGCCGATCGACGCTCGCGTTGGTCCAGCCGTCATCAAAAAAATTACGGTTGCCGTTCAGCATCATGATCATCTCGACCCCATAGAAGATCGCAGACCAAACAACCCCGAACAGAACGCCCAATACGACGACGCTGGGGAACAGCACCGTGTCGAACACCGCAAGCCCCCAGCCGCACCATTTTTGGGGGTAGCGCTTGATCTGCGACAAAGCCAGAATGCCCATCGCCGTCGTCACCAGCGGGGCGAATAGGCCGGGGATCAAAGGGATCAACACAAGCAGCCACAGCCGCGACGGTGATTCCACTTCGCTGGTGACACCTCCACCGGGCAAGCGAACGATCTGCGACGACCGAGACAACATCAAAAGGATCAATAAGGTCAAGGCCACACCGCCGTACACCGTCCACGCCAAGCCCACTAACGACCAGCGGCTGACGTTCGGTTCCGCGGCCTCTTCGTTGGCAAAGCCGGTAAAGTTCGTGGCCGGTAGGTCGATGGATTGCCGGGCGTACGCCTCGGGCGGATCGATCGACACGGCAACCCACTCCCAATCTTCCAACGCCACCTCGGAAGCGTCCCGCTCGGCGGCCTTCGCCGCGAGCATCTCTCGCAGTTGGCCGTCTAACTCGTCGACGATCGCCGAACGCTGCGACCGACTCTGCGCGTACTTCTGGAGCACCGCGTCGACGGCGTCCAAGTGTGCATCCAGCTTGGCCTGCACGTCGTCAGAGAATGTTGCGGAATGAGGATCGGGGTTCGATGCGTTCATGATTCGGGCTCGTCAAGAAGGGAGCGGATGCTGTCGTTGAGTTGGGACCATTCGGACGACATGGCGGCGAGATGTTTCTTGCCCGCGGCGGTTAGGGCGTAGTACCGGCGTGGCGGGCCGTGCGGACTGGGGCCCACGCGGACCCGGAGCAGGCCGACCTTGCTCAGCCGCGCGAGCATGGGGTAGACGGTCGACTCGGTCAGTGCGAAACCCGGCAGCGCATTGATCCGCTGCAAGAGCTCGTAGCCGTACGCCTCCTTCACCCCCCGTAGTGCCGCGAGCACGGTGAGCTCGACCAGGCCCTTCCGGAGCTGCGACGACCATGGGCGTTCGGCGGGATTGGGTTTGCTCATCGCTGCCTCGTGATACGGTATATCGTAAAACGTAGTAGTAAGTCAAGAAAAATATATCACCCCGACGCTTCGCGTCAAAAGACGCAAATCGCTTGGCCCACCACAGCCGTACCTCACTTCACCCCAACGCCGCGCCCGCCGCCGACCCGCTCAACCACGCCGCCTCGACATTCACCGCATCCCCGCCGCCCAACCAATCGCCACACACCGCAAGCCGCGACGCGTCGTCCACCAAGACCCGCTCCGACAGCGGCATCGGGCACAGGCCAAAACGCCAACGGTGCGCCGCCGCATATGCCGGCTCGGGCGCTTCAATCCCCAACGCCTCGTCCAACGCGTCCAACATCTCGGGCAACACATCTTCCGCCGCGTCATCCAACCGGTGCGTCGAGAACGCCGCGTTGCCGTGCAACACCCAACAACTCCCCGCGGACGTATCGCGGCTCGGCTTGCTCGAATCACACGCAATCCACGCCAACGGGTTGTCCCGCACGTGCAACGCCACCGGCTCCACGATCGGCTGCTCAAACGCAACCATCGCCGCCCAACATCCCACGGCCTCCGCTTCGTCCGCAAGACACGCAAAGTCCGGCTTCGCCTCCGCCAACACGCTCGCCGCCTGCGGAGCCGGGAGCGCGACCACCGCCGCGTCGTACGGCCCGTGGCTCCGCCCTTGGTCGTCCAACGCAAACCAAGACTCTCCGAAACCCGAGACACCCGATCCAGCGTCCGCCTTCCGCTCGACCCGCAACACGGTCACGCCGAAATGCACGCAGCCCTCGGGCAAAGCCTCGCTCAAGTACGCGACCAACGAACCCATCCCCGGTAACCCGACAAACTTCGCGCGGTCGGCCGCTTCGCGTTTCATCGAAAACGCCCCGCGACACACCTCGTGTTCAGGAACATCCCACCGACCCACCACGCCTTGGCTTTCCCACTTCGTGAGTTGCTGCGCGAACGCCAACGACTCCGCCGAGAGATACGCCGCCCCGTGATCGAACGCCACGCCGCTGCGTGATCGCCGCGTACTCATTCGCCCGCCGGGCCGATTGCCTTTGTCCAACACGGTCACCCGCCAACCCTGGCGGACCAACGCCGCCGCCGCGGTCAACCCCGACATCCCACCACCGACGATCAGCGCATGTCGCGCGTCGGGGTCCGTTGTCGAATTAATTCCATGATGCGAGGAAGCATGGGCCATGACGCCAGCGTAACTCAAAGCCCACGCCAAACCTAGGCTTCGAAACACGCGCCGTCAGTCGTTCACCCGGCCGAGATACTCGCGCGTCTCGGTATTGATCTTCACCTTGTCGCCGGCATTGATGAACGGCGGGATGCGGACCTTCAGCCCAGTCTCGGTCGTCGCTTCTTTCATCACGTTCGTCGCGGTCGCGTTCTTGATGCCCGGCTCGGTATCCGCGATCTCGTGCTCGACCGACTGCGGTAGTTCCAACGTCAGTGGCTGGCCTTCGTAAAACAAACCTTTAATCACTTCGTTGGCCTTGCAGAACAAGAGGGAATCGCCGAGCACGTCTTCCATGATCGTGAACTGGTCGTAGCTCTCGCAATCCATAAACACGCCGTCCTTGCCCTCGGCGTACAGGAACTCGATATCGCGTCGATCCAGGTTCGTGGACTCCACCTCGTCCACGGTGCGAAAACGTTTCTCGGTGACGTTGCCGTGCTTGATGCTCTTGAGCTTGGCCTGAACAAACGCGCCGCCCTTGCCGGGTTTGACGTGTTCGGTCTTCGTGACGAGCAGGAGTTGGCCGTCGAGTTGCAGGACTTGGCCGGGCTTGAGGTCGTTGGCTTTCATGGGTGTCTCCAGTTTCGGGCCAAGCATTGTGGCGGATGGGCTCGGTTCGGGCAACGTGACGATTTACCCATGGCCGGATTTCATCACTTCACGCAGCACCATGGTGGCATACGCCCCGCGGGGCAGTTCAAAGACGCAACGCAGGTACGCCCCCTGTTCATCCACGCCGCCGGAGTAATCCAGGTCCTTCACCGCGATGCGTGTGGAACGCCGATCGCCACGCACCGACGCGAGCGGGTGCGGCGTTTCGAGCAGCGCCTCATCCAGACCATGCTCGGCGAGCGCTACGCAGTCCGCCGCGAACACCTCACCTTCGGCCGGCATCACCTCCGTCCCCCAAAGCGGCGACGACGGCGAGACCTCGAACGCCTCCACGCGTCCCCCCGGCGCGTTGTCCGCGTCGGCGGCCGCTTGATCGTCCACCGTGAACTTCGCGCGGTTGTCGTGCTTCCACGCGACGTCGCCCGGAAGCAAGCGGTTCCAAGTGCCCGCCTTGACCCGCGCGTCGAGAATCGTGTTGAAGACCGCGCTCTGCAACGCGGAAACCAAAAAATCCCGCTGCGATTTGGCGATGCTCTTCACCGCCTCTTCGGCCGACTTGCCTTGGCGTAGTGCGTCAAGGGCTTGGCGGTCGTACGGTAACGGCTTGGGCCAAAGCTCCAAAGCGCCGAGATAATCTTGATTGCGGAATCGCTCCCGACCTTCGGCCAACTCGGGCCGATCGTTATCGCCGGGCGTGCCGAGCAACTCCTGGAGAAACGCGTCGTATTCCGAGCGGAGCAGGAGCGCCCCGAGCGTCGCGGAATTGCCGCGGTAGCCGAAGCGTTGTTCGCCGATGTAGTTGGGGACGCCGTGCTTGTCGATCTGCTCGAAGATGGGTTTAGCGCGAACGACCGCCGTGGCTTCGACGCCGCGCAGCTTTAAGACAAAACGGTTTCCGCCGTGATGCCCCCGCCGCAGTTTGTTGCCGTGCCGCTCGGCCCAGTGCACCTGAAGCTTCGGGTGATGACCGATGCGTTCGATCGCTTTCGCCTCTTCTTCGGGGTTCGCGATGGGCAGCCACACCGAGAGATGCTGCCGCGTCACGGCGTGCTTATCCTTCAGCCCGGCGTGCCCGATGTCCCGTTTGCTGACCCGGAAGTCGCGGGCCACCCGCTTGATCAGGTCGTGCGTGGTGAGTTCACGTTTTTCCACGAATAGATACAGATGCTCACCCTCGCCCGAAGGCTCGTAGAGCGGCTGTTCTTCCACTAAAAAATCCTCGGGCGTCTGTTTGAGCATGCCGCCGACGCCCGGAAGATGAGGTGTGAGATATGCGAGTTGTTGGGTGGGGTCGGGCATGTTGGGAACCGCCAGATCGCGGCTCATTTAGTCTTCGGGCACACCCTTGGCGATCAGGTCGCGGAAGGACTTGATCAGTTGCCGGGTGATCGGGCCGGGTTCGCCGGTGCCGATCGCTCGGCCGTCGACGTCGTTGACGGGGATCACTTCGGCGGCGGTCCCGGTGAGGAACATCTCGTCGGCGGTGTAGAGGTCATGCCGGGTGAGGTCTTCACGGACAACTTCGAAGCCTGCCTGCAAAGCCAGTTCGATCACGAGGTTCATCGTGATGCCTTCAAGCACGCCGGCGCTGAGCGGCGGTGTAAAGATCGTGGGCTTGCCGTTGCGTTGCCGCACCAAGAAGATGTTGTCGCCGGTGCATTCGCTGACGTTGCCGAGGTGGTTGAACATCACGGCCTCGAGCACGCCCGAGTCGATCGCCTCGATCTTCGCGAGGATGTTGTTGAGGTAGTTCAGGCTCTTGATACGCGGGCTGAGTGCCTGCGGGTGGTTCCGGAGGAAGGAGCTGGAAATGACCTTGAGGCCGTGCTCGTAGAACTCTTGCGGATACATCTGGATCGACGCGGCGATAATGTAGACGCAGGGTTTGGGGCAGAGGAACGGGTTGAGGCCCATCGTCCCGGCGCCGCGAGTGGCGACCAGGCGGATATAGCCGTCGGCCAAGCCGTTGGCCTCGACGGTCTGCTTGGTTGCTTCGAAGAGTTCATCGACGGTGTACGGCAGCTCCATGCGGATCGCGTGGGCGCTGCTGAACAAGCGTTCGAGGTGGGTGCGGAGTTTGAGGACGCGGTGGTTGTAAAAGCGGATGCCTTCGAAGACGCCGTCGCCGTAGAGCACGCCGTGGTCGAAGACCGAGACGGTGGCGTCTTTCGCGGGGACCAGGGCGCCGTCGAGCCAGACCTGGCGGTCGGCGTAGGCGGCGAGGGGATCGGCGGTCGCCAGGGGCGAAACGTCGGGCTGGGCTTGAGAAGAGGTTTGGGGTCTGGACACGGAGGGCTCCTGTTCTTGCAATGCAATCTATACGCGATGAACAAGAAAAAACCCGCCGCGTGCGACGGGTTTTAAGAATTCGGAGGTTCGGTGCGATTAACCCACGGCGACGCGGACGAAGCCGGTGATCGTGGTGCCCTTGGGCAAATAATCGCGGACGGGCTTCTTGGCGTCGAGTTCACGGATGTAGATCTGGCCGGTGAGGGTCTGCTCGTCGACCCACTTGTTGAGCTTGCCCATCGCGATCTTCTCGGCGATCTGCTCGGGCTTGCCGGTGGCCTTGGCTTCGTCGACGAACTGCTGTTGGGCAGCGGCGACGTCGGCTTCGGGGAGACCGGACTTATCCACCGCGAGCGGCGCGGGGACGACGGGCGGGACGGCGGCGGTGACGTGCATCGCCAGGCCCTTGAGCAGGTCGTCGTCGGCGTCGCCGGTGACACCGACGAGCGCGGCGGATTTTCGGTTGCCGTGTACATAGGTTCCAAATTGTTCGGCTTCGAGGCGATGGATCACCTTGAGCGAGATGTTCTCTTTGATAGTGATGCGTAGGTCTTCGACCAACGCTTTCATGTCGTCGGTGGCGTGCTCCGTCACGTCGCCGGTGGCGGGCAGCGACAACGCGTGATCGGCGATCTTCTGCGCGGCGGCGACAAAGTCGTCGTTCTTGGCGGCGAAATCGGTCTCGGCGGTGAGTTGGACGAGGACGGCGGCGCCGTCGCCTTGGGCCAGCGCGATGGCGCCTTCGGAGGCTTCGCGGTCGCCGCGGTCGTCCATCTTGCCGCCGGCCCACTCGCGAAGCAGGCCAATCGCCTGATCGACGTCGCCGTCGGCCTGGGTCATGGCTTTTTTGCATTCCATCATGCCCATGCTGGTGCGTTCGCGGAGGGCTTTGACGTCTTTGGCGGTGAAGGCGGGCATGGGTGGGTCTCGTGGGGGAAAGCGTAGGGTGGGTCGGAAGCACAGCCGCGGCGAATCGCTTCGCGCGGCGTGAGTTTTGGGTCAGACTGAATGGAAATCAGTTGGTCGCGGCGGGCTCGGGCTTGCCGTTGGTCTCGGCCGGGGCATCATCGGCGGTCGGGGCCGGGGCGTCGGCGGAGAACTGAGCACGGCGGCTGCGTTTGCGGGGTTCGCCGGACGCGGCGTCGCCGGACACTTGGGCGTCCTTCGCTTCGGCCTGCTGAGCGCGGGCGGTCTTGCCTTCGTTCACGGCGCGGGCGAGTTGATCGATGATGATCTCGATGGCCCGCATCGCGTCGTCGTTGCCGGGGATCGCGATGTCCGCATCGTCGGGGTCCGAGTCGGTGTCCAGCAGCGCGACGACGGGGATGCCGAGCTTGCGGGCTTCCTTGACCGCGTTGGCCTCGGCGTTGACGTCAACCACGACCATGACGCCGGGCAGCTTGGTCATGTTGCGGATGCCCGAGAGGTTCCGCGTGATCTTGGTTTTCTCACGGTTGAGCGTGGACTCCATTTTCTTGGAGTAGTTGTTGATGTCACCGGATTCGTCGAGGGCTTCGAGTTCTTCGAGCCGCTTGAGCCGAGAGCGGATGGTGGTGAAGTTGGTGAGCGTGCCGCCGAGCCAGCGTTCGACGCAGTAGTGCATGCCGCAGTCGGTCGCGTGCTGTTCGATGATGCCGCGGGCTTGGCGTTTGGTGCCGACGAAGAGCACGTCCTTACCGGATGCGACGGTCTTGGTGAGGTACTTGCGGGCGAGCAGGAGACCCTTGATGGTTTCCTTAACGTCGATGATGTGGATCTTGTTGCGTTTGCCGAAGATGTAGGGCGTCATCTTCGGGTTCCACGCGTTGGCGCGGTGGCCAAAATGGATGCCGGCTTCGATGAGGTTCTTGACCAGCGACTGGCCGGAGGAAGCGGATTCGGACATGGGGAGCAGACCTTTCGGCGGGAGAGCCAGGGGCGGCTTGCTTGCGCGTCGGGCGATCACGCAAGGGTGAAAGCACCACGACCCGGCTCGAGCACGCCCGGGGGGACGAAAATCGGGGGCGATGGACCAGCGACAAGCTGGAAACCACGTCCCGCGCGGGGATGTCACAACGACCAATGGGCGACACCGACTGCCGACCAGCGACGCATTGTAGGTTTTGCGGTGGGCCTTGCAAGGCCGGTCGGATGTTGTCAGAAGAGCAAGAATCGGATCAATTCGGCGATTCGAGACCCAGGCGCGTGGTGGTGCCGCCCGGTTCGCCCGAATCGCTCAGCCCAGCAGCGCTGTCGTCGGAATCGCCCGAGCCCTCGGCATCGTCGTTGCCGTGGGCTGAGCCGACCGGTTGGTCGATCGGGGCACTGTCGTCGAGGCGGGCTTCCTCGGCGAGGCGCTCGCGTTGACGCTTTTCGAGAGCGAGTTGGTAGGCCCCGTATTTGAACGACAGGGCCATAATCGTGCCGTAGAGCAGCACAAAGACCACGAGGATGTACCGCCACGCCCAGTCAAGCCCGACCATGGTGACGCCCAAGGCAGCAAAGACGATGCCCGCTCCGTACATCACCAACACGGACTGCTTGACCGACAGGCCGCAGCGTCGCAAGAGGTGGTGGATGTGTTGGTTGTCGGGCGCGGTGATCGGGTAGCCGCGCATCTTGCGGCGGATGATGGCCAGTGACGTATCGGTGATCGGCACCGCGAAGATGATCAGCATCGCCGTAACGATCTTGAGCGCGAAGCCGCCGGTGTCACTGAACAGCAGGATCGTGGCAGCTGCGAGAAATCCCAGCAATAGCGACCCAGCATCACCCATAAAAATGCTGGCCGGGTTGAAGTTGTAAGGCAGGAAACCCAGGATCGCGCCGATGATCGCCAGGCACATCACCACACGGATCGGGTCGGAGAAGTAGGCGGGCATCGCGGTTAGCGGATCAGCGGTACGCGAGGCGACGATCAGGGTCACCAGTAAAAAGCCCACGGTTGCGATCGCGACGACGCCCGAGGCCAAGCCGTCCAGGCCGTCGATCAGGTTGACCGCGGTGCACGCACCGATCACGAAGACGGCGATGAGGAACGTCCCGAAAGCGTAGACAACCACCTCCCCCAAGGGCTCGCCCATCACCGGGACCGCGAATTCGTTGAGGTCCCGCCACGGGATGCGGGTGACGTCCAAAGCATTTTTGGTCAGCTGAACGCTGACGTTCTCTGACGCGAGCGCGGCGGCGGCGAAGAGTTGTCCGCCGATTTTCACGCGGGCGCGGATGCCGTACACGTCGTCGAACATGCCCGTGAGTGTGATCGCGGTGGCCCCGAAGATAATCGCCAGCGGGAAACCGATCCGGCCGTAGCCGCCTTCGCCGCCGCCGAAACCGGGGAGGTCCAGCAGCATCGCCGACGCGACGCCGGCAAGCCAACCCAGGAAAATCGCCACGCCACCGAGATACGCGACCGGCACGGCATGGTTCTTCCGCTTAAGGTCCGGCACATCGACCACGCCGTGATCGATCGCGAGCTTCCGCATCAGAGGCGTCGCGACCACGCTGATTAAAAACGCAACCAACAAGACCCCGACGAATGGCGACAGCAACTCCAGCGGCGTCGGCTGAACGGCCAACGACGGAGACGGAGTGATCGGGTGGTGGGCCAAGGGCATCAAAGCATCTCTCTCCGGATCAGATCAATCGGTCGGGGCGGCGGCCGGGTCGGTGAGCGACGAACCACGAAACGGCACCCCGGAACACTCATCGGCGATTAGGGCATCGATCGTCTGTTCGAGCGTGAACGTCGGCGACCAGTTGATCGCATCACGCAGCCTGGACACGTCCGGTAAACGGTGCGGCGGGTCCTCGAATCCTTCGCCGTAAACGGCCTCGTAAGGCACGGTCTGGATCACCGATCCCGAACGCCCCGCCGCGGCGGCCCGCTCAATGACCAACTCCGCCAACCCGCGGATCGTGACCTGCTCGTCGTTGCCGACATTGAACACGCCGCCAAACGCCGCGCCGTCGGGAGCGGCCATCAAACCGGTCATCGCCGCGACGACGTCCCGCGCGTCGCAGAACGCCCGGGTCTGCCCGCCGTCGCCGTAAACCTCGAGAGGTTGCCCCGCACAGGCCCTGCTCACGAAACGCGGCGCCACCATGCCGTACCGCCCCACCTGCCTCGGGCCGATCGTGTTGAACAGCCGCACCACCACGGACTTCAAACCGTCCCGCCGGGCCAAGTCGATCGCGAGATGTTCGTCGAGCGCCTTGGTCAGCCCGTAGCTCCATCGGCTGGCGGTGGTTGGGCCGAACACCAGGTCCATGTCTTCCCGCAGCGGCAGCACCGGGCACTTGCCGTAGACCTCAGAACTCGACGCGACAAGGACGGGCACGTCGGCGGCGGCGCAGGCGCGCAGAACAACAATGGTGTCGTCGATATTGGTCGCGATCATGCCCGCCGGATCGTCGACAATCAGTTTGACGCCCACCGCCGCCGCGAGGTGATACACCTCGGTGACACCTTTGAACACCGACGGGTCCTGCAACACCTCGGCCGCGCGGCCATGGACGATCTCGACGCCGTCACCCAAAAGATGCTCGACATTCTGACGACGCCCGGTGCTCAAATCGTCCACCAAAAGCACGCGACGACCAGCAGCGCAGAGACGCTCGGCCAAGTGCGAACCGATGAAGCCCGCCCCGCCCGTGATGATCGCCGCGTTGCTCAAAGGGTGTCTCTCGGAGGCACAATCGCATTCAAAACCCGATCGTTCATGCCCCGGCCCGGTCGCCCCGAAACCGAAGGCCCCCGCGACGCTTTCACGCGGCGGGGGGCCAAAGTATCATCAAAATTTTACAGAGTTTCGGTATCGGCATCGGCATCGGCCGTGACGGCCTGAGCCTCCGCCCGATCCTTGGATTTGCTTCTACGATCGACCGAGCCGTTGCTGCCCGGGCCCGACGAACGGTGGTAGTTGTAGAAGTCCTCGTACGACTTGCGGAAGTAACCGCCCGCCGAGCTCTGGACGCCGTTGAGTATGATGCCCAGCACGTCGGCGCGTTGGCCGTCGAGTTTGGCGAGCATCCGCTCGACCATCCCGCGTTTGTCGTTGCCGGCTCGGACGACCACCGCGATGGCATCGACGTGCTTGGCCAGCAACTGGGCGTCGGACGTCAGCAGGGCCGGCGGCGCGTCGATGATGACGATGTCGTACTCGGATTCCAAACGCCCCAGCAGGGAGCGGAAGTTGGCGGCTTCCAAGAGTTCCGGCGGCGCTTCGGAAGCTTGGCCGGACGTGAGAACCGAGAGCGAAAGTTCGGGGTGCGTCTGGATCACTTCATCGACATCAACGTCGTCCCGCAGCACATCGACCAGACCGCGGCCGTTGGAAGCGTCGGCCAGACCGTGCTGGCTGGGGCGGCGGAAGTTGGCGTCGATGATCAAGACGCGGCGGCCGTTGTAAGCCAGCGAGGCCGCGAGGTTTTGGGCGACCGACGACGTACCGGCTTCGGGTTGGGCCGCGACCAGAACGAGGGTTTTGTAACCGCGGCGGTCCATGCGGGAGAGCACGGCCGTACGCACCTGACGGAACGATTCGGCGATGAGGCCGGTGGGCGCAAGCTCGACCGCCCGCGCGACATCCTTGTTCCCCGAGGGGTCTTCCTTGCCGTCGGGCAGGACGCCCAGCAGCGTCGCCTCGGCCAACAGCTTGATGTCCGCGGGGCTTTTGACGCGTTGATCGGTGAGTTCCCGCAGGAAGATCAGGCCCGCAACCGAGCCGACGCAGAACAGCGTGACGCCGGGGATCCAGACGATCCAAAGCGGGGACACGAGTTCGGCTTCTTCGGGCGCCACGGCACGGGTGACGCGGGTCACATCGTCACGCATCGTGAGTCGGCGGAGCTCGGCGAGATTTTCGTCGATCAGCGTCTTTTGATCGCGGATGCTTTCGATTTCGCTTTCGATGTTGTCAAACATGGCCAGCTTCTGCGTCATGTCACGCATCGTGCTGTGGACCTCGTCAAGGTTGTTGCGCATGTCGTCCATCTGCGCCTGGATCTGCTCGCTCATGCTCATGGCATTGGCGACCTGGGCGGCACGCAGCTTGCCCAACTCTTCACGCATGAGCGTTTCGAGTTCCTGCTCGGTCGAGGCGATCCGTTCGTTGAATTCGCGGATGGTGCGGTGACCTTCGCCCAAGCCCATGGCCTTCATGCTGCGGATCGACTCGTTGTATTGGCGAATGGTTTCCTCACGCATCGCGACGGCGTCGAGCATGCGGAGTTGCTGCTCTTCGCTTTCGCTGATAGGCCGGTCGGGGTCTTCCTCGTTGGCTTTGAGTAGGCCTTCGATCGACGCACGCGCCGCGTTGAGTTCCATTTCCATCACGAGCCGCTGGCGGTTCAGCGTGTCGTAGCGGATGCTGGCTTCGGTGGCTTCGATGCGGACGGTGGCCAGATCGTTTTCCTGAATGAACCGTTCACGGTCCATCTGAAGACGGCGGAGTTCTTCGGTGGCCCGTTCGCGTTCGCGGATCTGCCCCGACGTCAGCCGCGACATATCGTTTTCCATGCGGATTTGGCGGTCGTTGAGATACACCGTAATCAACGCTTCGAGCACGGTCTGCGCGTCGGCGGGATTGCTCATCCGCATATTGAGGACCATGAGCGTGGATTCCCGTTGGGGCGACACGTTGAGGTGATGATCCTGTAAGGCCATCGCCGCAAGGCGGACGTCGCCGTTGAACGACTGGAACCATTTGGTGTTGCGAACGCTAGGCCACTGAATCGCCTGGCGGAGCAATTCATCGGACGTGATCACGGCGATCTGGTTACGGATGAACGTTTCGATTTCCTGGATCTCATTGGATTCGATCCCGTTGATCGCGCCCATGTCACTGGCATCAACCTGACCGGAAGCCATGAGCTTGGCCTGCGATTGATACTGCGGGTCGACCTCACGGGCGATGTACCAGGCGACGCCACCGAGGATCACGCCCACCACGCCGGCCACAATCAGCAGGGGCAGGTGTTGGCGCAGCAGACGGACCGGATCGATCGGCTTGAACTTGCCGGGCAGCGGCGCAGGCGTCATGCCCGTGGTCGGGCCGATCGGCGGGATGGTCGAAAGCGGGTTGGCGGTCATGGTGGGAATCCCTCCAGGGAATCGAACCGGGAAAAATGAACTTTAGGGAACGAACGGTTGTTGGAATGCCGAGCATATCGGCAGGGGCATCACGGGCCCGAGCCGAGCACACTCAGCTTGACCATTGTTTCAGAAATTCGCGGGCCTGCGCCTCGGTGTCACGATCGCGGCTCAGTTCCGCGAGCCGGAGTGACTCTTGTAAGGATTGGGTCGCTTTGGTGGGCAGATTTTCGGCGTGGTAGACCTGGGCCAGGTGCAGGTGCAAGGGCGCGAGGTCGCGATCCAGCAATAAGGCGTTTTCCAACGTTTCCCGGGCCCGCCCGATCTGTCCGTTCATGAATTGAACGATGCCCAGGGTGTCCATCACGGAAGCCTGCGGCGGGTCGGTGAGCGCAACCGCCCGTTCCGCCAGCGGCAGGGCGTCGGCCGGGCGATTCAACTCCTTGGCCAGCAGAAACGCCAAATTGTTTAGCGACTCGACATCTTCAGGGTTTGCGTCGAGAAGCCGGCGATAGGCGGCCTCGGCCAACTCAAACTGGTCGGTGCTGTAGTAACTCAACGCGGTCATACGGCGGATGGTGGCGAGGGTGGATGCGTCCCGGCCTTCAGCCAAGCTCTCGGCTTCGGGCAGAATCTCCAACGCACGCGTGTAATCCTGAGCCCCAAGGCACACCATGGCCTTAGCCAGGAGAACATCCAGCGGACGATTGGCGCTGGCCAAGGCGGCGTCCAAGAGTTGGAACGCGCGGTCGGTGTCGAGCGCTTCGGACGCGGCACGCGTGACGTAGGCCAGTTGGCCCGGGCCGCTGGATCGCCCCATGGCCAAGCCGAGCAGCCGGGCTCCGGGCTCGGGGCGGCCGGTGGCGATGAGCGCTTGTCCGCGGCGGGCTTGCAGCAGGACGTTGGCGTTGACGAAGGCGGGGTGATTCTCAAGCAGCGTGTTCACGTCTTCGGGACGATCGGCGTTGAGATACGACTCGGACAAGGCCTGTAACGCCGCAGGGCTCGGCTGAGCGGCCACAGCCTCTTCGAGCTTGAGGATGACCTGTTCCGGGTCGCCGCCGGCCAGCGCGAAGCGGGCTTCGAGCTGTTTCCAAATCGGGTTGGTGGCGTCGAGCCGCTCGCCTTCCGAAACGACAAGTCGGCCGGTTTGAAGGTCGCCTTCACGCAGATAGAGCTCGGCTAACGCGGCCCGCGACACCGAGTCCCGTGGGTTGCGGGCGAGCACGGAATTGAAACCACGGATCGCTTCCTGAGCATCCCCCAGCCCCATCAGCAAGCGGGCACGCAATTGCTGAGCGGCGGACTGTGCCGGATCGAGTTCGAGCGCTTTATTGGCGTCGGCCAAGGCGGCCTCGGGATTCGACGTCGCGCGGATCAGGCCACGCTGCAGGTAAGCCAGCGCGTAGTTCGGGTCCAACTCCAACGCTTCGTCCAGCATCTGCTCGGCCGCGGCGGGGTCTTCCTGCTGACGCTTGACAATCGAACGCAGAACCAGCGTCTGAGCGTCGCGCGGCTGCTCATCCAAGAGTTGCTCGGCCATATCGCTGTTGCCTAATCGCAGAAGCGTTTCGACGTAACGACGCAGGAGACGCGACTGCGCTTCGTCTTCAGCCGACTCCAGTTCGACCAGAGACTCATACTCGCTCGCGGCTTCTTCAAATCGCGACATCGAGAACAGGCGATCGGCCAACTCGCGGGCGACCGGGCGGGTCGGATCGTCATCTAATGCCACCGCGCTGCGGTAGACCTCCAGCGCGGTTTCCGACTCTTGAATCAACACGAGGTACCGGGCGTACGCAACCAAGTCCGACACGGTGACCTCGTCGCCCTGAGCTTCAAGATACGCGTCGTAAATCTCACGCCCCTGGTCGGGGTCGCCGTCTCGGTAAGCAATCGACGCGCGGGCTTGCGTGGTGGTGCCGGTGGCGCCGAACTGGGTTTCGATGCGGTCCAACTCCTCCATCGCCTCGGAGGTTTGACCCATTTCACCAAGCATCACGGCCACGCCCAGCTGGGCCTGGATCGAATCGGGAGCACGCTCGGCAATCTCACGCTGGACCTTCAACGCTTCGCGACGATCGCCCAACTCCGACTCGATCCGGAGGTACCGCTGAAGCACGGCGGGGTTGTCCGGAGCGTGGCGGATGGCCTGGCGCATCGCTTCGACGGCGGCACTGGGCCGACGACGCTGCTGGTTCACATCGGCCAACGCGATCAGGGCCGCGACGTTGTCGGGCTTCTGATTCACCGCGGTTTGGTAAGCGTCGGCGGCATCGTCGAGGTTGTTGCGACGCATGTAGAGGTCGCCGAGCGACTTCCAGCCCTCGTCGTAGACCGGACGCTTCGCGAGACCCGAGTTATAAGACGAAATGGCGGCGTTGATGTCGTTCTGGACGGCCGCAATCTGACCCCGGACAAAGTCGCCGTTGGCCAGGTCGATGTTTTCACGGGACGCCCGCTCCGCCAAGACTTCGAGCTTGCGCTGATCACCGTCGGCCGCTGCGAACTTGATGCCTGTCAAAATCACCTGTGGATCGTTGGGGTTGATCGCTTCGGCCCGTCGGAACGCGGCGCGGGATTTGCCTTCGTCGCCCACTCGTTCCCAAAGGCTGGAACGGCGAAGCTCGGCGGCCAACTCGTCGCCGGTGCTGCCCGCGAGTTCTTCAATCATGGCGGACTTGGCTTCTTCCGATTCGCCGACCGGCGTGATGCCGGCACGCATCGCGGCGATCGAACCGGCCGGCGCACCGGCGGCGGCGGCGGCATCGAGGTATCCCGCGATCACGGCGCGACGTTCTTCAACATCGCCCTCGGCCAGGGTGGCCATGAGCTCGCCGATCAGCGGGAGTGAAGCCGGGCTTGCATCCAACGTTGATCGCAACAAATCGGATCCCGCCTTGTTGTCGCCGGCTCGACGCATCGCGCGGGCAACGTTGCGGACCGTTTGCGGCTGGTCCATCATGCCTAGCTCGGTATAGGTGGCGACCGCGGCTTCGATATCGCCTTCCCGGAGAAGCAACCCCGCGTCGAGCAGGGAGGTGGTCGCTTCGTTGAGGCCGATCTCTTCGAGGCGGTCGATCTCCCGGCGGGCCTCCGCGCGTCGATCGGAGTTGATGTAGATCTCGGCGAGTTGGGTGCGCAGACGGTTTTCGCTTTCGGGGCTGGCCGAGATCTGCGGCAGGGCGAGCACGCTCTCGAGACGCTCGGCGGCGGCTCCCCATTGGCGTTCCTTCTGACGAGCACGGGCAGACAGCAGCATCGCTTCGATATTGAGATTGCCGTCCTGAAGGAACAGGTCGGCGGCGGCGTCGAGGTTCTGCATCGCCACGGTGTCTTCGCCGCGCAGCATCGCGACCTTGCCGCGTAGCAAGAACACCGGCGCCTTGGCGTCGAGCACCTTGTCGAGGTGTTCGATGGCGTCGTCGGCGGCGGCGGCGAGCTTGGCTTCGCGGATGTCGGGGTCGCTTTCGTTCTCCGCCTGAATCAGCTCGATGTTGGCGATCTCGTAGCGGGCTTGACGCTTGAAGTGAAGTTCACGAAGCACCATCTCGGCGGGGCCGACCGCGGAGATCGCGTCTGCTTCTTTGTAAGCCACGAGCGCGTCATCCAAGTCCATCTGCAGCTTGAGCAGGTTGCCGAGGTAGACCCGGTAAATCACGTTGAGCGGCTCGGATTTCGCGGCGGCCCGGAGTAGTTCTTCGGTGCGTTCGATACCGGTGGTGGTCTGGCCCCGACGACCATCCTCGCGGATCACGTCGCGGTCCAAGCGGGTCATGATGTCGCCCAGACGCAGCACGGCGTCCATGTCCGAGGAGTCTTCGATCAGTTCAAGCCGTAGCGATTCAACAACGTCGCGGACCTCATCGATCAGCGCGATATTGAACGACTTGTCCTCGTCCTCGGGTTCGCGATAGACCGGGAACGCGAGCATGTTTTCGATGTGGCGGAAGCGGGTCTCGAAGTCGTCGGCACCGAAGCGTTCGAGCGCAGCCCGCGAGATGTCGACGGCCAGGTTGACCTGTGCGAGGGCGTCTTCGTTGAGCGGCCGGGCGGGACCCGTTTCACGCTTGCCTTCATTGGGTTGACGCAATCGGCGGGCTTCGGCGATATGCCACTTGGCCAAGTACATCGGGATCATCGCGTCGTCGGGCAGCTGCTCCGCGGCGCGATCCAAATCGTCCTTCGCGTTTTTATAGTCGTTGAGGTCGCTTTCCTGATTCAAACGGAGCGTCCGGGCGATGCCGCGATACTTCAGGGCCACCGGGTTTTCCTGATCGGTCTGAAGCTTGGCATCGACCGCCGTGACGACGCGGTTGAGGATGCTGGCTTGGGCCGCCGAGCCGACGCCCCAAAGCAGCTGATCCATCATCTGCAGGTAATACCGCTCAAGCAGGTCGTCGCGGTCGCTGATCTCGGTGGCCAGGCGGAGCTTCTGCTCCTGTTCCCGCATGATGCTCTCGGCGTCCAGCGACGAATCGACATGCACCTTTTCGAGCGTATCGACATACTGCATGAGCACGTCGACGTCGGTGCGTTTGGCCTCGAAAGCCTTGCCGAACATCTCAGCCGCAAACATGTAGGCTTCGCCGGAACGGGCAAACGCGTCTTCGCGGGCCTCGAGTTCATCGAGCTCGTCGACCTGGAGCGCCAGCGTCTGAGCCTGCTCGTAGTAGGCCTCCCCCCGGGCGATCATTTCTTCGGGGTCTTCCTGAAACAAGACCAGATACGAAGCCACCGCGGCCCCGGCGAGGCCGAGCATGACGACCGAGATGATGAGTACGAATCGAGTGTTGACGCGAGCGGCCATGGTCCTGGATCAATCCTTTCACGCCCCGTTCCCGGCCGAAACACGGCAGAAACGGGTTCTTCTATCAAACGGGCGGTGCCACGCGGGCCTTCCCCACGGGTTCACCCCAATCCCCAGAGTCGTCGCGACGGCACGGCCGACGCTTTGTACTGACTGCGGCCGCCGAAAGTTCGGTCGGCTCGCGGTCCACATCAAAAATTCACGGCGTCGGCTCCGTCTCGGGGGCTGAGCCGCCGGCCCGCCCGGCCGCCGCGGCCGCGAACGCCGCGTCCGATGCCGGCCACCGACCCGCACGCACGTCCACCCAGTCGGGCACGACCGACATCACTTCGGGCATCAGGTCCGAGAGGAACGCCGCGACCCGTTCTTTGGATTCCTCGGCGTCGCTCACGCCCGGGAACGTCACTTCGACTTTGCAGTAGTAGCTGTACTTATCCCGGGGATCGAACCCCAGCAGCCGGACATCGTTGGCTGACGCGTAGAACCCGCCATTGGCCACGAAGAAATACGTCGCCCGCAGCGTCGTTCCCGAGCTGGGATCCACGCCCGCAAAGGTTCGTAGCGGCACGGTCGCGCCGGGCATCCGGGAGAACGACTTGTTATCGATGGGGTCTTTGAGCTGCGCGGGCACCCGGAGGTAGCTGCCGTTTTCGTCGGGGACCGCGCCCGTGAGCTCCAGTGTCGATTCGTAGGTCTCCGCACCAGCCGAAGCGATGCCGCCGGCCACCCAGCATCGGTCGGGCACGTGGGGCACGGTGTCGATCATCCCGGTGTAATACGCCAAGTGAACCCGAGCGATCGAACCCGGCGCTTCTTCGGGCAAGGACGTATCGCGGTAGTACCGGGTGATGTAATGCTCGGTGCCGAGCTCGTCCTCAATGTATTTGTCTAGCGGCGGATCGTCGTGAACAAAATCCCATTGCGGGCCGGTGCCCTCGGCCGCGTCACCGAGCTGCTTGGGCAAAACCAGGAACCCGTGCCGCATCTCCACCGCTTGCTTGATAAGCGCGACTTCCGTGGCACGCACGGCCGACTGGAAGCCGACCGCCGTGGTCGCCAACACGCCAACCAGCAGCGTCAGGCCGGCCACGATCGTGATCACCCGCCGACGCATCACCAGCGCCAGCACGACCGCCACGATCAGCGACGACGACGCCACCGTGTAAGACGCCGATGAATTCAGCGCTTCGATCATCGGGCTGGCCGTCACCCCATTGAGCGTGAAGATGTAGACGCCGCCGATCATCAGCGCCAACCCCGCCCCGCCGACCAGCACCGGCAACAACCCCATCACCCGCTTACCCGCGCCTTCGTTCGCTTCATCTCCGATCGCCGACGGCGGCTTCCACAGGTGACGATGCAACCCTTTTTCGAGCACGTTACGGATCAACAGTTCGTAAATCGTCAACGCGATCGCGAGCACCCCGGCCAACGCGGCCGCGACGATGATGAATCGTCCAACCGGCAGTAACTCAGGATTGGCGGATCTCAAAAACAGACCGACCACCGCCAAGCAAAGCCACACCACCACGAAACAGCCAATCATGTCCGCACGGCCAATCAGGATCGGTCGCTCCTGCAATGGCGGAGGCTCAACCTCGTCCTCGGGCTCGATCACCATCATGTCCAACAGCTTGCCGATGCCCAGAAACAGGATCAACCCGGGGATCAACCAGAGCATGCCCACCGCGATGTGCGATTGGCCTTGCGCGAGTTGCGGGTCCCAAAGATTCAGCAGGCCCAGCGTCGTCACCCGCGCGATATTCACCGCCAACGCAACCGGAATCGAAGACGCCATCAGGACCAGGCGTTGCCACCACATGCGGTCCCAGAGGAACGCCATCGCCACGCCCAACGCAATAAACGTCATCAACGCCCGCAAACCCGAGCAGGCGTTCGCGATGTTGAAGCTCTCCTGGACCATCCGGCCGTTCGCATCGGTCCACATCATCGTGAACGCTTGGCCGTCTTTGGTGATGTAAAAGTCAAGCAGCTTGCTGGCGACGTTGAGCGTAATCTCGGAACCCGCCGCGGCCACCAGGGTCAACTGGAACGCGACTTGTTCCCAGATGCTGTCCGGGATTTTCACCGCGAACACGAGGTAGGCGATCGGGAACCAGAGCATCCGCATTCGGTTGGGGCCGAACGCAAACAGCACCATGCCAAAGAGCGTCAGGATCAACGAATACCCGCGGAACATGTCGTTGCGGCCCGGAAACACCCACCACAGGTAGCTGAACAGCCCGAGGAACACGACCGCCAAACCAGGCCAATACAGCTTGGCGGGGAGTTCGGCGATCCGCGTACGGTTGCCGAGGATGTATGCGATCGCCACCGCCGGGGCCGCCGCGATGTGGGCCCAGTCCGGATCGACCGCCGCGCGGGCGCCACGCTCGATCACTTCCCAGAACAGCCCAACAAACAACACCGCCGTCACGGCCAGCAACGCCCACACCACGCGGGATTGGAACGGGTCGGGCGGATTCGTTAAGTCGGCGCGGTTCACGGAAGGTGCGGACGGAGTCGCGGCCGAGGGACCGGCGAGCGGGTTGAAGGAAGTGCTTTGGCTCATCTCTGTGGATCATGCACGGTGGATGCATCGTTCGTCGTCGCGGACTGCGGCGAGCTTGAGTCGAGCTCCCCAAAATCGGACCCGAATCCTAGAAAAACAACGTGAAAACGGCCGCAAGACATTCCGGAAAGACTCATCCCCCAGCGTCGCAGGTTGCATCGTACGCCGTGCCGATGCAATTGGTTCGACCATGACGTCCAAATAATCATCGACTGGCCTCAAAAAAAAGCCCGCCGCACGGAGACCGGCGGCGGGCTTGCTTTTCGTTGAAGCGAGATTAGTTATCTCGGGGCGGGGCTCCGAAGATGTCGGTGCCGAAGTTACGGTCGGCGACGAAGCCGAAGCCATACGACACGCGGAAACCGTTTCGGATCACCGCCAGGGGCACGGCCCAACCGGAGCTGCCGACGTTGAGCAAGTCTTCGGGTTGGAGGTACAGGTCGGGTTCGGTGGCATCGAAGATGGCTTTGACATCCAAGCGGACGGTGACTTCGGTATCGGCCCCGATCCGGCGGACCAAGTCCACCTTCCGGGGATTGGCCAAGCCGCCCATGCCGCCGGCCGACGCGACGGCCTGCTTGATGGTCAAGCGACGCTCGCCGGGGACGGTGTACGTGCCGGGCCGGGCGATCTGACCCATTAGGTAGATGAAGCCTGCATTCTGCGACGGAATGCGGACGACGTCGCCGGGCCGGATCACCACGTTGTATCGCATGTCTCCGTTGAGCAGCCGCTCGTAGGGGACTTCGATGATGCGTTGGGTAATCACGCTGGCCAACTCATCGTCGATCTCTTCGTTCTGCAATTCACCGGACGGGACAAGCGAACCGATCGGTGCCTCGACGCTACCGCCGGCAGGAACCCACTTGCCATCCACATAGACCCACTGGGCCGACCCGCCGGGCGCAGAATCCAAACCGGCTTCGATGCCCGAAGGCGGGGCTGGGCGATCTTCCGCGGAGGGCACGTTGCTTTCTTCGGCGGGCATTTCGCCGCCTTCGAGCAAAGAGTCGAGCAGGGCTTCGGGGTCGTCGGTCGCCGGAGCGGTGATCTCCTGGGCGTCGCCGGAGTTCTGATCCGTCAGCGAGCCGGCCACACCGGGCGTGAGCGGGGTCTGGCGGAAGATCAGCACGGTCCGTGTTTGGTCGGCCACACCGCCCGCCAGGGCGATCGCTTGGAGCAAGCGGAAATTGGGCTGCGGGATGCCATAGGTGCCGAACCGGGTATTGCCGGTGCCGGGCGTACCGATGATGTGATAGACGTTTTGGCCGGACTGGTTGAGCAGCACGCTGACCGTGGCCTCACGTAAAATCCCCTTGCGTTCAAGGGTGTTACGAATTTCGTCTTCAAGCTGAGAAGGCGAGAGGCCCGCCGCGGTGATCGCCCCGATCACGGGCAGACGCACCGATCCGGTCTCGTCAACAATCCGTTGATAGATCGCTTCTTGGCCGGGCACGATCAGTTCGAACACCGTGAAGGTGAGGATGTCGCCGGGGCCGATGACGTATTCCTGCACGTCGGGTTCGAGGTCCTCGGCCCGAACCGGCGTCACGGGCAGGACCGTCTCGCCGGTAAAGTCCGAAATTTCGACATCCGTAAGAATCGGCATCGAAACCGGGGTCGGTTCCCAGCGGCCCACGACCGACGGATCTAGGAACGAGTCGGTTTCGCAGCCGGTCCCGGCGAGCAGGCCTACCGTGGCCACCGTCCCGGCCAAAGCCAAGGTGAGGCCGCGTCGGGCTTTGGAAGCCAAACCGGAGTCCGGGCGGCGGGTCGGGGGCTGGATCGTTGCGTTGCGCTTCATGTCAGAGTCCCAGATCTCAGGAAAAAGATCGATCGTGTCGCGGAGCTTTCAAGCCTCGGCGGTGGCCGAGTACATCACTATAAACAAACCTCATTCAAATCACTTCGCCAGTGGCCCAACCCGTCAAACCGGATGCGCGGGCCTTCATACCTACCTCACGCTCGTCGTCCGGGCCAGCCCGAACCCGAGCAAACCCCTCGGAAGCCCCCTGCAGTCCGACGCCCAGCCAACCTATCGGCATAACCGGCAACATCGGAACGCGTTCTCTCCTGTTCCATCGGTTCCCGAGCTTACCTAGCTTTGCACGCCGACGCCGATCCATCCGAATCTGCGTTACCGGACACGCCGCCCAGCCCCACGCTGCACCGAATCGCGGCTGCTTTAAACTCCAGCGATGCCCGACGCGCCGCAAAATTCCGAACCTTTCCAACACATCGGCATCGTCGGGGACGGTGCCATGGCCACCGTGCTCGCCCTGCTGCTGGAGTCTCGCGGCCGGGCCGTCACGATGTGGGGGCCACACCCCCACAACGTCGCCGACACGATCCAGACCCGCGTCAGCCGCTATGTCCCCGATCACCGCCTCCCCGAGCCGATCCAGCTCACCGGCCAAGATGCCAAAGCTTTCGGCAACCCCGAGACGCCCGTGGACCTCATCCTCGCATCCATCCCAACCCAATACACCCGGGCCGTCTGGGAACGCCTCGCCGCGCACTGCCCCCCCGCCGTGCCCATCGCCTCGGTCTCCAAAGGCATCGAGCGCGACACCATGCTCCGTCCGACCCAGATCATCGCCGACGTCCTCGCCAAGCAGAGCCAGGCCGACTCCCCCGACCGCGCCCCCCGCCCCTTTGCCTCCATCTCAGGCCCCACCATCGCCGACGAGCTCGCCCGCTGCCTCCCCGCCACCGTGGCCGCCGCGTCCGATAACCCCGGCTTCGCCGCCCGGCTTCAATCCACGTTCACCACCAACTGGTTCCGCGTTTACACCAATTCCGACCTGCTCGGCGTCGAACTCGCCGGCGCGTTGAAAAATGTCATCGCGCTCGCCGCCGGCATCCTCGACGGGCTCCAGGCCGGCAACAACGCCAAGTCCGCCCTGCTCTCCCGAGGCCTCGCCGAGATCACCCGACTCGGCACCGCCATGGGCGCCAAACCCGACACCTTCTTCGGCCTGACCGGCGTCGGCGACCTCGCGACCACCTGCTTCTCGCCCACCGGCCGCAACCGCTCCTGCGGCGAACGCCTCGGCCGGGGCCAAAAACTCGACACTGTCCTCAAAGACATCCCCGGCGTTGTCGAAGGCGTACCCACCACCAAGGCCGTGATGCAACTCGCCGACCGCTACCGCGTCGACATGCCCATCACCGCGGCGGTGAATGCCGTGCTCTTTGAAGACCTCGACCCGCTCGACGCCATCGCCGGCCTCATGTCCCGCGACCCCAAGCCCGAACGCGTTAGGTAATCAATCCCCGCTTGGTTTCACCGGTAGATTCACGCGCGGTTCACCCCGCCAACGCACCGGCACAAACCAAAGCGCCCCAATCACCAAGGCCGCGAACGTCACGTACGCCGACGTGAATACCCACGTCGGCGCATCAAAGAACAGCACCCGACTCAGCCAATACCCCACGAAACTGAAGTCCTCGTAACCCCGCTGCCCGCCCGCGATCCGCAGCTGCGTTTCCCACGAAGTCAGCGGACACGTGATTCCCCCCAACGCCTGCCCCGCAATCTGCAGAATCGCCAATAGATGCAAACCCCGGAACCAGCGGTTCGTGACCCAACGCCAGCCGAGAAATCCGCCCACCAGCGTCGCCATCAACCCCAGGATCACGAACAGCACGACCGCCACGTGGACCACGAGCACCGCATCCGCCGCCACGCGAAAGCCCAACGATGACCACGCCTGCGTGTCCATCTTTAGACGGTACCCCTAAACTCCCGCATGGCCGATACGAATCTCACCCCGCTCGACCTCGACGAGGTCCGCGAGAACTTCGCCTTCTTCGACAATTGGGAAGACCGCTTTACCTACCTGATCGACCTGGGCAAAAAACTCCCCGACTTCCCCGAACCCCTCCGCGACGAGCCTCACCGCGTGCACGGCTGCCAATCCAACGTCTGGCTCGACCTACAAACCAACGACAATAAACTTCACTTACTCGCCGTGTCCGACGCCCACATCGTCAACGGTCTCATTGCCGTGCTCCGCAGCCTCTATCACGGCCAACCCGTCGATCAAGTGCCCACGCTCGACGCCGAGCAGCTCTTCCGCGGGCTGGGCCTGGACGAACACCTCAGCCCCACCCGCCGCAATGGCCTGCACGCCATGATCCAACGCATCCGCCAACTCGCCGCCGCCCAAACGAACTAATCGCCATGCGTATCTTCGACTCCGGTGAAGCCAAAGTGAACAAGCTCGCCCCCCCCTCGCCCACCGACGAGCCCGATCCGATGAAGCGGCAGATCATCGACGCCATCAAGCTCGTCTACGACCCCGAGATCCCCGTCAACCTCTACGACCTCGGCCTCATCTACACCATCCGCGTCAGCGAATCGTCCCGTTCCTGCGTCATCAACATGACGCTCACCAGCGCGAACTGCCCCGAGGCCCAGACCCTACCGGGCGAAGTCCAGCACGCCGCCGAGTCTGTCGACGGCATCGACACCGCCCACGTCAACATCGTCTGGGACCCCCCGTGGAACCGCGACATGATGGCCGACGAAGCCAAGCTCCACACCGGCCTGATGTAAATCCGTCAAGCCGAGGGCTGAGCCAAGCGAAGCCCCGGATCCCCCGGACTCACCACATCACTCCCCCCGTACCAACGCGATAAACCGCTCTCCCCGCTCCTCGTAATTCGCAAACTGATCCCACGACGCGCACCCCGGCGACAGCAGCACCACCTCACCACGCTTCACGTTCCGCCGAATCGCCGCCATCGCGTTGGCCAATGTTCCGCAATCCACCACCGCCCCCCCCGAAGCCCACGGACTTCGTCCGTGGGGCCGCGCCGCGGCCATCACCGCCTCCACGATCCCCGCTCCGGTCGCGCCGATCCCATAGACCCCGGCGCAACGCGCCACCGCCACCCGACACATCGCCGACAAGTCCGCCCCCTTGTCGTACCCCCCCAGAATCACATGCACCCGGCCCGGCTCAAACGCCTCCATCCCCAACACCGCCGCCTCCGGCGTCGTCGATTTCGAATCGTTGAAGCACCGAACCTCCTCAACTGCCGCCAATGTTCCCGCGAATGCAAGCCGGTGTGGGAGCCCCGTGAATTCCTCCAACGCTTGCCCGATAGATTCTGAATCTTCGCTCGACCATTCGCCGCTGCACGAAGTGTTCAACGCATATTCGGCCACCGCCAGCGACAACGCAGCATTCTGCACGTTATGCGAACCCGGTAAATGACACACGTCATGTACGCCATCGTCCGGCCCGGGGGGCAAAACGACCGCTCCGCTCACATCACTTTTCGGCGGCCAAACGAGATGCCCGTAAGAATCACGCCGCGCGTACACGCCCATCGCAGACTCGTCCGCAAACGCGAAATCACCGTAAACTTGGAAGTCGAGCAAGGCTCGTTTTGAAAAAGCGTATTCCTCAAAAGTCCCGTGCCAATCCAAATGATTCGGCGAAAGATTCGTCACCGCCGCGATATGCGGCGACCACTTCTCCTCCCGCAAGTAATGCAGCATGAAGCTGCTCAACTCCAGAACCACCCAATCGTCATCGCGAATCTGATCGACCAACGGCAACAGCGACCCGCCAAGATTCCCCCCCACCCATACGCCGGGCTGATCGCCGGACACATCCGGCGTTTCACCTTCCTGAGCGAACGCTTTACGCAAGATGTGACCGACCATCGCCGTCGTCGTGCTCTTGCCCGCCGAGCCGGTGACGCCGATCGTCCGCAACCGGTTCGGCAGCTCGCGCACCAACAAACAAATCTCCGTCGTCACCGGCACGCCCGCGTCCCGTGCGATCTGCAAATACGTATGGTCCGGCTTCACCGCCGGGTTCGCCACGACCAAATCGCAATCCCGGAAATCTTGCTCGCGGTGCTCGCCCAACACCAGCGTCACCTGCGGAAGCTCCCGCACCCGCGCAACGCTCTCTGAGAGTTCATCCGCCGATGCGATATCGGTCACGGTCACGGCCGCGCCGCGCGAACTCAAAAATTGCGTCACCCCCACGCCGCCACCAAAACGGCCCAAACCCATCACCGTCACGCGTCGGCCGGCGTAGTCCATTGGGTTTCGTTTAGCGACGCCGAGCCCGCGGCTTGCCCGCATCCGGGTCGACCGTCCAGTCGATTTCAAAATACGTCTGGTCACCGACGTGATAACGGGCCAGCGGAATGTTCGGCGGCACCTGGAAGTACAGGTACAAGTTGTCGCCTTCTTTCAACTGATTCAACGGAAGGTCGGTCGTCCGTTCGATCGGCTGCACCGCGATCTCCTGAACCCGCCCGGACTGCCAGGCGTAGCCGATGGCGATGAACTTGTTGCCGTTGGCGGCCTCGAGCCAAATGTCGGCCTCGCTGCTCCCCGCGCCCAGCCCGACTTGACCCGCCGCCGAGAGCGGCGTGATCTGAATCCGGATCGGCCGCAACGAATCGGGGATGCCGATTTCGCGAGCCGACGCGCTGCCCCCGGGTTTGTCCGTGCTGTCCTTGCCGCCGACCACGAATCCGTCCCGGATGTCCAAGCCGGTCGCGTCGTTGGGCGAGATCGCCCGGGGCAGCGATGGCGATTGCTCCAGACCCACCGGCTGATGGTTGGCAAAGCCGCCCTGCTTTTCGCCGATCGCTTCGGCAGATTGAGGGTTTTCAACCGGACCGGCATCTTCAACCACCGCTTCACCCGCGGGCGAACCCAGCGCGGTGAGCAGCGGACTGTCCCCTTCGGGCAACACGCTTTCGTCGAGTTCCAGACGAACGTTGCGGAGTTCGATAAACGCGGGTTCGGACGACTCGGGGATGGCGTACACGAACGCGATCTCGGCCGGCGCGACCAGCGAACTGGCCATGCTCTGGTTGGTCTCCACCTTCCAGAATTCCCGACCGGCCACGAAGTCCGACGGCTTGGTCCAACCCACCGGGAGATAACGCTCCAGCTTGCCGCCGCTATCCGCGACTAGCTGCGCTTGATACGGCGGAATACGCAGCAAGTCATCGTCATCAAACGTCGCGTTCTTGCCACGCGGTTCGTTTTGCCAAGTGGTGTTGACCACCACGAATCGATCGCCGGCCCGCGTGGTCGCGTCCGTCGTCAACCACTGCGCCATCTCGCCGGACACCCCGTCGGGCAACTCGCCGTCGTGCGTGACGGTCCATTCCACGTTCAGCGTATCCGGCTGCGCAACCAACGTCGCATGCTCGTCGTAGAACCGACCCAGCCGGAAGGTGCCCGCGGTTTGGAGGACGTCGGGCTGAACTTCCGCCATCGGGCGACTCGAGGAAAAACCACGCAGCGACAGTTCGCTGAATAGCGTAGCCACCACTTGGTCGGCCGGGATCCAAAGCGACGCGGCATTGTCCGTGCCTTCGTACGGTCCGACCGTGCCGTTGGCCTTGACCTCATAGGGCTGAAATTGCAGGAACGCCAACGGCATCGGTAGGAACGACAGGCCAATCACCAGCACGCCCGCAGAGATCACGCCCGACGCCGCGCCCACAAGCCCACCGCAAATCTGATCCACCAGCCCGGGAAACTTCATGTTGCCGGTCACCAGCTTGTCCGCTCCGATCCGCAGCAGAAGCAAGGCCAGCGCGAAAGGTAAGATCAAACCCACCGCCCACGCGTAATGCGGTAAGTACGGCAAGAGAAAATTCACCGTCACGGGCTCCCACACCGCAAACGCGATCGCGCCCGCGGCGATCGCCATCGCCAAGTGAATCAGCGCTGAAAACAGGCCGTAGGTCGCCCAAAGCACACCCATGCCCACCACAAAACCGATGATCAGGAGGTTGAGAATCATGAGACGTCCGGTCAGCCTTCCTTCGCGGCGAGCACGCGCTGCACTTCTTTGATGTCGGTCAGTCCTTCGGCCACCTTGGCGAGCGCGGCCTCTTGCAAATAGACCATGCCCTGCTTGCGGAGGTGGCTGCGGAGTTGGTCCGAGTCGCCCTTGGCAATGAACTTCCGAGCGGTATCGTCCAGCGGCATCACCTCAAAGACGCCGACGCGTCCGCGATACCCCATGCCGTGACAGTCGGGGCATTCCTGTTCGCGGTCTTTCACGAGCACTTTGCCCGAGGCCTTATACAGCGTGCTGACTTTGTCGGGCGGGATGTTGAGTTTCTTGATCGCCGACGGATCGGGGCGATACGGCACACGGCAGGTGGTGCAGAGACGACGCACCAGCCGCTGCGCGACCACGGTGGCCAACGAGTTGGCAGCCAGCTCCGGATCGCCGGCCGCTTTGACATAAATCTTCAGCGCCTTGGTCGCGTCGTCCGCGGGGATCGGCACCATAAACCGCATGTCCGCCCCGACGTTGGCAATCGCTTTGATCGTCTCCCCGTCAGCGATCCGATCCATCATCAGGATGTTGGGGTCCGAGCGGATGATGACGCCGAGCTTTTGATTGAACTCGGTCGCGCCCGTGCCCTTGGGGATCACGTGCCGGTCGACGCCTTCGAGTTCGATGGTGTCGGACTCCTCGATGGCAACCACGCTATTGGTGTACGGATCGACCTTCTGCATCGCGGCATACATCGTGGTCGGCACGCCGGAGTGTTTACCGGCGGCGAACAACATGACCCGTTTGTTTTCCGCGAGCAGCGAGTCGAAGTATTCCTCCTGCTTGGGCAGCAGGCCGAGCATGGACAGCGGGATCTCGGTTGCCCGGTCCGGGTCGATGAGCAGCTGCATCTTCATGCCCCGGGTCGAGCCGGCGGTCACGACTTCCAGATCCGTACTGCCGCCTTCTTCGTCGACCGCGGAGATTCGACCGGACTGCAAACGCCGGCGGTCTTCCACGTCTTGCCCCGAAGTTCGCTTGACGTAGTCGATGAACAGGACCGCGACATTGGGATCGGGCGCTTCACGGGCGTACTTCACGCCGTCAATCCGAACCGACAATGATGCCTTCTCGGGGTCGACGGAAAGATCCACATTCTCGGCCTGGCGAGGCAAGGCGAAGGACAATAGGTCTTCGAGCATCCGGTGGATCGGCTGCATCGGATCGTTGTTCGCGGGTACCTGGACCTCTTCGCCGTCGCTGCGGCGGATGCGGAACGCGGCGGACTCTTGGATTTTTTTCGCTTGGCCTTCGGCCATGTTCTGCTTGAACGAGTCGATATCCAGCGACCACTCTTGGCCGGGCGGCACCTGCTTGTTGCGATACAGCACGTACCCGCCGATCGACGCCAGCATCACGGCCAATCCCAACGGCAGCCCGATCCAGAAAATCGGTACGAAGAGCATGAGCGCCATGCCCAGCAGACCGGCCCCGAGGTGGGCGACCCCGAACAACCCGCGCTGGATGTAAAAAAAGCCTGCATCTTTATCCAGTTGACTGACCACCCACGCCCATCCGGCCACGACAGCCGCGAAGATCGGTGGCTTGACCACGGAGAGCAGGAAGGCGGCGTCGGCCTGAGCGAGGGTTGAGAGCATTGCCGAATCAGGATTGCCGAATGCCGGAGCCCGACGCGACGGGAGCCGGCAGACGTGGGGAATCTTCAGGGACGCGACAGCCTACCAAAGCGGCGACGGCTTCACGCGACGCGTTGAACCGCCCGAGTTCCGGACGAATTCGCAGCCACATCACACGCTGATACCACGCAGCCGCATCTTGATCTCTTCGGGGCTGGGCGCGTTGGCCTGGGCGACGCGGGGGTGGATGTACTCCTTCTCCACCAAGTGCACCAGGGAATCGACGAAGGTCTGCATGCCCATGTCGCGGCTGTCTTTGATGACTTTTTCCAGCTCGTCCTCACGACCCTCAATGATGTACTTCCGTGTGGGCGGGCTCTGGAGCAGGATTTCGACCGCGGGAACACGGGCCATGTCTTCGCGGATAGTTGGCAACAGCTTCTGATAAACAAACGCCTGCATCTGATAGGCCAGCAGTGTCCGGATCGCCTCGCGCTCTTCCGAGGGGAACAAGTCGTAGATCCGGCTAAACGCCTGGGTCGCCGAGCTCGCGTGAATCGTCCCGAAGACCAGGTGGCCGGTCTCGGCGGCTTGAAGCGCGGCCTCGAACGTTTCGCGGTCACGCATTTCACCGACCAGCACCACGTCGGGATTCTCACGCACCATCGCCCGGAGCGCCGTCGGAAAGTCCGGGCAGTCCAGCCCGATCTCTCGCTGGTTGATCATGCTCTTCTTGTCGTCGAACAGGTATTCGATCGGGTCCTCGATCGTGAGAATGTGGACCGAATCGCGGGCGTTGATCTCGTCAAGCATCGCCGCGATCGTGGTGGACTTGCCCGAGCCCGTGACGCCGCAGAGCAGCACAAGGCCCTGCTTGTATTTCGTCAACTCGCCCATGGCTTCGGGCAGGTAGAGCTGCGAGAAATTCAGGATTTCGTTCGACACCCGCCGCGCCGCGATCGCCGATCGGCCGCGCGTCATGAAGATGTTGACGCGGAAGCGGTGCGACTCGCCGTCCACATCGAAGTCCACGCCGATGTCCAGCGAACCCTTGTCGGCGTATTGCTGAATCTGTTCCGGCGACAGCCCGTCGTGGATCCACTGATTGAACTCTTCTTCGGTCGGCGGTCGGGTATCCAAACCTTTCAGAGCGCCGCGCATCCGCAGCTTGGGCACCTGCCCGCCGCGCATGATCAGGTCGGACGATTCGAGCTTCACCGCAGCCTTGAAATACTTCGCCAGCGGGGTATCGGCCAGCGTCGCGTGGTGCTCGAGCGGGTCGTGAGCGATTAGGGAATCGGAATTGGGATTGACCACGGGCTAACTCCAGGATGAAATGTCAGAGGCCCCCGAGGAATGCCATGCTCACCGCCCAAGGCCCCGGCGTCAAGACCGGCGTTTCCAGCGACCGAAAACGTTTCCCGCACGGTTTGCTCGACCCGACGCCGTCAACCCCGAGCCGCCGCGTCGCGATCGCCCATGCCCTCGGAAAGAAAGACGCACATCATCCACGGAATACCCCACGCACGGAGATCCCATGTCCTCTGCGAATCGGCTGCCTCGGCCTGTGTCGGCGTCAGCCTTCGTGAGGCAACCGACGGACCACCGTTTGATCCGCGTCCGTCGGCTCGGGCTCGTCGTTGTGGTCCAGCAGGTCCTCGAACTGCGTCTGCCCCGTGCGATAAGCCCGACAAACGTACGGCCGACACATCGTGCAACACGCCCCCGCCCGCGATTCATCCAACAACTGCGTCAACGACCACCCGTTGACGTGAGCCTCCACGATCAAAGCCCCGAAGGTTTGCTCGGTACAGATGCAGCGGTCGATCTTCATGGATCACTCTCGATCAAACAGGGACGCGTCCTGCGGCCCGAACCAGCCTAGCGCTAGCCGCTCGTGCTCGGCTTCCGTGACGCCGTAGATATTCCCGCGCGTGAAATCCGCCTTCTCCGCCGTGACGTGTCCGTCGAGCCAGACAACCCGGGCCGTGTCGCCGTGCCGGAAATGCACCGACGGATCGGCCAGCGTCCCCGAAGGAAACACCGGCGGCTCGGCAAACGAATATTCGATCAACCGCACCGGTCCGGCTTGGGCAAACGCGGCATCGGAAAACATCACCGTGCCCGTGGCTTGGGCGAAGTCATCGACTGCCGCGCCGAGTCGCGTGGTCAACGCTTCGACGGCATCGAGCGTGTCGGTGCCGACGAACGTGCGGTTGTAGCCGTAGCCGCCGTTACCGGATTCAAAGCCCGGCTCGAAGTCATCGCCCGCCACGAAGGCAGGGCACTGCTTGACTTCTTCCACCGAGAAATAGGACCACAACGGTCCATCCTCCGGTTTAAACGCTTCCGACGTGTTGCCGCGTCGGCCGTGCCACCGATCGAGATTGGCCAAAAAGTTTGCCGCCCCGGGCACCCATCGGTCCGCGTGATCCACGGCGTAGGCCATGTTCGCCAAGGCAAGTTGCCGCACGTTCGATCCACACACTGCCGACCGGGCCGTGGAACGCGCCGCGCCCAAAGCGGGCAGCAGAATCCCGATCAGCAGCGCGATGATGGAGATCACCACCAACAGCTCGATCAGCGTGAAACCGCGGCGCGATATCCGGTCAGGCTGGGTCATGCGTGGCCTCAAAAAGGCCCGGCGACGCTTCCGCGTCGCCGGGCCGGAAGAATTAATCATGCCGACCGCGGCGGCCGACGAGGCCCAGCGTCGCCAGACCCAACGCCGCAACACCCGGCTCGGGCACGAGGGTCAAATTGTCGATCGCCAAATACGTCGGGGTGTTGATCCCGAAGTTGCCCACGTCCGTGCTGAAGAAGCTCAGCCCGATCGAACGCGCATCTCCCAACGGCGTGAGATCGGCGGTCTCCCAAGTATCCACGACGAAATCCAGCGAATTGTCCACGAACGTGTAGTCCGCCAACGTGAGCGTGACGGGCGTTCCCGTGACCGCGCCGCCGCCCGCCAAGCCGCCGGGCGCGTCGTAGCCGGTGAGCGTCACGGTGAACAAGTCCGGGTCGTCGCCGGTGGGCCCACCGAACTGCTTGGCAAACGAGTCGCCCTGCAGGATGGACAATGCCGTGTAGGTCGTGGCCGTCCATTGCGTCGAGACCGGCGTGATGCCCACGGGCAGGTCGATTACCGAGCTTCCGCCGAAGGCCACGGCGAACACTTCGCTGCCATCCGCGCCACTGCCCGGGAACGCGGAGTATTGGTTCAAGAACCCTGGTGTGGTTGTGTCCGTTCCATCCGCCGCGACCCAGCCGGCGAACGGGGCACCGCTAAACAAGACGCCCTGCGTCCCGAAGCCCGTGTTGGTCGGGTAGTCGGGATTGACCGGAGCGAACGAGTCGAAATCCAGCGTAAAGTTGTTTTGCGCGGAGGTGGCACCGGCCAATCCCAAGGCCGTCACGCCAATCGCTACGCGCGCCACAGCGCAGCCTCGCCGAGCGCGACGCCGACACCGCAGCACCAGCGCACCACCGGCCAGCCCCAGCAAGCCCAGCCCCGGTTCGGGCACCGCGTTGATCACGCCGATGCCCGGGCCGGGCGAATCGCCATCGCCGAGGCGGAAGTCGAAGCCGCCGGAGCCCGTGGTCAGCCACGCATCGAGAATACCGTTGCCTTCGCTATCGAGGAACGCCCCGTTACCCGGGATGTCCACGAGCTTTATGAACTGGATGTTGGCCAGGTCCACCGCCCCGCTGAGCACCGCGGGATCGTCCGACACGTCGTCCAGATCGAACGGCGTGCCGAAGCCCTCGGCAGGTTTGCCCGCGAGGTTGAAGATGTTGGTCGTGTCGAACCCGCCGAAGCTCTGCCCGAACGTGCCCGCGAACGTGGTGTTGGTCTAGATCGACGGGAATCGGGCGAAGTCCGTGCCGTTGGTGCTGACTTCGACGTAGGCCAACTCCGCGAACAGGTTCGGATCGCTCGGGAACACAAAGCCGTTCTCGAACACCGCGAAGTCCGCGCCTGGGCCGTTGGCGACGCCGTTGGGGAACGTGACCGTCAGGAAACCTGGGGCCACGCCGGCGTTAATGTCCGTCTCATCCAGGTCCCCGAGCGAGTTGAACCCGCCGGAGATGTCGATCGACGTGCTGCCACGCGGCGCGAACGCTGTGCGCGACGCGTCGATGCCGTCAGCCCATTCGACGAAGGCCGAACTGCCCGCGGGGATCGCCCCGTCGATCGCGTTGGCCGTATCCGTCGGCCCGGAGTAAATCCCAGCCCAGGCGGTGGACGAAACAAAACCCGCCGCGGCAACCGCCACGGCCCGATCAATCTTGCGATGCATATCGCTTCTCCTGTTCTCGTCCCGATTCGCGCGGAACGCCCTCGAACTACACACACACCGCCGGGGACGAAAGTGTCCACGCACGGCTCCGGGTGATCTCGCGAAACGCACAAGCAGCATCAGCCGGCCCGAGGGAAGCCGACCCACACAACCTGCCCGGCGTCCTTATCGCGAGGACCCGTCAGCCATCCCAGCTCGGCTTGGCCAAGCCCGCGAAACCATCGCGGACCGCTGCCCTCTGGAAGTTGCGGCCCATGCGACGGCGCAGACTCCCAGCAAGGGCTGGCTTCACCTCAGGCAGGTCTTCCGGCTTAGAACTTGCCCGGTCCGCCTTCCCGCCGTCGCGTTGCACGATCGGCAGTGGCTCGTGGACCGGACACTCGTTCATTACGGCGGCGCGTCCGCGGCAGATTTCCCCATTAACCGGGGCCGTTCGCAAAAAACAACGACCACTTCCGGGGGCACTGCGCTTCCCTTTTCACCCTCGGCCAACGCATGTCTCCGCGTCACTTCGGGCACCTGTGGGAATGTCAGTCCACACCATAGCACCCGCCGCCGAACCGGCAAGCCGACAAAATCCGGTTCAGCCCGACATC
>JBCCDN010000008.1:0-40202 GCA_039030755.1 Planctomycetota bacterium | reverse complement strand
GTGAGCGCCGACGACGGCGATCCGTCCGCTGAGCGCGACGGAGTTGCCGAGGAAGTCGCCGTCGCGGGCGTCGGACGCGGTGAACTTGGCGACTTGGTCGCCGGTGGTGATGTCGAAGACGTAGGCGGCGCCGCCGTTGCCGTGGCTGGTCGCGGTGACGACGGCGAGCGAGCCGTCGATGGCGACGGAGGAACCGAAGTCGTCCGATGCGGCGCCGTCGTCGGCGGTGAGTTGGCGGAGCTGTTGGCCGGTGTTGAGGTCGAAGAGGTAGGCGGCGCCCTTGGCGTCGTTGGCCCGGGTGGCGCCGACGATCGCGGTGGCGGAGTCGGCGTCGAGCGCGACGGACTCGCCGAACTGATCGCCGCCCGCGAGGTCGTCGGGGACAAGCCGGTGACGCTGTGCCCCGGTAGCGACGTCGAAGAGGTAGGCCGCGCCCGCGTTGAAGCCGAAGTCGGCTCCGATGCGCTCGGTGCGGGCCCCGACGATAGCGGTCGCGCCATCGATGTCGACGTCTTCGCCGAGTTGGGCGCCGGCGACGGGGACATCGGGGGCTAGGCGGAAGCGCTGCTGGCCGGTGGTCACGTCGAAGAGGTAGGCAGCACCCGCGCTGTCGCCGTTGGTGTCGTTGCCGTTCGCGCCGATGACGGCGAACCCGCCGTCGATGCCGACGGAGGAGCCGAACAGGTCCCCGGTCTGGCCGTCGTCGGGGCGGAGGACGAAGCCTTGTTGGCCGGTGGTCACGTCGAAGAGGTAGGCGGCCCCCGCGTTGGTCCCGTTCAGGCTGTCGCCGCGTGCCCCGGCGAGGACGGTCGTGCCGTCGATCGATACGTCGTAGCCGAAGTTGTAGCTGTTCTGCGTGACGTTGGCGTCGAAGCGATCCATCTGGATCGCACCGGCCTGCGCGGAAGGCGCGGTTGTCCAAGGCGACGCGGAAGTAATCGCGCACAACGCCAAAGCCCGGGTCCCGGCGTGGAGCAATTGCGAATGACGGGCAGTCCGCTGTGGCGTCCCGATGCGTTTCATTTCGTCTCTCCCTTGGGTTGACCGCGGCCCATCGCCTCAGGATGGGAAAACCGGTCGCTTGATCATTTTCGACGCAAAGCAATCACATGGCAAGCATTTTTCGCGTGGCCTCGTCTGGGCTCACGAAGCCGCGGCCGATCCGCGTCGAGGTCACCGCGCGAGCGTGCCGTCCGCGTGGGCCTTGGAAAGTTGCAACAAATAATTCGCCGTCGTTTCGATCGCGGCGGCGACGTCGGCTTCGCTCACCACTTCGTCGGCGTAGTGCTGATCGCCGTCGGGTTGACGCACGAACAACATCGACACCGGGCACAGGCCGGCCATGATGACCGCGTCGTGGCCCGAGCCCGAGGGCAGTTCGGCGGGTTCGTGCCCCGCGGCCTGCGCGGCTTGCAGCAGCAATCCGGAGAGGCCGCCGTCGACGGGCGTGGCGTTTTGGCTTTGGCGGTCGAGCAGCTCGAAGGTGACCCGGTCTTCGTCGGCGACGCGTTGCGCGGTTTCGAGCAGGGCGTCCACGGCGGTGACGCGGATGTCGTCGAGGGCGTGACGCACGTCCAGTGAACACGTCACCGACCCGGCCACGACGTTGCGGACGTTGGGCCAGGCGTCGAAGAAGCCGACGGTCGCGCGGAGGCCATCCAGAGATTTGCCGAAGTCTTGGACTTCAACGGCGAGTTTGGCTGCGGCGACGAGCGCGTCTTGGCGTTGGTTCATTGGGACGGTGCCGGCGTGTCCCGCTTGCCCGGTGAACTTCATCATGAGGCGGGACTGCCCGGCGATGCCGCTGACCACGCCGATGGGCGCGTGGGCGGCGGCGAGGACGGGGCCCTGCTCGATGTGGACCTCGGTGTAGCCCAGGACGTGCCGCGGGTCGTAGGCGGCCTCGGGCAGGCGGGTGGGGTCCAGGCCGAACTGTTCGAGGGCGCTGCGAAGCGACACGCCGCGCGGGTCTTTGCGGTCCAGGACGTTGGGGTCGAGCGAGCCGGCGACGGCGCGCGAGCCGATGTAGGGCGTTTGGAAGCGGACGCCTTCTTCTTCGGAGAAGCCGAGCACGTCAACGTGGAACGGGAGTTGTTGTTGGCCCAGGGCTTCGACGGCGGCGAGGGCGACGAGTACGCCGAGCACACCGTCGTACTTGCCCGAGCCGGGGACGGTGTCGAGGTGCGAGCCGAGGAGGAAGGTGGGCGTGTCTTTGTCTTGACGTCCGGGGGTGGGACTTCCGGGGGATCGGCGATGTCCGACGAGGTTGCCGGCGGGGTCGATACGAACGGACAGGCCGGCGTCGGCGAACCAGCGTTTCAGGACGCCGTGGACCGAGGCGGCGGCGTCGGTGAGGAACAGGCGGGTGAGTCGGCCGTGCTCTTGGTCGTCGGTGAATTCGGCGAGGTGGTCGCAGCGTTCGAGGACACGCTCGGCCGCGGTGTGGGCGTCGAAGCGCAGGGTCGGCGCGGGGGCGGAGGTGGTGTGATCGAGGCCGTACATGTGGAGGTGGGGTGGGGTTTGGCGTCCTGCCGGCCGCGATCGCAGGTGCAGCGGCGAGAGATCGGATGCGATTTGAAGATCGTATGGCGTGGATGCGGCGGGGGCGACCCCTGGTTGGGTTTTCCGTGTCAGTTCTTGGTGAATCGCGTTTGGCCGGCCGCGATGGTGCGCTTCAGCCAGCGATCGTCCCATGCCCAGAGCAGCGCCGCGAGCGGGTCGCGGCCTTCCGCGGGCGTGCGGTTTTGTTTGGGCATCCAGGCGTGGTCGGGCAGGTCGGGCTCGATCACAAGGACGTCGGCGCGGGCCCCCGGACGGAGCACGCCGTGCGTTTCGTCCGGGCGGGTCGGTTGCAAGGCGTGGGCGTTGCCGGCCGTGATCTGCCACCACGCTTGCGCGGCGTTGGGGATGTCGGGGCCAAGCCGCGCGGCGGTGAGCAGCATGTTGCGGGCGACGCGGACCATGCTGCGTTCGTAGCCGGCCCCCACGTCGCTGCCCAGCGTGAGATTCAGGTAGGCGGCGCGGTGTTGGGCGAGCGGCATGGCGCCGGCCCCCAGGAAATCGTTGGCGGTCGGGCAGTGCGCGATGATCGCATCGGCGTGGCGCAGTGCGGCACGGTCGGCGTCTTGGGGGGCGTCGAGATGGATGCCATGGCCGAAAAGGGTGCGGCCCGTGAGTAGGCCGGCTTGCTTGTAGACCGACACGTACGACGGCCCGCCGAACAACTCAGCGATGAAGTCGCATTCGCGTCGCGTCTCGGCGAGGTGCGTTTGAACAAACGCCTGGTGCTCGGCGGCGAGCTTGCCTGCGCCTTCGAGTAGCTCGGGCGTACACGCGATGGCGAAGCGCGGTGTCACGGCCGCGGCGATGTCGCCCCCGGAATTGGGCCATGCGTTTTGCAGTGCGTGGGCTTGTTCGAGTTGCTGTGCGTAAGGGCGCGTGAGGGCCGGAGGCGCGTGGCGATCCATGAGGACTTGCCCGATGACGCCCCGGAAATTCAAGTCACGAAAAATGTCCAATGCCGCGTGGGTGCCGTCGTGATGCGCCGTGGCATAAGCCGCGACGCCGACGGTGCCGACACGGAGGAGTTGCTGCGCGACGTGCCGGGCTTCGGCGCGGGCGAAGTCCGTATCCGCCCAGCACGACTCGGCGGGGAACACGAAGCGTTCGAGCCAGTCGAGTAATTCGAGGCCGTGCGCGCCGATGACGGAGAACTGCGGCAGATGCAGGTGCGTATCGGTGAAGGCCGGGCAGATCACGCGATGCCGATCGGCATCGTCACGCAGCGCCTGGGGGTCTTCAATCACCTCGGCGATGCGATCGCCGTTGAGTATTACGACGCCGGGTGTGAGCCGGACGCTCGGGAAGCCAAACGGGTCGGCCGAGTTTGGCGTTTGCCTGTCGGGCAACATCAGCCAGCCGCGGAGTTCGGCGATGTCGGGGTGGGTGTCGTTCATCGTGGCGGTCTCGGTGCGTTTATCCTGCGGGCATCATGGCAGATTCAAACGAGCACGCGTCGCCGTTGGTCGGCATCATCATGGGCAGCGCATCGGATTGGCCCACGATGAAGCTCGCGGCAGAGATGTTGGAACGGTTCGGCGTGGCGTACGAAGCTCGGGTGGTCAGCGCCCATCGCACGCCGCGGCGGATGGTGGATTACGCCGAGTCGGCGGCGGGTCGCGGGTTGCGGGCGATTATCGCCGGGGCGGGCGGCGCGGCGCACCTGCCGGGCATGGTGGCGGCGAGCACGACGGTGCCGGTGCTGGGCGTGCCGATCCAGAGCAAGGTGCTCCGCGGATTGGATTCGCTGCTCTCGATCGTTCAGATGCCCGCGGGCGTGCCGGTGGCGACGCTGGCGATTGGCGAGGCGGGCGCGAAGAACGCGGCGCTGTTGGCGGTGTCGATGTTGGCGACCGGGGACGCGGGGTTGCGTGAGCAGTTGGAGGCTTTTCGAGCCGAGCAGGCGGAGCGGGCGATCGTGCCGCTGGCGTTGGATTGACGGCCCATGCGCAAACGCGCGTCGCGTTTTTACCGGCGCGCCAAGAATCCCGCTCGGACGGCGGATCGGAGGCCGACCGCGCGGCGTGGTGCCGGGGGTGAGCGGACGGGCGTAGCCGTTGATTCGCCGGGGCGAAGCCCACGTTCAATGAACGTGGGCTTCCGGATCCCGGGGTTTGGCTCGGCGGAGCGCGTTTTCGAGAACCCTCGGTGGGCGGTGCGTGGGATTGAAGCAGAAGCGCAGCGGGATGCTCGCGTGATGGGCCTGGGGTAAGGCACCCCCGCCGGCTTCGGTTGTGCCAGTTCTGCTCGCGTTCTTTGGCAAGTGAAGCAGGATGTGGAGAGACCCCGCGCGGATGCGCGGGGCCGCGCGTTGGGTTCAGCGCCTGCGTTTCATGCCCACCGCAAGCAGCGAGAAGGCGAGCGCGGTGGCCGGCTCGGGCACGGGCAGGGCCGCGAGGTCGGGCGCGGTATTCACGCCCCACTGGTTGAGCACGGCGTTGAGGTCGGCCTGATCCACCACGCGGTCGCCGGTGAAGTCGCCGGTCGCCCAGCCGTTGTAGCTTTGGCCCCAATGGTTGAGCACGGCGTTGAGGTCGGCCTGGTCGATGGTCTGATCGAGGTTGGCGTCGCCGAACACGGTGCCGAGGATGTCGGTGACCAGGACGGCCACGTCGGTGAGGGTCACGGTGTTATTGCCGTCGATGCTGAACACGTCGCCGTCGCCGCCCTGGTTGCGGTAGAGCCAGTCGATGTCGCTCTGATCGATGTCGTCGGAGAGATCGAAGTCGCCCAGCAGGTTGGCGTTGGGCGCGTCTTGGCCGAGCGGGGTGACGTCGATGTGGAAGTGGCTGGCGTGGGAGCCGCCGGTGTCGTTGACCATGACGCCGGGGTGCGTGCGATTGACCTCGCCGATGATGTCGATGTTGGAGTTGAGGATGCGCGAGACGCGGACGTCGAGCTCCGGGTGGTTGCGGTGGGCGTCGATGAAGGCGCGGGCGAAGTCGGCGGCGGTGGCCTCGCCGGGGTTCAGGAAGCCGCTGCCGGTGTTGCGGGCTTCGAGGGGGATGCCCAGGTCGATGTCCATGCCGGCGCGGTGGGTCGAGTGGATGGCGGACGAGCCGTAGCCGTCGTCGGTGGAGAGCGCGGTGATGCGTTGGTTGACGCCCGTATCGGCTTTGGCGTCGGCGGTGGCGGCGCGGACGAGGTCGAGCGTCCACGAGGTGGCGTAGGGCTCGAACGAGGAAACGCTGCTGATATTGGCGTTGGTGTCGAGGCGTTCCCAGAACGGGGCATTGCCGGCATTGAGCCAGCCGGCGGTGATGGGGCCGATGATGCCGTCGACGTTGGCCTGGGTGGTGTTGAGCCCGCCGACGAAGGCGGCCTGGAAGGTGCGGAGGGCGTCGTCGGTGTCGGCGTCGAAGGTCCCGGTGACGCCGGGCAGGCCGCCGCCCTCGGCCTGATAGCCAAAATAGGCGAGGCGGTGTTGTTGCTGGGCGACGAAGAGCGGGTTGTTGGATCGGCCGAGGCCTTCGAGGGATTGGCCGACCGCGCCGCGGCCGACGCCGGAGTAGCCCGGGCGGACTTCGACGGCGAAGGTTTTGGTTTGGCCGTTGATCTGGACCGAGCCCGTGACGGTGCCTTGGTAGCCGCGTTCGTCGGCGTCGAGGTCGGGGGTGAACTGGGGAAACGGGTCAGGGTCGGCGAAGAGGTAAGCCTGGCCGGCGGCGCTGAACGCGGACCCGCCAAGCTGGTCGGCGGTGAGGGCGGTGTTGCTCGCGAAGCCGGCGGGGTTGATTTGGAAGCCGGTGAAGCTGGAGCCGGCCGTGACGCCGGGCTGGCTGGCGAAGTCGAGTTCGATGGCGTCGCCGGAGCGGCCGAAGAACGTGAAGTCGGCCGCGATGACCAACGGCGCGGGGATCGCCAAGGCCGTGAGTGCGACGGCAAACAAGGGGGACAACGAAACGGCGGGTGTCCGCAAAACGGGAGCTCCGGGCAGGTGTCGAGGCGGCGGAAACGGGTTGGCAGCGGATGGATTTCGGCTTGCCGAGGCTTTCATAATTTACCCCAACGCCGGCGAAAAGCGAAGAGAATCAGGAGGATTCAGCTTTTCGAGGACCGGGACGCCGCCGACGGCAAGCGAGCGGGCTCAAGGCCAAACCGGCGGTGGCGGGTTCGGGCACCGAGGGCGGCGCGAGGGTCCAGGAGGGAAGGGTGGCTGTCCCCCAACGGTTGAGCACGGCGTTGAGATCGGTTTGTTCGATGACGCCGTTGCCGTTGAAATCGCCGTCGGACCAATCCAACGCCCGGCTCGCAGTGGAGGCGCCCCAGTTGCTCAGCACGGCGTTGAGGTCCTGCTGATCGACGCGACGATCCAGATTGGCGTCCCCGACGCGGGCTCGCTGAGCGATGAGGGCCGTGTCGGTTTGAACGACGGCGAGGACGTCTTGCGGAAGGTCAGCCGGTGATTCGCCAAGTGGGGCGTCGAGGGGGATGCCCGGCGTGTCGATGCGGTCGAACCAGCCGGTGAAGGTGCCGTTGGTTTCGGCGAGCACGAACGGCTGATATTCCGGCAGGTCCGAAAGCGGCAGGTTGGGGAACCCGGTCTGGGGGCGGATGTCGAGCGTGCCGTCGAGTCGGGCGTCGTCGGTGAAACGTAGCGTGCCGTGGACGAGGGTCGGGATGGTCGGGGTGTGCGGATCGTCGTCGTGATCGATCGGAACGACGGCGACATCCACCGCCAACGTGGCGTCGGCGAAGAATCGGCTGAGTCGGTCGGCATCGACGGTCAACACGCCGGCGGCGTGGACCGTGCCCGCGACGTTGAGTTGTCGGTCGAACAGGAGCGTGCCGTGGCCCGTGAGCGTACCGCCGGGTTCGACGGAGGCGGATTCAGCGTTGGCGGTCGAGCCGGCGAGGCGGAGGGTTGCGCGATCGTGGGACGTCGGTCCGCCGAGGCGGAGTTCTTGCGGCGTAACGAGCGTGGCGTCGTGGCCGAGCAATTGCAACAGGTGGCCTTGCGCATCGGCGGTGCCACCCAGGTCGATGGGGCCCTGGCTCGTGAGCGTGCCACGCAGGGTGAAGTTCGCCGGGGCGGGGGGATCGACTTGGGCGTTGGGCGAGATGCCCGCAATCGGCCCGAAGCGCAGGCCGCCTTGGCCGAGTTGGATCGTGGTGTGTTCGTCGCCAACGAGCGTGGCGGGCGCGTGGGGCGCGGTGCCGGCGTCGAGCGTGTCGGCCGACAACGAGGCACCGTTCATGAGCAAAGAAGCCGGGGCCGCGACGCCCAGATGTAAGGTCCCCAGTGTCGCATGGGATCCATCAAAGAGTTCCGCTTCGCCGGGCGCGGTATGCCCCAAAGACCAGACGCCCGGCACGTTTAGCAGTGTTCCCTCGCCCGCTGCCGTGAGCGTGGTCGTGTGAGTACTCGCAAAACCCAAAGCCAAGGAGCCTGCCTGCCCAGCCGCGACGCTCGCGGGATTGCCCACCGCAAAACGCAGGATCGCGCCCTGGTCCAGCGAGACCGTCGGCCGCCCCGGGGACTCGGGATGCCAGGCGTTGACGAAGCCGTGCCCGCCGAGGTCGGCCGTGGCGTCACCGTCGACCACGAGTCGCCCCTGAGCGCCAGGCTGCTTTGCGATCACCAGATCCGACACCGGGCCGGTCGTGAGGCGGGCGTGGTCCAGCACCCGCACTTGTCCGGCCCCCGCGTCGCCGATGACCAGATCGTCCAAGCTATCGGTGAGCGCTCCGGAACCACGCAGCTGGAGTTGCCCCTCGCCACCGACTTGCTGGCCGAGCGTGATGCCCGCGGTGCGGAGGCTGCCCCCCGAGTCGATCGTGACCTCGCCGGCTTGGTCGGCACCGATGACGAACTGTCCGCCGGTGGCGACGCTCGACCCGTCCGCGATGGTCGGCAGCGTCTGTCCGTTCGAGACGACCTGCCCCGCTGCGGCCCCAGCGAATCCGATCGACACGCACACAAACCCCAGCCATCCCCGATGGAGGCCGCTCGTTCCATTGGCCCATGTCCTGGCCGGTTTCCTGCCCGGTTCTCTGGCCGTGATCGCCATGGTCTTTCTCTCCCTGATGTGAGGCCGCCGCCGGTGTGCATCGCACGAAAACCAACCCACGTTCTCCGCGTCCGTCAACAGTTATACCGCTCCCGCACGGCCGCCGCGCTATGCTCGTGGATCATGCAAGCGTCTTCGCCGAATTCTTCCAACGCCCCGCAACGCGTCGTCGTGGGCATCACCGGTGCCTCGGGTGCGATGTACGCCACGCGGACGATCCAGTTGCTTGTCGCCGCCGGCGTCGAGACCCACGTCGTGGCGTCCGCGTTGGGCCAACGCCTGCTCCGCGACGAGCTGGGTATGGAGAGCCTCGACCCCGCGCGGCTGGCCGGTTTGCCGGACGCGGCGGAAACGCCCGAGCATCTCATCGTCCACCATCCCAAAGACGTCGGGGCCACCATCGCCTCGGGCAGCTTCCGCCATGACGGCATGGTCGTGATCCCCTGCTCGTCCAACACGCTCGGGGCCGTCGCCACCGGTCAGGCGTCGCACCTCATTCACCGCGCCGCCCACGTCACGCTCAAGGAACGCCGCAAGCTCATCCTGGTTCACCGAGAAACCCCCCTCTCGCGGATCGATTTGCAGAACGCTTTGACGGCCCACGATGCGGGCGCGGTCCTCCTCCCGGCCAACCCGGGTTTTTACATGCTGCCCGAAACCGTCGAAGACCTCGTGGATTTCGTGGTGGGCCGGGTCTTGGATCACTTGGACGTCACGCACGATCTGAAGTTGCGTTGGCCGGGCAACATGCGGGCTGTTCGGGCCGACGCGAACCGGTGAGTTGAAGCGATGGCCGACGCCTTGCCCCTGTCTTCCACGCGACGCGACACGCCGCCGGTCTCCGCCCAGCTCATCGCGTTAGGCCGAGACATCAAGCTGTCGCACACCGTGTTCGCCTTACCCTTTGCCCTATGGGCGATGGTGCTCGCGTCGGCGTCGGCTTCTCGGTTACCGACGTGGACCGAGGCGGCGCTCATCGTGCTCTGTATGGTCTTGGCCCGCACGTTCGCGATGACCGTGAACCGCTTGGCCGACGCGACCTTTGATGCCGCGAATCCGCGGACGGTCGGCCGAGCGATCCCCGCTGGGCGGATGACCCGACGCTTTGCGGCCGCCGCGATCGCTTTCACGGCCGTGGGCTTCGTGGTTGCGACGCTTGGCTTTTTCGTCTTCCGGGGCAACGCGTGGCCCGCCCTGCTCGGACCCGGCGTGCTGATACTCGTCGCGTCCTACTCCTTCGCCAAGCGCTTCACGGCACTTTGCCATCTGATTCTGGGCGTCGCGCTGGCCGTCAGCCCGGTCGCGGCGGCGATCGCGATCGAACCGACGTTTCTCGCCCAGCCCACCGTTTGGTTCATCGCCGGCTTCGTTGCCGCCTGGGTCGCGGGATTTGACGTGCTGTACGCCCTGGCGGATGCGGACGTCGATCGCAAGCTCGGCCTCCACGCCATCCCCGCCAAGCTTGGCACGGCCAAGGCGCTGGGGTGCTCCCGGGCTTTGCACGTCATCGCCGTGGCGGCCCTCGTGCTGGCGGTCACCACGTCGCCGCTGTTGGGCATGATCACGCAAGCCGCCGCCGCGATGGTGGTGGGCCTGCTGATCACTGAGCACGCGTTGGTGGTTTTGGCGCTGCGTCGTCGCCGGCAGGGGACCACCTCGCCGAACGCGCCCCTTTTGCACCACGCGTTTCTTACGGTCAACGGCGTGGTGAGCGTGGTGCTGGGGGCAGCGGGCGTGTTGGATGCCTGGGCCGGCTGACGGTATGGGCCATGGCCGAGGGTTAAAAAAGCCCGCGTTCGAGGAACGCGGGCTTCGAAGAGCTTTTGAAATTTTTGATTCCGGATTAGGCCGAGCGGCGACGCAGCATGGCGAGGGCACCCAGGCCCAGCAGCGCGGCGGTCGCGGGTTCGGGCAGGTTCTCGGCACCGGGCGTCGCGCTGGCGGCGGGCTTGGGCGAGAACTCGAGGAACTCGGCGGTCGAGCCGCCGTCGCCAACCAGGTAATAGCCGGCCGCGAGGAACGTACCGTCTACCGGGATCGAGATGTCGGGCGTGCCCTGGGGAACGCCGTCGCCGTCGTCGCTGAAGGCGGTGTACACCGCGGCACCCAGCGCATCCTTGAGGATGAGCGTGTACGAGCTGTTCTCGATCGAAATGGGGAGAGTCAGGTCAGAGGTGAAGCCGAACGCCGTCTCGAATTCGGCGTTGCCGATGACGTAGTAGCCGCCGGCGGGCACGGACGCACCGTCGGGAATCACAAACGTATCGTCGACGGTGCCCAGAGTGCCAGCCGCGTCGGATTCGATTTCGTCGATCGTGTAGCCGGTGAGATCAACGGCGGACGAGCCGCTGTTGTAGATCTCAATGAATTCGCTGTCGGCGCCGGTCGTGCTGGCGAGGACTTCGTTGAGGAACAGGGCCGCCGAGGCCGAGGTTCCAAGGGTGCCGGCCGCGAGCGCCGCCATGAGAGTCGAGGTCTTCATCTTTCCATCTCCTGAGAGTTTTCGTGCGTGGGCGGATCCCTGCGATCTACCGTCAATGATTCTGCCGATCTGGGAGCGGGCGTCAAGGGGTTTGCCGGAGATTGACGATCCGGCTTTGGTCCTCGCGTTGATTCCCGTCCTCTCAAAAAAACACGCCCGCAGGGTTTCCCGCGGACGTGTGTGTATCAAATGCATTCAGACCAACTTAGGCCGAGCGACGACGCAGCATGGCGACGGCACCGAGGCCAGCGAGGATGGCCGAGCCGGGCTCAGGAACGATGCTCAGATTATCGATCGTGATCGTTTCATCGCTGCTCGAGTTCGATTGACGCAGATTGAACATGTTGATCGTTTCACCGGTCGACACGGTCGTGGAAGCGACCGAGTCGGTTCCGACCGTCAAATCGGCGAGGCCGGCATCAAGATCGAAAGTCAATTCAACGGGCACGGTGACACCAAACGTGAAGTCCACCGGCAAGGTTGCTTCGGCGGTGCTTGAGATCGTCGAGATGCCGAGGGAGTAATCGCCGCCCGAACCACCAGGCACCACGTCGAGGCGAGCAACGAAACTAGAACTGCTGCCCGCATTCGAGAAGTGTGCAAAGTATTCGGAGTCGCTGCCAGAAATCGCGCTGTCGTCGGTAACGATCAAGTCAAAACTTGCGGTGACGGTCCCTGTGGTGAAATCGAAACCGAGGGGCAAGCCTAAGTCTTCACGGGAACCGCCTCCATGCGAAAGAACGGCTTGGCCGCTTACCACTTGAATCAAGTCGCCGCTACCGCTGATGTTCGTCCAGCCGCCGTTTCCAACGAGGTCACCATCGACATAGGTAAAGGTTTCGGTAATCGGCACAGCACAGGCACTACCGCTTACGAGGGTGGCAGCACAGAACAGCGTAAAATTCTTCATCTCGGAACTCCTACTTGGAAAATCAGGGTTGCGTCTCTCTTCTCATGCCGGAGAGGTTCCGGCGACACGGCAGGCACCGCTGACACCATCATGAATATCTTTGGCGTGGCGTCAAGAGGCAAGGTCGAAAGTTATGCGAATACTGACAGACTTAGCGCAACGCTTACATAGCGGCGGCGAAGCGGCGTGTAGGCCGCTCAGCTTTGGGACAGATGTCTTGGCCTGAAGCGGGCGGCCAGGACCCAAGGGGCCAAAAGGCCGGCGGATAAAGGCTCGGGCATCGCGTGAATTTGAAAATTGTCGAAGCCGGTGTAGTCGCCGGTGCCGCTTTGGGTGACGCGGAGGACCAGCGACACGGCGTCGGCGGCGTCGGGCAGGGGGATCGCGACGGAGCCGGACACGTCGGACCGGGCGGTTTTGCCGGCGACCAGTACGGTGTCGCCTTGGCTGACGCCATTCAGGAAGAGTTCGTAGCCCACGGATTCGCCGGGATCGAAGTCCCGGACGCGGTAGTCGAAGCGGAGTTCGACGTCTTGGTGGTGCGTGAGGGTGATTTCGGCAAAGCGGACGAAGACGGATTGGCCGTGGGGGTTGGCGAGGTCGCCGGCGTTGCGAACGCCCAGGAAGTCGCCCGAGCCGAGGGTGAAATTGCCCAGATCGTCGGTGATCCCGAATCGGCTGAGGCTCGGATGGAACCCGGCCGCGACGGGATCGGGATCAAGGGTGTAAGCCCAGGGATGCGGGCTAGGCTCAAATGCCTGCTCGGCCAGAACCGCAGCCCCCGCGGGCGGAGCGAAGCAGACGGCGGGGAACAGAACCCGGGCAGCAAGACGGTTCATGGCAATCACGAGAAGTCGATGGTATTTCGTGGCCATGGCACGTCAATGGTTTCGGAGCGTCTTACCCTGTTGCGGGATGTGTAAGTAAGACCGCGCGGCCGTGGCCGCGCGGTCTATGTTCGCATTTTGTTTAGGTTGAAGATTACGCTGCCGAGGCGGCGGGGGGATCGTCGGGCTGTTCGCGGGGCGAGGAGTCGGCGACAACGGTCAGGCCCGTGTCGTCGTGGTGATCCACCGTGATGCTGCTGCCGTCGGGCACGTTCCCCGCGATGAGCTCCCGGCCGATGCGGGTCTCGAGTTCGCGCTGGAGGTAACGCTTGAGCGGGCGGGCGCCGTACACCGGGTCGTGGCCCGCGGCGGCGATGTGCGACACGGCAGCGTCGGTGAGTTCGAGCGTGATCCGGCGGTCTTCGAGGCGGCGGGCCAGGTCGGCGACCAGCAGGGTGACGATCGACTCGATCTCGCGGAGCGTCAGCGGTTTGAACAGCACGATCTCGTCGACGCGGTTGAGGAACTCGGGGCGGAAGTGCGAGCGGACGTCGGCCATGACCGCGTTGCGGCTCTGCTCGGAGATGTCGCCGCCGCCGGTGATGGCGTCGTCGAGCAAGTGACGCGAGCCGAGGTTGGACGTCATGATGACGACGGTGTTCTTGAAGTCCACGGTTCGGCCCTGGCTGTCGGTGAGCCGGCCGTCGTCGAGCAGTTGCAGCAGCGCGTTGAACACGTCCGGGTGGGCCTTCTCGACCTCGTCGAAGAGCAGCACGCTGTACGGCTTGCGGCGGACCGCCTCGGTGAGCTGGCCGCCCTCGTCGTACCCGACATATCCGGGAGGCGCCCCGATGAGGCGGGCGACGGAATGTTTCTCCATGTACTCGGACATGTCGAGGCGGACGAGGTTGGCTTCGCTGTCGAAGAGCGCTTCGGCGAGGGCTTTGGACAGTTCGGTCTTGCCGACGCCGGTGGGGCCGAGGAACAGGAACGAACCAATCGGCCGATCGGGGTCGCTGATGCCGGCCCGGGCGCGCAGCACGGCATCGGACACCAGACGCACCGCCTCGTCTTGACCAACGACACGCTCGTGCAAAATTTCGTCAAGCTTGAGCAGTTTCTGGCGTTCGCCTTCGAGCAGGCGAGACACGGGGATGCCGGTCCACCGGCCGACGATCTCGGCGATCTCGTCGTCGGTGACGGTGTCGCGGAAGAGTTTGGGTCTGTCGGAGGCGTCCTCTTCTGAGCCGGAAGCGTGAGCGCCCGGCTGATCCGTTGCGGACTGGCTCATTGTCGGCTGACCCGTCGCTGACGCTCCGGGCTCCGAGAGTGTCGCGAGTTTCTTTTCGAGTTCGGGAAGCTTTCCGTACTTCAACTCGGCGGCTTTCTGCAGGTCGTACGCGTTCTCGGCCTGCTCGATCTGCAGCTTGGTCTGCTCGATCTGTTCGCGCAGCTCGCGGACCTGGCCGACGCCGCCGCGCTCGTGTTCCCATTGGGCGCGCATCGCATCCGCACGCTCCTTGAGGTTGGCGAGTTCTTCGGTGATCGCGGACAGGCGGGCTCGGCTCGCGTCGTCGTCTTCTTTCTTAAGCGCGGCTTCTTCGATTTCCAACTGCATCACACGCCGCGTCAGATCGTCCAACTCGGCGGGCATCGAGTTCATCTCGGTCTTGATGAGCGAGCAGGCCTCATCGACCAGGTCGATCGCCTTGTCGGGCAGGAAGCGATCCGCGATGTAACGGTGCGACAGTGTCGCCGCGTTGACGATCGCGTTGTCGGTGATGCGGACGCCGTGGAACACTTCGAAGCGTTCGCGCAAACCGCGGAGAATGGAGATCGTGTCTTCGACCGTGGGCTGGTCGACGAGCACGGGCTGGAAGCGTCGTTCGAGCGCGGCGTCCTTCTCGATGTATTGCCGGTACTCGTTGAGCGTGGTCGCGCCGATGCAGTGCAGTTCGCCGCGGGCGAGCATGGGCTTGAGCAGGTTGCCCGCGTCCATGCTTCCCTCGGTCTTGCCCGCCCCGACGATCATGTGCAACTCGTCGATGAACAACAGCACGCCCCCGGAAGACTGCTTGACTTCGTTCAGGACCGCTTTGAGACGCTCTTCAAACTCGCCGCGGAACTTGGCTCCGGCAATCAAGGCACCCATGTCCAGCGCGAAGATCGTCTTGTTCTTCAGGTCGTCCGGCACGTCGCCGCGCACGATGCGCTGCGCGAGACCTTCAACGATCGCGGTCTTACCCACGCCGGGCTCGCCGATGAGTACGGGGTTGTTCTTGGTCTTGCGGGAGAGGATGCGGATGGTGCGGCGGATCTCGTCGTCCCGGCCGATCACGGGATCGAGCTTGCCGTTGCGGGCGGCGTCGACGAGGTCCTGGCCGTATTTGGTCAGGGCGTCGTAGGTCGCTTCGGGGTTGTCGGTGGTGACGCGCTGGCTGCCGCGCACGTCGGTGAGCGCGGACAGGAACGCGTCCTTCGTGACGCCTAGGTCGACGAAGACTTTGCCGGCGGGCGTGTCGGGCTGATCGAACAACGCAAGGACGAGGTGTTCGACAGAGACGAACTCGTCGGTCATCTGCGTGGCGTGTTGTTCCGCGTCGGCGAGCAGCTTCTGGAGCTGGTTCGTTGCCCCGATCTGCGTCGCGCCGCCGCCGGACACTTTGGGTTGTTTGTCGAGTGCGCGTTGCAGCTCGCCAGCGACCACGTCGGCGGGTCGGCCGAGCTTGTCGAGCAGGCGGGGGAGCAGGCCGTCGGACTGGCGGACCAGCGCGAGCAGCAGGTGCTCGTTGTCGAGGGCCTGGTGGCCGTGTTGGGCGGCGAGGCCTTGGGCGGCCTGGAGGGCGTCGCGGGATTTTTCGGTGAGCTTGGAGAGGTTCATGGTTGGCTTCTTTCTTGGAGAAGCGCCTGCGCGGCGGGCGGTCAGGGGCTTCGCCCCCGACACCCCGAGGCAGTCTTATTGCTGCCCCGGCGGCGCGGTGGGGGTTAGGTTGGTTTCGCATCACGCAAGGCTTCATACGCGCTGCGCTGTTCGTCGGTCAGGTGTTTGGGGACGCGGATCATCAGGCGGGCCAGCAGGTCGCCGCGTTCGTCCGCGTTGGGTTTCCGGGGCAGGCCCTGGCCGCGGAGGCGGAGTTTCGCGCCGCTGGACGTGCCGGGCGGGACGGTGAGGGTGGCGGTCTTGCCGTCGGGCGTGGCGACGTCGACGGGTCCGCCCAGCGCCGCGGTCGCGGGGTCCAGCGGCACGTCGGCGGTGAGGTCGGCCCCGGTCACGGTGTAGTCGGGGTGCGGGGCGAGGGTGATTTTCAGCAGCAGGCCGTGCTCTTTGAGCCGGATTTTGCTCCCGGTGCGGACGCCGGCGGGGATCTTCACGTCGATGCTCTGGTCGCCCTGCGGGCCTTGGAGGCTGAGCGAGCGGGTGCCGCCGTGCAGCGTCTCGTGGAGCGTGACGGTGAGTGGGTGCTCCTGCATTGGCGGGGCCGAGGTGCGGAATCCGGAGTTTCCGGGGCCGGCGGCGTCCTGGGCGTGGGCGTCGCGCATCTGGCCGAAGACGGACTCAAAAAAATCGCTGAACCCGCCATTGCCGGATTCGAATCGGAACCCGCCGCCGCCCCCGGAAGGGCCGCCGCGGAAGCCGCCGCCGAACCCGCCGAAATCCTCGGGGTTGATGGTTTGGCCGTGTTTCCAGTTTTCGCCGAACTGGTCGTATTTCTTGCGTTTCTCGGGGTCGGACAGGACGTCGTGGGCTTCGGAGACCTTGGAAAACTTCGCGGCGGCCTCGGGGTCGTCTTTGTTGACGTCCGGGTGCAGCTTACGGGCGAGGGTGCGGTAGGCGCGCTTGATGTCCGCGGCGGAGGCGTCCCGCTTGAGGCCGAGGGTCTGGTAGTAGTCTTCGAAAGTGACGGCCATGGATGTGCTCGATTGGTGTTAGGCAAAGGGCGCGCCGGTGGGGCACGGGCGTAACGACACAAAAACCGCGGAATTCCGTGGTTTTCGTAGAGTTTAGGAGGTGAAAGACTGCCGGAATGGCAGTTTGAGGCGTGGCGTCAGCCGACGGTTTGGAGGGGTGTGGCGAGCCAAGTTGGGCCGGTTTGCAGCGGGAGGTGCTGGAGGAGGTGGAGACGGATCGTGGGATCGATGCGGGAGATCAGGGGGACGGCGCGGTCGGGCTGATCGGTGAAGAGGTGGAGGGTCGGGTCGGTTGGAACTTGGTTGCGGCGATCACCGTTGCTGGGCGCTTGCGACATGGCCAGAGCGAGAAGTTCGCGGTGTTGGGTGGCCCAGCGGCGGGCGTCGGTGAGCGACAGCAGGGTCGCGCGGGGGTGGTCGGCGTCGGTCAGTCGAGCGAGCAGGTGGAGTTGGCCGTCTGCACCGGCGGCGAGTTGGAGGTCGGGGTGCTCGGGGCAGCGGACGGGCAGCACGTGCAGATCGAGCGTGGGGTCGGTGTCGGCGAGAAGATTGGTGAGTTGGGGCTCGGACGCGACGGAGGCGGCGGGCTCGGGGCGGAGCTTGTGCGGCACGGCGTCGCGCTGCGGGCGGCTTTCGTGCTGCGGCTTGGTGTCCGGTCGCTTGCTTTGCGGAGTCTCGGTTTCGGCAAGCGTCGTCGGAGTCCGCGGAAACGTGCGGGAGATTTCGATCTCGGTGTCGCGTCGCGCGGCGTCGGAGTCGGTGGTTTGCGTTTGGGCCTGTGTTTGATGGCGGGCGCGGGTGAAAAAGTCGTCGAGAACCGAACGGCGAACGGTGGTCTCGGCGTGGGGCTTGGGTGTTGCGGAGGCGGGTTGATCCGGCTTGGGCCATGCCGGTTCGGGCGGCTCGGGGATGGGCTGACGCTTGGGGGTTTCGCGCGGTTCGGCGGCAATTTGAGCGGGTTCTGTGCGTTCCTGAATTTCCGGTCTTGCGGTTGCGGGCTCAAGTGTGGGCGCGTCCATGGCGTCGAGGCTGGCGATCAGGTCGGCCCACTGGGCGTCGAGGCGGGCGAAGGTGCCAAGCGTGCGGACGGCGGCGGGACGCATTTTCTGGAGGTGTCCCAGGTTGGCGAGGGGCCGGTCGAAGTGCCCTGCGGCGGCGTCCGCGATCTGGTCGGCGGCGGCGGCGGCCTTGTCGGGCGGGCTGCCGAGCACGAAGACGCCGACCTCGGCGGCGCGGGTCTGGGGGTCGGCGGCGGCGAGGGATTCCAGCGCGAAGCCGGCGGCGGCGACGGCGGTGGGGTCGGCCCCGGTGAGCAGGGTCCAGACGCCCACGTCGAGCAGGCGGTCGATCTCGCGGGGGTGCGTGTCGGCGTAGATCAGGACGGTGGCGACGCGGCGGGCGGGGTCGGCGTCGGCGAGGTGGGTACGTAGGAGTTGAGCAATCGAGTCGGTGGCGCTGTCCTGTGTCTGCGGCGGGGCGACCCGGCGTTCGGCGACGGCGGTGCGGGCGGCGTCGAAGCCGATCAGGTCGGCGAGGTCCGCGTCGTCGTGACTTGGGGCGGGCGGTTCTGGGGGGCGGCTCGCACCGGTTTGGGGGAAGGGGGCGAACCAGTCGTTGTCGGGTTCTTCTTGGTCCGGTTCGGCCTGTTTGGTCGGCGAGAAACGATGGAGCACATCGCCGACGCGGGGTTCGATGAGTTCGGCTTCGAGGCAACCGAGCGTTTGGCCATCCTGCCGGTGATCGGGGTTGACGGTGAGCAGGAGGACCGGGCCGTCTTGCTCGGCGAGGAGTTGGGCGTATTGGGTGAGCCAGACGTGGGCCATGCCCGGCAGGTTGCCCAGCAAGACGGCCTCAAGGCGGGGCGTGGTGGGGAGATCGGGGGACGCCGGCGCAGCGGCTGGGCGGCGGCCATCCCTGGGCTTTGGTGAGGGTCTTGGCGACGGCTCGTGTGCACGTTCCGTGAACGTGGGCTTTTTGGCGACTGGCGCAGGCGACGCGGCGACGGCCACAGCTGCGGTGTGTGTTCCTGGGGCGGGGGTGGGGTCGGGAGCGGGGTCGGTGCCGGTGAGGAACAGATCGGCGAGGTCGTCGAGGGTTTGCTGCGTGCGGTCGGGGTTGGTGGGGGGCGACGTATGGGGCATGGGGGCGTCGTCCGTGACGGCCGGTGGCGTGTCGTGGTGTGGTTGCGGGGAGATCAGGCGAGGGCGTGGGGAGCCTGGGCGGGGGTGATGGGTTGCGGTGATCTTTCGGGGATCGCGACGGCGGGGACATTGACGATGTTGTTGAGTTCGCCGAAGGGGTTGGTTTCAGTGTGGGGATTGTGGGGGTCTTGGACCCACTGGCCATCTTGCACCAGGCGGTAGCGATATCGGCCGGGCGGGAGTTGAACGACGGCCTGCCAGACGCCCAGGGCGTCGTTACGGATGAGCGGCGTTTTGCTGGGGTTCCAGTCGTTGAAGTCGGCGGCGAGGGCGAGGTTCTTTACCGTGTCGCTGGCCTGGCCTCCGTTGCTTCCGCATGTGTTACCGGGGGCCATGGGTTGCACGAACAGAACGCCTTGTTTGGTGACCGACACGCCCAAAACCCGTTCGGACACTTGCGGAGCCTCGGCCTCGCGGATCGACGGGCTTGGCGGCACTTGCTCGTCGTATTTTTTGGCCAAGCGGGCGGACAGCGCGGCGGTGCGGGTGGACAGGCCGCGGGCGCGTTCGGCAAGTTCGGCGGCCCGGGACATGGCGGGCGCTGCGGCGGGGGCCGGGATGGATCCTTGAGATGCGGGGTCCGCGTCGGCGGGCGTGGCGGCGGGCGATCCCGGAGCGAATGCGCCCGGAGCCCGAGGCGTCGCGTGCATCGGGGCGTCGGCGGTGCCCAGCGGGGCGTTGTATTCGGCGTCGGCGGCCGGCATGATCTCCGGCTTGGCGGGCGGGTGATTCAGCAGCCAATTGGCGAGCTCTTCGAAATCCTTCATGCCGGTGGACGACGGGTCGTATTCGGTGATGGGTTGGCCCAGGGCCGCGGCTTCTTTGAGTTTGCTGTTGAAGTTGATGACGCAGGGCAGCACGGCCTCGTCGAAGTGCTTCCTGAGTTCGCCGAGGATTTCGCGGGCTAGCTTTGTGCGGACGTCGTACATCGTCGGCAGGATCGAGAACCGCACGCGGTGGCCGACGCGTTGGATGAGCATCTCGATCGTGCGGGCTTGGCGGACGGAGCCTTGGAGGGCGAAGTAGCCGGTTTCGACGGGGATGAGCACTTCGTCGGCGGCGCGGAGGGCGTTGAAGGTGAGCAGGCCGATGGACGGGGGGCAGTCCAGGACGCAGACGTCGTAGCGGTCGGCGACGGGCGAGAGCACTTGGGATAGCCGGCGGTCTTTATCCGGCTGACTGGCGAGCCGCTGCTCCATCGTCGCCAGGGCCATGGTCGAGGGCAGCAGGTCGAGGTTCCGCGAGACTTGCCAGGTTAGATCGGCGACGCCCAGCGAGCCGTCCAAGCCGGCGTGGAGCAGCTCGGCCGTGCCGCGTTCGATGCGTTGCTCGGGCACGGACAGGCCCAGTGCGCAGTGACTCTGCGGGTCCATGTCGACGATCAGCACGCGGAACCCCTTGCCGGCCAGGGTGGCGGCGAGATTGATCGCGGTGGTGGTCTTACCGCAGCCGCCCTTCTGGTTCAGGATGGCGATGGTTCGCACGGGGCTCTTCCAAAAGAAGCGGGACGGCGGGCTGGGCACTTCATACTTGCGGGGGTGGCCCCTCTCACGAGCCACCGCCGATCTGCACTTTTTCCAGACCTCCGGCTTATCGGGGCCGGGGCGGATTGGGCTTGAACATTGCCGTGGAAAGTTGCTCGCCGTTTGCGTGGAAGGCTCTGCCGGTAGGATCGGATGGTGCTCGCGATGCCGCCTGACCAGCCAGTTGAACCCGGGCCCCCGCTGGTGTTGGCCAGCCGTAGTCCGCGTCGGCGGTGCCTGTTAGAGCAGGCCGGGCTGGGGGAGCGATTGACCGTGATCGACCCGCCGTACGACGACCCGGCGACGCCGCAGCCGGAGGCGGACGACGACGCGGCGTCCTTTACTAAGTTCACCGCCCTCCGCAAGGCCCACTCGGTGCAGGCATTGCGTACGGTGCGGAACGCGGTGATCCTTGGAGCGGACACGGTCTGCGTGGACGTCAACGGCAAATGGCTCGGCACGCCCGAAAACGTGGAGGCCCTGCGAAGCATGTTGCAATCCTTCGTGAACGCCTCGCACAACGTGGTGACCGCCGTGGGTCTGCTTCTGGTTGATGCCCACGGCGAGGTGACCGAGCAAACCGCCTGGTCGGACGCCGCCACCGTCTCCTGGGGCCCGGTCGCCGACGTGGAGCTGCAGGCTTACGCCCAGACCAACGCTTGGCGGGGAAAGGCCGGCGGCTACAACCTCGACGACCGGTTGGCCGCGGGTTGGCCGATCCGGGTGCAGGGCGATCCCACGACGGTCACCGGCTTGCCCATGGATCAATTGGTGTCGGTATTGGCGGCACGGGGGATCGTGAAGGCAGATGCCGAGGCGTCGCCATGAACTCGCTATTTGCCTTTCCCAAGCTCAAGTCCAGGCTTTGGCCGGGCCACGCCCGCTTCCTCCGCGTGATGTCCGGCCAAGACCGTGACCCCCGTGCCCACGCCTGGCGGCTTGCCCTGTCCGCCGCCCGCCCGGGTTACCGCACGCTGCTCTATGCCGACCGGTTTCAAAAGAACCTGCGTGCCCGATCGCTGGGCCGACCCACCGTCAGCGTCGGCAACCTAACCACCGGCGGCACCGGCAAAACCCCCATGACGGTCGAGCTGGTCCGCCGACTCCGCGACCACGGCCACCGCCCCGCCGTCCTGCTTCGCGGCTACGGCACCTCAGACCTCGAAGCCAAACGCAACGCCGACGAAGTGGAAGTCCTCCGCCAAGCGCTCGGCCCGGATGTCCCCGTTGAGCCCCACCCCTCCCGCGTCAAGGCCGCCCGGCAAGTCCTCCAGCGTGTCCCCGACACCACGTGTTTTGTGCTGGATGACGGCTTTCAGCACCGCCGCGCCCGACGCGACTTGGACTTGGTCTTGATCGACGCCACTCGGCCCTTCGGTTTTGACCGCTTGCTGCCCCGAGGGTTGCTGCGTGAGCCGTTGTCAGCCTTGAACCGGGCCGACGCGTTGATGCTCACCCGGACCGATCAGGTGACGCCTGAATCACTCGAGACGCTGATCGCCCGACTCACCAAGCTCACCGGCAAGCCGCCGTTGGCCCACGCTCGTCACGCCTGGACGACTCTGCGCTTGGGTCACAAAACCGTGCCCTTGGACACGCTGGAGGGTTTGGATGTCTACGGCGTCTGCGGCATCGGCAACCCCGACACTTTCGAGCGGCAACTCCGAGACGCGGCTCATCGCGTCGTGGGGTTCTCGGCCTTCGATGACCACCACCGCTACGGCCGAGGCGACATTGTCTCCATCTTCAACGCCACGGCCGAACGCGGCGGCTCGGCCGTGGTCACGACTGAAAAAGACTGGGTCAAGTGGCGAAAAACCGCCAACCGCGTCAAGCTCTCGCTTCCTGTTTATCGCCCCGGCGTCACGATGCAGTTTTCGCACGGCGCTGAGGCGCTCGACGCCCTGCTCCGCGAGAAGCTCCCCCCGCCTGACAGCGCTCCCTGACTTCGCACTTCGGATGGCCCCACATGCCCACCGCCCCGCCCAAGCTGCTCGACCTGCTCGACCGATGGCAGCCCCGACGTGTCCTCGTTGCGGGCGATTTCATGTTGGACCGCTATAGCTTCGGTCACGTCGATCGCCTCAGCCCCGACGCCCCCGTGCCCATCCTCGAGGTGCAATCCACCGACGATCGGCCCGGCGGCGCCGCCAACGTCTGCCGCGACCTCGTGGCCCTACGCTGCGAAGCGATTGCCCTAGGCATCGTCGGCAGCGACGCCACCGGCCAAGATTTATCGGACGCGATGCGCGACGCCGGCATCGACGTGTCGGGGTTGGTCCCCGCTTCCGGGGGCCGACCGACAACGATCAAACACAACCTCGTCGGGCTCGCCCAACACCGCCATCCGCAAAAGATGTTTCGCCTGGACGTCGAAGACCGCACACCGCTCGACGACTTGGCCGTGGACGCGTTGCTCGCCCGGGCCCAGCAACTCATCGACTCGGACCAGATCGATGTCGTCTGCCTCGAGGATTACGCCAAGGGCGTCTGCACCCCGCGGTTCTGTCAGGAACTGATTTCCCTTGCCCACCAGGCCAACATTCCGGCGCTCGTCGATCCCGCCGCCATCCCCGACTACACGAAATACGCCGGCGCCACTGCGATCACGCCCAATCGCACCGAGGCCCGACTGGCGACCGCCCGCAGGCCCAGCAACCCCGACGCCGATCTGGCCGAAGCCTCGGAGATGGCCCGGGAGCTCCAAGATCAACACGGTATCCGGCACGTCGTGATTACTCTCGACAAATCCGGCGCGCTGCTTCGCGATCCTTCCGGCACCGAGCACCACGTGCCCACCCGCGCCCGAGCTGTGTACGACGTCACCGGGGCCGGCGACATGGTCCTCGCCGCGCTCGCCGGCGCGGTGGCCAACGAAGCCAACTGGCCCGACGCCGTCGCGCTGGCCAACCTCGCCGCGGGCCTCGAAGTCGAAAAGCCCGGCGTCGTGCCCATCCCGCTCGACGATCTGCTCTTGGAGGTCCTCCGTGAACAACACGAAACCCTCGGCAAAGCCCGCACGCTCGAGCAGCTTCTCCCTGAACTCCGTGCCCACCGCAGCGCGGGCAAAACCGTCGCCTTCACCAACGGCTGTTTCGACGTGCTTCATGCCGGTCATGTGCAGTACCTTCGCTCATGCGCCACGCACGCGGACTTGCTCGTGGTCGGCCTGAACTCCGATGCGTCGATCGCCCGTATCAAGTCCGACAAGCCCGGCCCACCCCGCCCGATCAACCAAGAACCGGACCGCGTGCTCGTCCTCTCGGAACTGCAGAGCATCGACTACGTCGTGGTCTTCGACGATGACACCCCCCTGTCGCTGATCCAAGCGGTGTCCCCGGATGTGCTGCTTAAAGGCGCGGACTACCAAAAACACGACGTCGTCGGCCACGAAGTCGTCGAAGCCGCCGGCGGCCGCGTCGAATTGGTGCCACTGGTGGCCGGTCGAAGTACGACCAACATCTTGCGTCAGCTCGGCGAATCGGGATAAAAACCATGCCCCGTGCATGAAGCTCGGGGCATGGCGGAGGAGAAAGATCGGTTTTAATCAGCCCGCCTTGTGGGGATTTGCTGTATTCCCCTGTTACGAACGTCATCGGACGACGTTCACTGATCCCTTGCCTAAATTACGACATTTTTCATTCTGGGCAAGCGAAACCCTCACGGAACACCGTTATCGGCCTTCGCAAAGAGTGGGTCTTCCCAGAAACAAATACAATCAAAAACCAAACAAAATGCGCTTCATCGGACTCGTGTTGGATCGCTATGATGAGATTCGCTTATGGACAAAGCGTGGCTCGATCCCGATTCCATGACACGGAGGTTTTTATGTCCGATTCCCTAACGAGTAGCCCTTCTTCCGGCGCCGAGAAGGCGGATACCAAGCGTCCTTCACGGTTGGGCCGAGGTTTAAGTTCGCTAATGGGATCGGCCGTTTCCGTCACCCCACCCGCCCCGCCCATTTCCTCCACCCAGGCAGTGGAATCGAATTCCGCCACGGACGTTCCACGTGGAACTCCTGATCGGGTCGAATTTTCTGCCGACGGGATGGATCCCACGGGTCCAGAGGTTCCACGTGGAACGTCGGATTCTGCGATGGCCCAGTCGGGGCTACATGCTGAACTCGAGCTCGTCTGGCTCGATCTCACCGAAGTTTCGCCCAATCCCCATCAGCCACGAACGCACTTTGACGACGGCAAGCTTGACGAGTTGGCCGGCTCCATTCGAACGCACGGCGTGATGCAGCCTGTTGTCGTTCGACTCCGGTCCAATGACGTCGGCGTGCAGGGCGGCTATGAACTGATCGCGGGTGAACGGCGTTGGCGGGCGGCCCAGCGGGCGGGCATCCCCGCCCTGCCCGCCATTATCCGTGACCTCGACGACGAGTCCTCGGCCGAGCTTGCTTTAGTCGAGAATCTGCAGCGAGAAGACCTCAATCCCATCGAACGGGCGGAGGCGCTGCATGTGCTCCACGCGGACTTCGGGCTGACCCATGAACAGATCGGTCAGAAAGTCGGCCTCAAGCGTTCCAGCGTGTCCAACCTGCTCCGTTTGCTCGAACTCGGCTCTTCGCTACGAACCAAGGTCGCTTCCGGTGAGCTGACGATGGGCCATGCCCGGGCGCTGCTTGGAGCTAGCTCGATGGCCATTCAAGATCGCGCGGCTGCCTTGATTGATACGCTTGGGGGTATCACTGTTCGCCAATCTGAGGAGTTGATCCGGTACGAGAATGCCTTGATCGGAGGCGAGGATCAAGATATCGATATTCCCGTGTGGCACCCCGATGCCCAGGCTGACGGAGGTGTTCCACGTGGAACGCCCGCTTCTGTGACCGGCCAAAAGGCTGCTTCAGGTCCGGGCAAATCCGAGTGGATTCAAGATTTAGAGCGGCAGATGTCGCAGGCACTCACCACCAAGGTCGCGATCCGCCCGGGCCGGAAGAACGGCTCGGGCCAAGTCACCATTCAGTACCACAGCCTCGAAGACTTCGATGCACTGCTCGAAAAGCTTGGCGTGAAGCCGGAGTGATTGACTGGTTCGTTTTTTATGTTCCACGTGAAACACTTCTGAATCGCTTACGCCGCAACTTTTGCGGTTAAACTACCCAGAAGAGAGGCGATTTCGGCGGGCGTCATGACCGACGAGGCGAGATCGCGCTCCGCCACCGAACGCGGCATGCCGTAGACGACACAACTTTGTCGGTCCTGTGCGACGAGGTGTCCACCCGCGTCACGCAGGGCCTTTGCACCAATACTGCCATCCTCGCCGATACCCGTCAGGATAAATGCGAGCGTTCTTGCCCCTGTGGCTTCCGCGGCCGAACTGAAAAGAGCGTCGACAGAGGGGTAATACAGATCGGTGCTAGGTTCGGGTCCGGTTTTGAGGCGGAGCTGGTGGCCGGCTGATTTTACGATGTGGGCGTGCTCACCACCGGGACAGATATAGATATGCCCGGGCTTGAGCGGCGTGCCGTTCTGAGCGTGGACGACTGGAGTGGTTACGACGTCGTTAAGCCGATTGGCCATTGATTCCGTGAAGATCCGTGGCATGTGCTGCGCCACCACCACGGGTACCGGCAGGGTGGGCGACACGGCCGCAAGAATGGTCTCTAGGACAGGCGGGCCGCCGGTCGACGAACCGATCGCAATCAAGTCCAGGCGATTCAAGCAGGGCGGTGTCCAGGCATCAACAGAGCCTTGATTGGTATTTGTTAGCTTATTTGCTGACGTATCACGAGCTTCAACGCTTGATTCGGCAAGGGCTTGCAAGCGTCGGATGTATTCTTGGTGGAATGTCACGCCGCCGGGGAGGGTGGCTCCGTTTTCCTTCGCGATGACATCGGCGGCCCCCATGCGGAGGGCTTGCAGGCTCTGGACTGAGCCGGCGGTGGTGAGCGACGAACACATGAGAACGCGCGTCGGACAGGCCCGCATGATGTGCCGAAGGGCGGTGAGCCCGTCCATTTCGGGCATCTCGATGTCGAGGCTGATCGCGTCGGGCTTGAGCTGGGTCGCGAGATCGACGGCTTCTTTCCCGTTTTTCGCTCGGCCGACCACTTCGAGGCCGCTGGTCTCGGCGATCGCACGGGCGAGCGCTTGACGCATGAAAGCAGAATCGTCGGCGATCAAGACACGCATGGCAGGCCGGGGAACGGGGGCAAAGCAGCCGGGCGTCAGCGACGCCCAACAACCGGATGACAGGTCCGAGAAACCAGGTCGGTCGCGGGGCTTACGCCGCCTTGGCGCGAGCCAGCGTTTCCTGGATGCGTTCGCCGAGCACATTGGGCGTGAACGGTTTCACGACGTAGTTGTTCACGCCGGCCTTGATGGCTTCGACCACGCGAGATTTCTCCGCTTCGGTCGTGACCATGATGATCGGTGTTCGCGCGCCGCTGCCGCGATACTGCTTCGCAAAAGTCAGCCCGTCCATGTTGGGCATGTTCCAGTCGAGCAGGATCAGATCGGGCGAGAAGCTCGCGACCTTGTCCAACGCGTCCTGGCCGTCCACGGCCTCTTCGACTTCCTGATAGCCGAGTTGGCCCAGGATGCCGCGCTGGATATTGCGCATCGTCTTCGAATCGTCAACCAAGAGAACCTTCATCGTCATTACTCCGCGGAAACGGGTGGGGGATCAGTCGGGAATATCGGGTGGGGTCAGGCGGCGGCGGCTTGTGTGTTTTCTTCCGCGTCACGGATGGCGACGTCGACAAAGAACTCGCCCAGGTCGCATACGCACGGGATCCGGATGCACTTGACATCTTTGCGGCCAAAGACGCTGTGGCCAGCACCGATTACGACGGACGGGCAGGAGATGTTGGCTTGCTTGCCGACAAACTTGGCCTTGGCGCCTCCGGAGATCATGTTGACCAGTTCGCCGATCGCGTCGGCGAAATCTTCGTGGTCGACCTGCATTTCCATGCCGGTGAATACGGCCACGGCCCGCTCGGCGGTCGCCGTGGGGAAGCCTAGGACGACCGTGCCGTCGACATCGCCGGTCATGCCGATGATGCCCGAGACATTGTCCGCAGGGGTGTCGTGCGGCTTGATGGCGGGGTCGCCCACGGTCACGGGCATCTGCATCATCGTCTCGAAGACGTTGTTGACCGAATCGACAAAGGGAAGGATGTAGGCGCTGCTCACGGGGATGCTCCGAATGAATTCAAGGGACGTTGGTGTATCGGTCGCTTCGTGGGTCGGCTTTGGTCGCCGACCAGGAAAGGCGGGTCACGCGGCTTTGGGCTGATCGACTTCTCGGTCCTTCATCACTTCGACCACGTCGAGGATCAGGCAGACCTGGCCGTCTTCACGGATCGTCGCGCCGCTGAACGGCCCGCCTTGCGTGTAGTCGTCGTCGAGGGGTTTGATCACGATTTCTTGTTGGCCGATGAGTCGATCGACGACCAAGCCTGCGAGGTGGCCGCCGACTTTCACGACCACCGCGAAGCGTTCGTGCGGGTCTTGCGCCGGTTGGCCGAGCCGATCACGCAGATCCACCATCGGCAACACCGAGTCCCGGATCCGGACGACGCGTTTGCCTTGCACGCTGCTGATGGCGCTGGCTTCGGGGCGGACGATTTCGAGAATGGTCTGCAACGGGATGGCGTATTGCTCGCCGTTGGATTCCACGACCATCGCGGGCATGATCGCGACGGTGAGCGGGATCAGGATTTCGATGGTGGTGCCTTGCCCGGCGACGGAGTCGATGTTGATCGTGCCGTTGAGCTTGTTGATGTTCGTGCGGACCACGTCCATCCCCACGCCCCGGCCCGACAAGTCGCTGACTTCCTTGGCGGTCGAGAACCCGGCTTCAAAGATGAAGCGGAACACTTCGGAGTCTTTGAGCTTCTCGAGTTGATCGGCAGTGGTCAGGCCTTTTTCGAGCGCCTTGTTGCCGAGGACTTCTCGGCTCAAGCCTTTGCCGTCGTCCTGGATCGCGACGCGGACGTGCGAACCTTGATGTTCGGCGGTGAGGCTGATGGTGCCCTGCTTGGACTTGCCCGCGGCTTCACGCACATCGGGGGGTTCGATGCCGTGGTCGGCAGAGTTTCGGAGGATGTGCACCAACGGGTCGGCGAGCAGTTCGAGAACGGTCTTGTCGACCTCGGTGTCTTTGCCGGTGAGGTCCAGGGCGATCTGCTTATCGGTGGCGCGGGCGATGTCGCGGATGACGCGTGGGTAGCGGTCGAAGAGTTTCGCGAGCGGCTGCATCCGGGTTCGCATCACGCCGACCTGGAGTTCGCTGGTGATGCGGTCGAGGTCGGACGCGGCCTCGGCGATGCGTTCTCCTTCGTCGGCATCGACGCCGGCGAGTTCACGGAAATCACGCGAGATGGCGTTTACGCGGTTCTTGGAGAGGACGAGCTGGCCGACGAGGTTGAGCAGGTCTTCGAGCCGGCCGACTTCCACGCGGATGGTTTGTTCGGGCGCGGCCGAGGGGGCGGGAGCCTTGCGGCGATCGTCGGCTTGCCGTCGGTCGTCGGGGGTGCGGCGGTCGTCGGCTTCAGGCGTGACGGCTTCGGGAAGCGGGGCTGCATCCGATGCGGCAGGCACGGCCTCGGCTTGCGATTCGATCTTGCCGGCAATCTCGGCGTCTTCGAGTTGGATCACCCCGTCGATCACAAGCACGGCGTCGGGGTCGCCGTCGTGGGACGTGTCAGCGTTTTCGATCGACTTGCCGTGCGACAAGTCGTTCAGCCGTGTGACGATCGTTTCGATGGGCCAGGACAACGCGCGGACCTGATCGAGCGCTTCGCCCTGGTCGTGGATCAGCTGGCGGATGGCTTTGATCCGCACGATCGCTTCGGGTAGGAGGTCGTGATCCAGTTCGTCGAGCTTGGGCGCGGCGGTGAGCAGGGCGGTCGTGAGCGTCGTGAGGCAGTCGAGTTCAAAGAAGTCGGCGGTCTTAACAAGGTTGTCCGCGATCTCGGAGAGCTGTTGGCCGGCTTCTTCGCGGGTGGCGTCGTTACTCAAGCCGTCAATGGCTTCGTCGAGTTGGTTGGCGTAGTCCTTGAGGTCGGAGGCCATGAACTCGATGAGGTCCATTTTTTGTGGGCCGAGCTCTAGGGGAACCCCGGGAAGATCGTTGTTGCTTGGTTCGGTGGTGTCGCCTGTCGCTTCGGATTCGGCTTCACTGCCTTGGCTTTCTGGAGTACCCAATTTGCCTTCGGCGACGTCGTGGAGTTGTTGGATGAGCGTCGGGTCGGCCTTGTCGGGTTGTTCGCCGGCGCCGAGCTGGTCGATCTGGCCGCGGACGACATCGGCAGAGGTCAGCAGCAGGTCCATCACCGACGCGGTGACTTCGACTTCACCCTTGCGGAGTTTGTTGAGCGCATCCTCGGCGGCGTGGGCGAACTCGATGATGTTGTCGATGCCGAGGAATCCAGCGGCGCCCTTGATGGTGTGTAGCGCGCGAAAGCACGCGTTGCAGATGTCGGGCTGCGCGTCATCGTCGGCGCTCTCGAGCGTGACGAGGTCTTGATCGAGTTGCTCGATCAGTTCGCCGGACTCGGTGAGGAAGTCCTGCAGCAGGCTGGCGTCCATGTCACTCATCGGGATCTCCGTTCTTCGACCGCTTTGCGGACGGTGGACTTCCGGGGGGTCAGGCCATCACTTTGCGGTAGGCAAAGGCTTGCGGGATGTTGAGTTGCTCGAAGGGGACATCGAGGTTGCGCAGGGTTTCACTGTGCCCGTTGAAGAGCGTGCCGTCGTCTTCGAGTTGCTCGTGGTAGAGCTTGGCGCAGTGGCCCTTCATGTCGTCGTCGAAGTAGATCATCACGTTGCGGCAGAAGATCACGTCCCACTTGCCGAAGCGTTTGGCGGCAAAGCGGTCCTTGAGGTTGAGCACCTCGAAGTGGACCATGCTCTGGATCTCGGGATCGAGTTTGAACTGGCTGCCTTCTTCGGTGAAGTACCGCTTGAGCACCATGGGGCACATCGAGCGGACGGCGTACTTGGGGTAGAGGCCGGACTGCGCTTGGGTGAGCACTTTCTCCGAGATGTCGGTGCCGAGGATTTCGATCTTCCAGTCAGCCAGGCGGACGCCGAGGCTGCGGTGCAATTGCATCGCGAGGGTGTAGGGCTCTTCGCCGGAGCTGCAGGCGGCGGACCAGAACCGCAGGGTTTTCTTGGCTTTGCGTTTCTCAAGCAACTCGGGCAGCACGCGCTGCTCGAACACGTCGAGTTGTGGCTCGTTGCGGAAGAACGAGGTCTCGTTGATGGTGATGCGGTTGAACATCTCCTGAAATTCCTCGGTCTGGTACGGGCCCATCGTGAGGAACATCATGTACTGGCTGAAATCGGTGAACTCGAGTTCCTCGAGCCGACGGGCCAAGCGTGATTCGAGGACGTACTTCTTGGAATCCTGGAAGTGGATGCCCGCGCGGTCGTAAACGATCTTGCGGAGCTCGTTGAAGTGAGCGTCGGACATCTTGAGATTGGCGGCGGCGGTGGGCATGGATCGGGGTCTTTCTCGGTCGGAAATGCAACGGTTTAGAAGCACAAGGTCAAGGAAGCGGGGGCGATGCGCGGGTTATGCCGCGTCGGCGAGGGGCGAGTCGCAGTCGGGCAGTTCCTGATCGCCGAAGAGGCGTTCGAGGTCCAGCAGGATGAGCAGGCGATCATCGAGCTTGCCGACGCCCTGGATGAAGTCGGCATTGGCGGCGCCGGCGACGGACGGCGCGGGGTCGACGATGTCGCGGGACAGACGCAGGACTTGGTTGACGCGGTCGACCATGAAGCCGATGACACGGCCGAGCGCACCGACTTCGACGACGATGATCCGGGTGTCGGCGTTGTTCTTGCAGGCGTCGAGGCCGAAGCGTTGACGCAGGTCGATCACGGGGATGATCCGGCCCCGGAGGTTGATCACGCCTTCGACGCTGGGCGGCGAGTTGGGCACGCGGGTGATGGCCATCATGCGGTTGATTTCCTGGACGGCCAGGATGGGGATGGCATATTCCTCGGTGCCGATCTCAAAGGAAACGAGTTGGAGGATGTCGTCGCCTGCAGCGTCGGCGGTAGCGGCGAGGTTGGGATCGGTGGCGGGTGAAGTGGCCATGTCGTTGCTCCGGAGGGAAGTCGAAAAGGGCTTGCGTGAGCATCGGGCGGCGGGGGGCGTGGGTTTAGGGCAAGCCCTAGTGCGTGTTCAATTCAGGATTTTCCTGAGAGGTCTAAGCGTGACGCGCAGCGCGAAGAAAAGCAGGAAAGAGCGGTCGACCGGGTGTGGTGTCGCTCGATTTCCTACATTTCGATTTGCGTGTGGGTGATCAGGGGGCGGGTTTAGGCCACTTGCTGACGGGCAGTGTTGCCGGCGGTGTCGATTTCGAGTCGGCGTTTGCCTTTGGCTTTTGCGCTGTACAGCGCTTGATCGGCACGGGCGACAAGTTGCTCGGGGTTGGCCGTTTCGCCGGTGAGACGGGTGGCCAAGCCCATGGACAGCGTGACCGGGCCGTCATATTGGACGTTGGCACAGACGCGTCGTGCGGCGTGCTCGAAGTCGTCCATGATGCGTTGTCCGACGGCGGCGGCTTTTTCGGGGTCGGTCGCCGGCAGGATGACGATGAATTCGTCGCCGCCGAATCGACCGGGCACGTCAGACCGTCGGCAGTTGGCGCGGATGACGTCGCCGGCGGCCACGAGGACTTGGTCGCCGGCGGGGTGGCCGGCCCCGTCGTTAAGTCCTTTGAACCCGTCGAGGTCCATCATGAGGACGGCCAGGTCGTCGCCGGTGCGGTTGCATTCGGCGAAGCGTTGCTCCATCGATTCATTCAGGCTTCGGCGATTAGCTAGCCCGGTAAGCGGGTCGGTGGCGGCCACGGTTTCGAGGCGGTCCACGGCCTGTCGCAACTGCTCGTTCTTGATGTTCACTTCTTCGAGCGTCTCGGCGAGCTTGGCTTGCAGGCGTTCGTTGTCGCTCTTGATCCGCCAAAGTTCGAGATTTTTTTCGACCACGACGGGGATGGAAAATAGGTAGTCGCCGGCCTTGACGACGTAGTCGTACGCGCCGTTGCGGATGGCTTCGATGGCGTTGGCGAGGATGTTCTCGCCGGTGACGAACACGATGGGCAGGTCGGGTCGGCGGTTGAGCAGATGCTCCATGATTTCGAGCCCGTTGCCGTCGGGCAGGTTCATGTCCGAAAGCACGAGGTCGAAATCGTGGGTGTCGACGGCTTTGGCTTTGCTCGCAGAATCGACGTGGGTGCAACAGCCCGTGCCGAAGAAGTCCTGGAGGGTTTCCAGCACCAAGTCGGCCGTGTCGAGGTCGTCCTCAATCACCAGGATGCGAGGCTGCTTGGTCGCCATGGGCGGGCTCGCGGGTCTCTCCGTTCGCGGCGGCGGACGCGTTGTCAACCACACTTCTTGCAACATCGGCGGATGCGGGCAAAGGTTTTACTGGCCCGTTCGTAAATTGGGGCAAACCCCAGTCGGAAGCAGGTGTTACGCGGCTCGGGCGACATCGGTTGGGTTGTTATCGGCCGCTTCAGCAGGCCTTGACGCCTCGGCGTCCTCCGGCGGGGCGACACGATCGACGGGTAGCGTGAACGTGAAGGTCGAGCCCAAGCCCAGCGTGGACTCCACCCAGATCCGTCCGCCGTAGCTCTCGACGATGGTCTTCACCGAGGCGAGCCCAACACCACGCCCGGCCACGACGTGGGTTCCGCTGTGCGTTGAGCGGTTGAATACCTGGAACACCTTGCCCACGTCCTCCGCCGCGATGCCTCGGCCGGTGTCCGCGACGCTGAACTGCCAAACGTCCACGCCATTGAACACGTCGGGCTCGAAGTCGCGGGTCCGTTTCACGGCAATGGTGATCGTTCGCTCCTCGGAATCCATCATGTACTTCACCGCGTTATCCAGCAGGTTCTGCAACACCTGTCGGATGCGGTTCTTTTCGGCCCAGATCGTGGGCAGCGTGCCACGCAGCTTGAGGGTGATCTTGGCTTGGCCCAGGTCGTACTCGAGGTTCTCGATGATGCGTTGCATCAACGGGTGCGTCTCGACCAACTCGGGGCGGGCTTCTTTGGTGCGGAGCTTGGAGAGTTCGAGCAGGTCGGCGATCAATTCGCCTTGGTGTTTGGCGTTGGCAGCGATGCGTTCGAGCTTGCTCACCGCGTCGTCGGGCAGCTCGGCCTTGTATTTCATCAGCATCATTTGGGCCATGCCGCCGATGTTCCGCAGCGGCGCGTTGAGGTCGTGGCTCACGGCACGGAGAAATTCGTTTTTGTCGTCGCCCTCGGCCTCGAGCTTGTCGTTGAGGTGGCGAAGCTCGGCCGTCCGCTGCTTGACTTGATTCTCGAGCTTCGCGTTGCTGTCGGCGAGCTCTTTGCGCGTATTCACCAACGTCTGCACCATGGCGTTAAACGCTTCGCAGACCCGGCCCAGGTCGTCGTTGGTGTTCACGCGGATCGGCGCGGGGACTTGGCCTTTCCGAATCTGCTGCAACGCGTGCCGCAACGCCGGTAGCGGGGCGGTCCACCGCGAAATCACCAGCGTGGTCAGCGGAATCATCAGCAGGCACACGCCCGTGGCGGCGCCGAACTGAAGCAGATTGATCGAGTACAGCACCTCAGCCGCGTCGCGGTCCCGGACCCCAAGCGTGAGGTAACCGGCCACAGACTCCGGCGCGTCCGCGTTGCGTTTTGAAAGGATCGGCATCCGCGCCAGCGCGTATTGGCCGTGTTGTGCTGAACTGCCCTGTGCGGTTGCTACCGACTCGACGTTCAGCGTCGCCTCCGAGAACCCCGCGTAAGCTTCAGGATCACTCACGGGCCGATAAAGCGTCTCGCCCTTCGCATCGGTCACCGCGATGAGCGCAATCCGAGGGTCTTCGCGCAATTTATCGATGACCGACCGGGCATCACCACCAAAGCCCTCGGCGATGCGCCCCTCGAGCGATCCGGCTATCGTCTTAGCCAGTTGCACGGTCGACCGCAGGTGGGCTTCGGACATCCCGCGATAGGCCAAGTAGTTCATCGCGATGGTGCACGTGAACGCCGGCAACACCACGGCAACAATGCTCCAAAGGATCAGCCTTTGCCGCAACGACGCCATCCGCCGCCGCGGCTTGCGCTTCTTCGACGATTGCTCGCCGGTCGGACGATCGAAGGCGTTGGCGGGGGGCTGACGATTGCGGGCGGACACGGTACGGGCCTCTCGGAGCAGATAAACGGGAATCCGTCGGATTCGCACCCGACACAGCACCTTAATTCGATTCATCGGTCGGTGGTCCCGATGGGTCAAGGCCCGCCCGGTAGACTTCGAAGATGCCTCGCGATCGTCGACTTCTCGGACATTGGATGAATCGGCCATTGGTCGCGCTGTTCGTCTTGGCCGCCTCGGCCGGCTGCATGTCGTCGGATCGTGTGGGGTCCGAACATGTCCACATTTCTCACGCGCTTTTGGTTCAACCCGGCCAACACATCGACGCTTTGGAAGCCGCAGTGGTCACACTGCGTGACGGCGGGTACGCCGTGGACCGGGCCGACTTCCGCCTGGGCGTGGTGACAGCGCGGCCCGAGCCGGTGGCAACCGCGCTCGAACCCTGGCACGCTTCCCGGCAACTCGACGGCGACGCGTGGGCGGCGACGGCGGGCCACCTGCAACGCATCGTCCGCATCGATTTCGCCGAGCCGCCCTCCGAAGCCAGCGACAAACTCACGGCCGCCGTTCCGATGCGCATTCAGGTCCAGCTCGAACGCTTCGAGGTGCCCACTCGCCGTGTGATCAATGCCGCCAAGGGCCGAGTCTTTTCAGCTCTCGCCGAGGTGCCGGCCCCCTGGTCGCAGCGTGGGATCGATCCACGCTATTGGCGTCCCATGGGCCGGGACGCCGCCGAAGAGCAACGTCTTCAAAAAGCTTTGAGCCAAGCCTTGGCCGTAACCCGCCCCTGATTTCGATTTCGTTTCCCCGAAGAAGAACCAAGCCATGACCACCGCCCTCCACCCCGCTCCGCCCCAACCTCAATCCGGCCTCGACGCCATCCCCGCCGACTTCCCGTTTGACCTCAAGGCCTACCGCGACGTGGCGCTCGACCCGGCACACCCGACGCTCACCGACCAGCAGCGGGAAGACCTGCAACACAACGTCCACCTCTGCCGCGACGTCATCACCTTCTTCACCGCCTACGCCGGGCAACGCGGCCTCAGCGGACACTCCGGCGGCCCGTACGACACCGTCCCCGAAGTCGTCATCATCCGCGCGTTCGTCGAGCACGCCAAGCAGGGCGGCAGCCCGAAAGTCATGGACATTTACTGGGACGAGGCCGGCCACCGCGTCGCGACGCAGTACCTGGTCGCCGCGCTCGATGGCGAGCTGCCCGTCGAAAAACTCTTCCGCTACCGCGAATACGCCCAGCACCTGCCCGGCCACCCCGAACGCGGCTTCACGCCCGGCGTCAAGTTCTCCTCCGGACGCCTCGGGCACATGTGGCCCTTCGTCAACGGCGCCGCCATGGCCCACCCCGACCACGTCGTGTTCATGCTCGGCTCCGACGGTTCGCAGCAAGAAGGGAATGATGCCGAGGCCGCGCGTCTCGCCGTCGCGCAAGGCCTCAACGTCAAGCTGCTCATCGACGACAACGACGTCACCATTGCCGGGCACCCTTCCGACTACATGCCCGGCTACGACGTCGCCAAAACCCTCGAAGGCCACGGGCTAGGCGTCACCACCGGCAACGGCGAAGACCTCGACGAGCTCTACCAACGCATGTGCACCGCCGTGCAGGTCGACGGCCCGGTTGCGCTCATCAACAAACGCCCGATGGCCCCCGGCGTTCCGAACGTCGAGGGCACCACCCACGGCCACGACGTCTTCAAAACCGCCGACGCCATCGCCTACCTCGAAAAACGCGGCACGCCCGAAGCGACCAAGGCCGTCGAACTGCTCAACGCCGCGCCGAAGGTCGACAAGAAGCCGCACTACGCCGGCAGCACCGAAGAGGTCGACGCCAACCGCGGCCTGTTCGGCAAAGTCATGGTCGAAGTGCTCGAGAAGATGGACCCCAAGGAACGCCAGCGCACCGTCAAGGTCTTCGACTGCGACCTCGAAGGCTCGACCGGCATCAACGCGATCCACAAAGCCTTCCCCGACATCTACATCTCCGGCGGCATCATGGAACGCGGCAACTACTCCGCTGCCGCCGGCTTCGGGTTCGACGCCGACAAGCAGGGCGTGTTCGCGACGTTCTCCGCCTTCCTCGAGATGTGCGTCAGCGAGATCACGATGGCACGGCTGAACCAGTGCAACGTGCTCGCCCACTTCAGCCACGGCGGCGTGGACGACATGGCCGACAACACCTGCCACTTCGGGATCAACCATCTGTTCGCCGACGGCGGACTCGACTCACACGACGGCGAAACGAAAGACAACACCCGCCTCTACTTCCCCGGCGACCCGAACCATTTCCGCGCCTGCGTCAAAACCGTCTTCCACGACAAGGGCCTGCGGTTCGTATTCTCGAATCGCTCGAAGCTGCCGTACATCCTCAAGGAAGACGGCACGAAGTTCTACGACGACGCGTCGTTCACGCCCGGCAAGGACGACGTCATCCGCGAAGCCGGCAAAGCCAAGGGCGGCGCCCGCCAACCGATGGGCGGGTACGTCGTCTCGTACGGCTCGACGCTGCACCGCTCGCTGGCCGCCGTCGAACAACTGCGCGACGAAGGCGTCGGCGTCGGCCTCATCGCCAAGGCCACGCTCAACGCGTACGACGAAGAGGTCATGGCCACGCTCGCCCAAGCGCCGTACGTGCTCGTCGCCGAAGAGCTCAACGTCAAGACCGGCCTGGGCTCGCGCTTCGGTAGTGAACTGCTCAAGCGCGGCTTTACCGGCAAGTACCACCACATCGGCACGCACATGGAAGGCTCGGGCGGCCTGTGGCGGCAGATGGGCTTCCAAGGCCTCGATCCGCAGGGCATTGCCAAGGCCGTCAAAAAGCTAAGCGATTGAATGCGCCCGAGCGCGGTCAACGCGTGACCAAGTCTCCGAGGACGGGTCTTAAAAACGCCGCCCGCCAGCCTTGGCGTAGCCGATTATTTGGCAGTGCTCGCCCTTCGTCGTCGGCCCGAACCAACTCAGTTAATTCACGCTTGCTCAGCAGCATCGTCGGGTCGATCGAGCGGTCTTCGGCGTGCCGACGCACGGCCGGCCACAACCCCGCGAGCCGATCCGCCGCCTCGTCGGTCATCGGCTGATGGGCTCTTCGTTTATCGGGGAGCTTACCGGCGAGCGCCTCAACGGTGAGGTCCACGATGGTCTGTGCGAAGTGCTCCTTGACCGGACGCGGTACGCCCTTGCACGTCAGCACGTCCTCGACCCGTTCGGGTTTGAGCTTCGCGAGATCGACCAAAGTCTGGTCATCGAGAAAACGTCGCACCGGCACGTCGCGCGCCTCGGCCTCGGCGTAGCGCCATTTTCGCAGCGCATCGCACACCGCCTGCTGGCTCGGACGCAAGCGCCCCGCGCCCTTGGCCCGCAGCTTCATGGACAACGGATCGTTTCGCAGCGCATCGGGTTCGCACAGCGCTTCAAATTCTGCTTGGGCTTTGCTGCGATGACCGAGGTCGTCGAGCTTCTTGACGAGGCACTCGCGCAGCATCAGCAGGTAACGCACATCGTTTGCGGCGTACATTTGTTGCGCTTGGCTCAAAGGGCGGCGGTCCCACCGGCTGAACTTGTGGTCGGCCCCGAGATCCACCTGATCGCCATGCGTACATGCTTCGGCCATCAGCTTTCGCAATGACAGCGGATACGTCTTGCCAATAAAGCCACCGGCGACTTGCGTGTCGAACACGTTGGCGGCCGGAACAGCCGCGAATCGCATCGCGGGTTCTAAATCCTGCTGACCGGCGTGGACGACTTTTTCCACGGACGCGTCGCCAAGTAGCGCCCAGAACGGCGTGGCATCCAATGTCTCGCTCAGCGGATCGATCAGCGTCACCCGGTCCGCGGTCGCGACCTGGATCAGGCAGAACACCGGGTGAAACGTTTGCTCGCCGATGAACTCGGTGTCGTATGCGAATTGGCCGGCTTCACGGAGTTGATGGATCAACTTGGCGAGCGCGTCGTTGGTGTCCACGATCGCGGGCGCGTTCCCGGGCACGAGGCGGTGCTCAAAAATTGCGGGCAAATCAGCCTTTTCGTCGTGCGTCTGCGCGTCGGCGAGGCGGCGGTGCGGCGGTCGATAGGTCGGCCAAGAGACGGGTTCGGAAGTGGAGGCGTTGTTGCGAGGGGGCATGTCGTGGGCCCGTGCTCGGGCAGCGCAAAAAACGGGGAGATCGGGAAAATCGTTTGTTGAAACGGGTGGTGGTGAGCGGTAACCCAGATTGAAGGAAGATCGACGGCTTCTCTAAGTTTTCGCCAAACTACAACAATTGCTGAGTCTAACGGGCGGAACGTGCTTGCCGTAAGCTGGGAAATGTAAGCCGTCTGGACGCGGTTTTCGGCGTGAACCTTGATCGAGCTGCCTCGCATGAACTGGGACGTCTTACAAGACGGTGTGGTGGTGCTGGCGGTGGCGATGGTGTTTGGTGCGGTGGCCGAGCGTCTGAAACAGAGCGCGATTGTGGGGTACATGCTCGCCGGGGTGATCGTGGGGCCATCGGTGACGGGCGTCATCGATGATCGTGACGGGAGCATCGTGAACATCGCGCAACTGGGCGTGACACTCTTGATGTTCACGATCGGGCTGGAGTTTTCATGGAGCAAGCTGCGACGTCTGGGGCTCAAGGCGGTGGCCGCGGGGGCCATGCAGATCGGGATCACGTTGGGGTTGGCGGTGTTGGTGTGCTGGCTGTTCGGGACGAGCGTGACGGCGGGCGTAGCGATTGGCGCGGCCGTGGCGATGAGTAGCACGGGTGTGGTGATGCCGGCCTTGGCGCGGGCGGGGGACGTGGATTCGACACACGGTCGGTTTGCGTTGGGGATTTTGCTCGTTCAAGACGCTGCGGTGGTGCCCGCGATCTTGCTGGTCGCGGCGCTAGGCGGCGAAGGCACGGTGGGGCAGGTGCTGGGGCAGACGGCGATCAGCTTTTTGATTGTCGCGGGGTTCGTAGCTTTCTTCGCGGCGTTCTCGGCGTTCATCCTTCCGGCGCTCGTACGGTTCGTGAGTCCGACGAACAACCGCGAGATGCCCGCGCTGTTCGCGATTATCGCGTCGATGGGCGCGGCGTTGGCGGCCTATCTGTTTGACCTGTCGCCCGCGCTCGGGGCGTTTATCGCGGCGATCTTTATCGGCGAATCGATCATCGCGACGCAGCTGCGCGGCGACCTGGGCGCGCTCAAAGTGATCTTTGTCACGCTGTTTTTCGCGAGCATCGGGATGTTGGCCGACCCACTGTGGATGGCGCAGAACGTCGGGCTGGTCTTGGGAGCGACGGCGCTGGTGATGTTCGGCAAGCCGGTGGTGGTGTACACGGTCGGCAAGATCATGGGGCTGACGCACCGGACCGCGTTGTCGGCGGGGGTGTGCATGGGGCAGGTGGGCGTGTTCAGTTTCGTGCTGGCGCAGATCGCGCGGGACGGCGAGGTGATCGAAGACAAGTTGTTCAACGTGATCGTGAGCGTAGCCATCGCGACGCTTTTTGCGACGCCTTATTTGGTGCAATTCGCGCCGGCGTTGGGTATGCGTTACGAGCGGCTGCTGCGGAAGTTGGGTTTGGTGCGGCGGGGCGGTGGCGACGAAGCGGCGGGAGCAAAAGCGCTAATGGGGCACACGGTGGTCGTGGGGTTTGGGCCCGCGGGTCGGGCGGTGGCGGACCGGGTGACCCGGGGGGGCGAAGCAGTGG
>JBCCDN010000007.1:0-40998 GCA_039030755.1 Planctomycetota bacterium | reverse complement strand
TTCGGAGATGCGCACAGGTTCGAGAAGATCTCCAATATCATAAAACAGTTCAAACTCAGCTGTCGCAAGGCCCAAGCCTCCTTCGAATCCATGCTTCTCTCCACGGGTAATTTAACGTGTCTTTTCTCCATCCTCTCCAAAGATACCACCATCATGGTCATCGCCAACGACCCCTTAATCTACGACGCCGCGCTCCACTGCAACATCGCCGATCTCCGCCTCCGCATGTCCTAATTTTGTTTGGGTTTCTTGTAAATGAACGAACCCCAGTCAGTGAGTTCCTACTGGGCCCTCTCGTACAGTCGCCCAGGCAGCCCCATTCGAACCCACTGGCATCTATCGCCCCAAGTGACGCCGTCCGTATCAGTCGCCTCGTCACTCCCACTCCAGGGAGCCCTGTCGGGCGCACTGAGCCCAGTCAAAACCAGTCGGATACAGTCCCCCAGAATCACTCTGAGCCACACACTCCCCCACTCAACCTATGCCGCACTAGTCAGTCCCACTCCAGGTCTATCGGGCCTTGTCCAGTGGCCCTGTCAGCCTGAGTCGCGCATCCAGGAGCACACTCAGTTCCATTCGCGCCTTATCGGGCCTATCGGGCCCACCCACTGGGGCCCAATGAGCCCAGTCAGAGTCAGTCTGAGCCGTGCAGTCGCGGCAGTCGCCCAGTCAGTCCCAGTCGAGCCCACTCAGGCCCAGTGGAGCCAGTGGCTCTGTCAGCCTGAGCCGCGCAGTCCGTTTACTCAATCTCGGGCCTTATCGGGCCTACTCAGGCCCAGTGGAGCCAGTGGCTCTGTCAGCCTGAGCCGCGCATCCCAAAGCATACTCAGTCCCATTCGAGCCTTATCGGGCCCTATCGGGCCCACCCACTGGGGCCCAATGAGCAGCCCAGTCAGAGTCAGTCTAAGCCGTGCAGTCGCGGTAGTCGCCCAGTCGGTCCCAGTCGGGCCATGTGGGGCCAGTGGCCCTGTCAGCCTGAGCCGCGCAGTCCGTTTAGTCAATCTCGGGCCTTACCGGGCCTACTCAGGCCCAGTGGAGCCAGTGGCTCTGTCAGCCTGAGCCGCGCATCCAGGAGCACACTCAGTTCCATTCGAGCCTTATCGGGCTCTATCAGGCCCACCCGCTGGGGTCCAATGAGCCCAGTGAGTCGCCAAGTCAGAGTCAGTCGGACTCAGCAGTCGCCCAGTCGGTCCCAATCAGTCCCTACCAGTCGAGCCCTATCGAGCCCATCAGTCGGGCCCAGTCGGGCCCAGTCGGCCTATCCAGTTCCCCTCGAGCACTCTCTCGGGCCCAGTGGGCCAAGCGCCTCTCTCAGCGACCTACTCACTCCCACTACTCGGAATCAGGCGGTTTCATTTAGCCGAGTGGGAGCCGCTTCTCTGAGCCGCGCAGTCGCCAGTCGGCCTAGTCATTGAGCCCCACTCGAGCCCACTCGAGCCCAGTCGGACCCAATCGACCTATAGTCAGTCCCATTCGAGCCATGTCGAGCCTAGTGGACCGAGTGACCCAAGCGTGCCCAGTCGCCAGTGGCCTAGTTAAGGCCAGTCGGGCCCAGTCGCCCAGTCAGTCTGAATCGCCCACTCGAAACCTATCGGGCACACACGAGCCATATCGAGCCCCGCCAGTCCCAGTCGCCCAGTCAGTCTCAGGGCTCCAGTCGGGCCCAATCGGTGACGCCAATCGCGACGCTCTGCCACGTGCCGTCGGACGCATCCACCGCAGGGCCCAGAATGGACGCGAGTTGCCAGACGATTAGCCCGAAGGCGATCAATGCGCCGCCGGCCCCCATCTCTGCGAGCATCGCGCGGTACGGCACGCCTGCGGCGACCCGCTGATCCGCGGGGAATCGCGTGCGAAGCAGCATCAAGCCGTAGATCGCGGTTGGCAGTAGCAGCAGCACGACCTTCCAGGTCCACGGTGCCTGCTCACCGTCGTTCATCGCCGCCGAAATGGGCCCGCCGGGGTTCATCGTCAGCGTCAGAAGCCCCGCGACCACAAGGCCGCCCGGCCAACCGGCGTGCAAGATGTTGAGCCATTTGGTTTTGCCCCGGTGGGCGTAGGCGGTCGCGATCGCAGGGTTGATCGCCGCTTCGACCGTTCCGGCGGCGAGGGCCGCGATGAAGTTGCCCGCGAACAGGCCCCAGTAGCCCGTGGCCGTCACGGTCACGACGACCGAAGAGACATGGCAGAAAAAAGCAAACGCCATCGCCTTGCCATAGCCCACGCGATCGATCACCAGCGAGAACAGGATGATGCTGATCGCGAAAGGCCAGATGCCCGCGCCGAGCACCTGCCCTTTCTCGGTCGCGGTCAGGCCGAACTCCGCGCCCCACTGGTCGATCAACATCAGCCGGATCATGAACGCAAACGATGTTGCGACCAACGCGACGAAACACGTCGCGAACATCCAGCGCCGCTGGCGGTCAGAAACTTCAACGGACAACGGGGCGTCTGGAACGGTGTCGGGCATGGGGTGCGGTCTGAGATGGTGTCAGGCGAAGGAGGTGAATCGTTAAGAATCTAGCATGCGCATGGCATCCCACCCGTGCTGTGTGCGTCCTCCTCGGTGAGGACGACCATGAAACGCAAGACGACCAAATTTGTGCTCGATGCAGCGATGGCCCTTTGAGGTCTCGTCGCGCTGCACTGGACATGGGTGCATCAGACGGCCGAGCGGTTTTTGGGCAAACGCAGCTATCGGCGTGGTGCGAGCCGGTGATGGCCGCCGTCGGCGGCTGGACTACGGTTGAGCTGGGTCTGATTGGCAGGGTGATACGTGGGGCATTTGAGGCCTAGGCGAAGGTCGGTCATGATGCCGAGCTTCACCCGTTTCCCGACACGCCCGGACCCACCGCGCCATGCCCAAGCCCACCCTGATCTATACCCAGACCGACGAAGCCCCCGCTCTGGCGACGTATTCGTTGCTGCCCATCGTCCGCGCGTTCCTGGAGCCCGCCGGCATCGACGTCCAACTCGCGGATATTTCGTTGGCCGGGCGCATCGTTTCTCAGTTCGCGGATCGACTGACCGAAGCGCAACGCCAGCCCGACGCGTTGGCCGAGCTTGGTGAACTGGCCAAGACGCCTGAGGCCAACATCGTGAAGTTGCCGAATATCTCGGCATCGATCCCGCAGCTCACCGCGTGTATCGCCGAGTTGCAGGCCCAAGGCTACGACTTGCCGGACTTTCCAGCGGAGCCGAAGGACGACGCGGAACGCGCCGTGAAAGCCAAATACGCCAAGGTGCTCGGGTCGGCGGTGAACCCCGTGCTGCGGGAAGGCAACTCCGATCGTCGTGTTGCGCCGCCGGTCAAGGACTACGCAAAGAAGCATCCGCACTCGATGGGCGCTTGGTCGAGCGATTCGAAGTCGCATGTAGCGCACATGAGCGCCGGCGATTTTTTCGGGAGTGAGCAAAGTCACACGTGCGCCGCCGCGACCGCCGTCAGCATTATTCTCGAACACGACGGGACAACGACGGTCCTCAAAGAAGGCCTCGAATTACTTCCCGGGGAAGTGATCGACGCGGCGACACTGAGTGTGAAGCAGCTCCGCGCGTTCTTGGCCGAGCAGGTAGCGGACGCGAAGGCGCAAGGCGTGCTGTTTTCGCTGCACATGAAAGCGACGATGATGAAGGTCAGCGACCCGATCATCTTCGGTCACTGCGTCGAGGTGTTTTTCGCGGATTTATTCGAGAAGCACGCGGCGACGTTTTCCAAGCTGGGCGTGAATGTACGGAATGGATTTGGTGACGTGGTCGCGAAGATCGCGGATTTACCGACGTCTGAGCGTGAAGCGATTGAGGCCGAGCTTGCTGCGCTATACACAGCGCAGCCCGGTCTGGCCATGGTCGATTCTGACCGTGGCATTACCAATCTTCATGTGCCCAGCGACATCATCATCGATGCGTCGATGCCGGCGATGATCCGGAATTCCGGGCAGATGTGGGGCCCCGACGGTCAATCCACGGACACGAAGGCGGTGATCCCCGACCGGTGCTACGCCGGGGTTTATGCCGCGACGATTGATTTTTGTCGCGAGCACGGCGCGTTTGATCCGAGCACGATGGGCAGCGTGAGCAACGTTGGTTTGATGGCCAAGAAGGCCGAGGAGTACGGCAGCCACGACAAGACGTTCGAGGCCCCGGCCCCTGGAACCATGAAGGTGGTTGCGGAGGATGGCACGGTGGTGTTTGAACACGCGGTCGAGAAGGGCGACCTGTGGCGGATGTGCCAGACCAAGGATGAAGCAATTAAAGATTGGGTCAAGCTGGCGGTGTCCCGTGCAAGGGCGACCGGCGCGCCCGCAGTGTTCTGGCTTAACGAGGAGCGGTCGCACGATGCGCAGCTCATCAAAAAGGTGAACGCATACTTGCCCGATCACGACACGAGCGGCTTGACGATCGAGATCATGCCACCGGTGAACGCGACGAACCACGCGTTGCAGCGTTGCAAGGACGGGTTCGACACGATCAGCGTGACCGGCAACGTGTTGCGGGATTATCTCACCGACCTGTTCCCGATTTTAGAGTTGGGCACGAGCGCGAAGATGCTGAGTATTGTGCCGCTGCTGAATGGTGGCGGGCTGTACGAAACGGGCGCGGGTGGCTCGGCCCCCAAACACGTGCAGCAGTTCGTCGGCGAAGGCCACCTGCGTTGGGATTCGCTCGGCGAGTTCCTGGCGTTAGCGGTGTCGATCGAAGACGCGGCCGAGAAGTCGGGATCGGCCGCAGGCAAAGTCGTGGCCGAGGCGTTGAACGCTGCAACGGGGAAGCACTTGGATGCGAACCGTTCGCCGGGCCGGAAGGTCGGGCAGCTGGATAACCGCGGGAGTCATTACTGGTTGGCGCGGTACTGGGCCGAGGCGCTTGCGACGCAAGATGCGGATGCCGAACTCAAGACGAAGTTCGGGCCGATCGCCGACGCGTTGAGCGAGGGTGAAGCGGAGATCCTTGCGGAACTCGCGGCCACCGAAGGGAAGCCGGTGGACTTGGGCGGTTACTACCGGCCGGATCACGCGAAGGCGACCGCGGCGATGCGGCCGAGCGCGACCCTGAACGCGGCGCTGTCGGGATGATCTGATTTTCTTAGGGGCGATTGAAGAGATTTTTGGGTATGCTGGTGAACCGTTTCACCGGCGGGATTTTCCGCGTTTCGCACGTCGGCCGTTTTCCTTTCCTGTGGAGTTCATCATGTCGCTTCGCTCGTTGGGCGTTTCTCTGGGTTCGGGGTTTGGGCGTGTCCTGGTGCTTTTGCTCCTGATGGTTTGGTCCACGTCGGCAGCGCTGGGACAGGCGGAGGCACCGGCGTTGCCGGAATCGAAGGCGGCGACCATCGATCCGGCCGACTATGACGCGAAGCGGGTGGTGGTGGTCCATTACCTGCGGGCGGATGGCGACTACAGCGGCTGGAACCTGTGGACATGGACGGGAAACACCGGCGGCGCGTTCATGTTCGGCGAGGTTCTAGATCGCGACGGCGTGACGGCGGTGGTGCCGGTGCGCGACGACGGCGCAGAGCGGCTCGGGTTCATTGTCCGTAAAAATGACTGGGAAGCGAAAGACATCGACCGCGACCGTTTTGTTGAGCTACCGGATGAGGGGGTTGATGAAGTCTGGCTGGTGTCCGGCGATCCCACGGTTTATCTGACGCCGGACAAGGTGGACCTGGAAGCGAAGACCGTCATGGCGTTCTTGGATGCGGGCGACGCGGTGACCTTGGCGACGACCGGTCGGTTGAGCGATGCGCAGGCGTCGGAGGTGTCGGTCACGGCGTCCGGTGGCACGGAACTCTCGGTCGCGGATGTTGCTCTCAAGCGCGACGCGAGTGGGGCGGGCGTGGCGTATACGGTGAGGTTGGCCGAGCCGGTGGCGGACGAACTGATTGCGAAGCTGACAGTGTCGGTACCCGGGTTGGAATCGTTACCGGTGTTCGCTCGTGACGTGATGAACGAAGAGCGCTTCACGCCGCTGGATGCGCAGTTGGGTGCGATTCACACGGAGGAAGCGACGACGTTCCGAACCTGGTCGCCGGTGGCGGATGCGGTGGAGTTGCTTTTGTTTGAAACGCGGGATGCGGCGGCGCCGAGCCGGGCGTTGGCGCTGAAGAGGGCCGACAAGGGGCTGTGGGAAGTCACGGTGGACGGCGACCTGCACAATGTCGCGTACGTCTACCGGCTGCGTTCGTACGGCCAATCAAGGATCGCGGCGGATATTCACACGTTTGGCGCGACGCCGGACAGCTTGCGTAGCGTCGTACTCGACCTGGATCGCACGGATCCGCGAGGTTGGGGCGACACGCCGAACCCGTTGGTCGAGCACAAGACCGACGAAGTGATTTACGAAGTGCACGTGCGTGATTACACGGTGGCCGACGAGACCGCGCCGGAACGCATCCGCGGGAAATATCTCGGGATGATCCACGAGAATTCGGGCGATGCCTCGTTTGCGAACGGTGTGTCCACGGGCTTGACGCATATGCAGGAGCTTGGCATTAGCGCGGTGCACCTGCTGCCGATCCACGACTTTGGTAACGAACGGCACGCCTACAACTGGGGTTACTGGACAAGCCTGTTCAACGTGCCCGAGTCGGGTTACGCGACGAACGAAGACGACCCCGAACTGATCGCGCGAGAGTTCAAGCAAATGGTGCAGGGTCTGCACGCGGCGGGGATTCGGGTGATCCTCGACGTGGTTTACAACCACACCAGCAGCAGCCGGGAGTATTCACCGTTCGATCAGACGGTGCCGTATTTCTATTTTCGCACGAACGACGATGGGAGCTATCGCAATGACGCGGGCGTGGGCAATTCGGTGGCGGACGAGCGGGCCATGGTGCGGAAGTACATCCTGGATTCGCTGAAGTTCTGGACCAACGAGTATCGCGTGGACGGCTATCGATTTGACTTGTTGGGGACCCATCAGCCCGAGACGGTTCGCGCGATCGCGGAAGAGCTTCGCGCGATTCGGCCGGACCTCACGCTGTACGGCGAGCCGTGGACGGGCGGTGGGCCGACTTATTTCCCCAAAGGAGCGCAGCGTGACTTGCCGTTTGCGGTGTTCAACGACGACATCCGCAACGCGATCCGGGGCGACCTGGACGGCACGGCCCAGGGTTTCGCGTCGGGCCCCGGCGGCGATCACATCGCGATCCAGCAGGGCGTGGCGGGGGCGGTGCATACGTTCGCGAACGAGCCGATCGAGTCGGTGGTGTACGCGTCGGCGCACGACAACTTGACGTTGTGGGACAAGCTCCTCAAGGCGAATCCAGATGCCTCGGAGGCCGAGTTGCGGGCGATGCAGAAGCTCGCGCTCGGCATCGTGCTGACCAGTCAGGGCGTGTCGTTCCTACACGGCGGGAGTGACTTCGCGCGAACCAAGGACGGCGAACACAACTCGTACAACCTCGGGGATGAAATCAATCAATTCGATTGGCCGCGCAAGGCCGAGTATCGGGACGTCTTTAATTATGTCGCCGGGCTGGTGAAGCTGCGTCGGGCGCACCCGGCGTTTCGGATGCACGACGATGCGTTGGTGAAGGCGCATCTGCGTTTCGACACGGTTGAGCCGGGGTTTGTGAGTTACGAGATGGACGGGGCGGCGGTGGGCGATGCGTGGTCGCGCCTCTTCGTGGCTTATAACGGTCAGCCGGCACCGCGTCGCTTGTCGCTGCCGCGGGTTTCGGGTGGCGATTGGCGGTATGCGGTGGATCATGCTTACGCCGGTCCTCGGGCGGATCGCGCGGCGAGTGGGCGGGTAACACTGCCGCCGTACAGCATGGCCGTGTTCTATGTCGAGTGAGCAGGACGGGGCGGGAGTTCCGCAAGCCGCGGCCCTGCATCGTGTTGAATGATGAATGGACGTGGCGTTGATTTTGCGGCGGGGTTTTATGATGCGGTTGGCCCTTGCCTGTTCCTCGTGAAGCCCGCCGTATGAAACCCCCGCCCGACCCCGCTATTCAACTCGACGCGACGCCTCGGCCGAGTCGCTGGCCCAAGCGATTGTTGAAGTTATGTGTTTGGTCGCTGGTGCTGTTGGGGGTGTTGGTTGGGGTCGCGCCGTGGCTCTTGAGTACTGGGCCGGGGAACGGTTTTTTATTGCGGGTGGTGAACCGGCAGATTCCTGGCACGTTCACGGCCGACCGGTTGAGCGTGGGCTGGTTTGGTGGGCTCGGCGTGAGCGGCGGAGAACTGCGGGATCCCGATGGCGGCCTGGTCGTGGACGGGTTGGAGGTGCGGGCGGACACCTTGGGCGTGATGGATGGGTTGCGGGGTTCGGGGTTCGGTGAGGTCGTGGTGGCGATGGGCGAGATGACGGTTGAGCAGCCGGCGGAAGGGGCGACCAATCTGGAGCGGGCGTTGGGGTTGGAGGCGGATGATTCGCGCGAGTCCACCGAGCCATCCTCCGCCGAGGCCCGTGGGCTGAGCGAGGGCGGCGTGGCGCTGCCGGTGGGGCTTGGGGTGTCGTTCAAGCTGACGGCCGAGCGGGTGACCTACACGACGATCACAGCGGGCGGCACGCGGGACGAAACCACGCTTGCCGATCTGGATGCGGCTGCGGATCTCACGGACGCGACGCGTGTCACGGGCCGGGCGACAAGCCGACTGGAGCGGGACGGTGTGTCGGGCGTGATCGATGCGGATGTCGCGCTGATTGATGCGGTCGATGATGCGGGTGTGGTGGACTGGCGTCGGGGCGGGGTCGACCTGCACGCCAAGGTGTTGGAGCTGCCGATCGGCCCGTTGGATCGCTTAGTGAAGGGGAGGGGCGTGTTATTGGCGTCGCTGGGCGAGCGGTTGTCGGCGGAAGTTTCGGCGGCGGGCACGTTGGCGGCTCCGGAGGCGACGCTAGCGGTGCGTTCGCCGTTGCTGACGGTGGATGCGTCGTTGCAAAGACAAGGGGACGCGGTGGAGATCGAGCCGGACGCGGCGTTGGTGTGGCGTTTGACGCCCGATGCGTTTGCTCGGCTTCAAGGGCAGGATGCGGCCGGCGCGGTGTTGACCGAGTCGGTGGATGTCCGGGTGCCGTTCGAAGCGTTGCGTCTGCCGATCCAAGCAGCGGGCGTGGCGGTCGAAGAGGCGTCGGGCCGGGTCGAAGCGACGTGGTCGCCGGTTTCGATCGTGATGTCCGATGGGCGGACGGTGACGTTGCGCGGCGGGTCCTTGCGGGCCGATACCGAGGCGGTGGGTCGGCGGGTATCGGTGGCGTTGGCGACGGATGCGTCGGTGTCTGCGGAGAACACGGATCAGGAACCGACCGAAGATCGTGTGCTGCTGACGATGGCGGTCTTGGATTTAATGGCTAGCGAAGCGACCGGGGAAGAAGTCGGCGTGGGCTTTGATCTGGAGTTGGAACGACTCCCGGTGGCGTTGATAGAAGCGTTGGCGGCGGTGGAGGTGCCCGGTGGCGGGTTGCCGCGATGGCTGGGGCCGGAGCTGTCGCTGGACGCGGAGGTGCGTTTGCCGGTGGGTACGGGCGGGCGGGTGCAGGCGTCGGGTCGGGTGCGTTCGGCGGGGTTGAGTGGCCCGTTCGCGTTGTCGATCCAACCGAACGGCTTGGCGGGCGATCTCTCGACACCCGAGCCGATGATGCTCCGGCTTGAGCGGGATGTGCTGTTGGACACGATGGGCGCAGAAGCTTGGTTCGCTTGGCCGGTGGGTATACGCGAATCGATGGAGCCGGCGTTAACGCTACGCGATGTGCGGTGGGAGGTGTTGCCATCGGCGCCGCCGCAGGATGGTGAGGCCTTGGTCGCCGATTGGGAAGCGATGCTGGCTCGGTTGGACCCGGTGCAGACGCGTGGGCAGATCGAGTTGACGCTGCCGTCATTACAGCTTCAGGATCACCGGCGGGATCGGCCGCTGCCAGAACTACGCGGCTTGCGGGCGAGCGTGGCGGTGAGCGAGTTGTCGCGGCCGATCGAGGCGGTGTTGGGCGTGAACTTTGACGGCCCGGTGTTGCCCGAATCCCCGAAGGTCGTGGACGGCGGCGTGACCATGCGCGTGACGGCGTCTGATCTGATGAACCCGCGCGGCGTGTTCGCGCCGCAACAAGGTGCGTACGAACTCATGCTTCGGGGGACGGCGGTGCCGTCGTCGGTGGTGGATGCGTTTGCGGGGCAAGAGGGAAAACTGGCGGCGACGCTGGGGCCGGCGATCGAGCCGGAGGTCACGGCCCGGGTTCGTCCGGGGATCGACGCGACGCTGGAGATCGATGTGGTGTCGACGCATGCGGTGGGCGCCGTGCTGCTCTCGGAAGATCTGTCGGACGACATGTGGCGACCGGAGTTGCAGGAGGATCCGCGGTTCACGCTGTCGATTTCGCGTGGGGCGGTGGAGTCGTGGATGGGTCGGTTGCATCCGGTGTTCGCGGACGTGGTGCGTTCGTCACCCGAGGCGCCGGCACGGTTGAGCTTGGATCGCTCGAGCTTTGAACTGTCCGACCAAGGTTTCTTTGATCTTGAGGGCATTCGAGCCCAAGCGACGTTGGACTTAGGGCGGCTCGAGCTTGAACGGCAGGGTTGGTTGCGGCAGGGTGTCATCGGCGTGGTGCGGCAGTTGTTTCCCGAATTTCGGCGTGACCGCGCCGGGGCCACTTACGTCGCGAGCTTTTCGCCGATGCGCATTGCGATCGAAGATGGCGTCGTGCAGACCTCGGAACTGTGGCTCAGCGCCGACGACATGGGACTGGGATTTGCGGGGTCGGTGGATCTGAACACGAACCGGATCGACATGGGCGTCGGCATCCTGGGTGCCACATTCATCGCGGCGGGTTCGGACTTTGAAAAGGCGCTTGAGCCTCTGCGCATTTACGAGTTGCCGGTACGGGGGACGATCGCCGAGCCGAAGATCGAGTTTGACAAGTTCCTGGGGCAAGTGGCGGCGGCGTACGGCCAGCGGGAGCTGCAACGCAACGCGGACAAGCTCGGCGACTGGGGCCGGATCTTGGGCGTGCTCGGCGAGTCGGTGGTGGCGGCGGCGCTTCAGTGGGAGAACACGCGGGCCTGGACGCCCAGCGGCGACGCGCAGGCGTTCGCGGTGGGCATCGCGGACCCCGAGCCTGCTGAGGAAGCGGGCGACGACTCGGCGGCGGAAGCAGCCCCCCCCGAGCCCGCAGAGGACGAGCCCGAAGAAGAGATCGACGAGGTTGATGAAGTGCTTCGTGGCATCCTCGACATCATCGGCCGGCAGCGCGACCGGTGAGCGGATGGCTTGCCCCGTGGCGGGTTCCGTAAACTGCGGCGATGCAAAGCGTGATTGTTTCTGAATTCGGCGGCCCCGAACAACTCGCGGTTCTCCAGGCGGCGGACCCGCAACCGGGCCCGGGTTTGCTGCGTTTTCGGGTGACGTCGATCGGGCTTAACCGTGCGGACCTGATGGGCCGGGCGGGGCAGTACAAGCTGTCGACGGGCGATCCGCCGTACACACCGGGGCTGGAAGCGGGCGGCGTGGTGGATGCGGTGGGGGAAGGCGTTGAATCGTCGTGGGTGGGCAGGCGGGTGACGCTGCGTCCCGAGGCGACACGGCTTGCGCGGGGCGATGCGCGGGTGGCCGGGACGTATCGTTCGCACGTGGTTTGTCAGTCGGGCGATCTTGTGGTGATCCAAGCGCCGGCTGAGGTGTTACCCGAAACACACTTGGGCACGCTTTGGCTGTCGCACTTCACGGCGTGGGGCGGGTTGATATGGAAGCTCGGGCAAGGTGGGGACGCGCTGGGTGGTAAGCACGTCGCGATCTCGGCGGCGTCCAGCGCCGTTGCACTCGCAGCCGCGCAGGTGACGCGGCGTCACGGTGGGGTCGCGATCGGGTTGACGTCGTCGCCGGCCAAGGCCGACGCGCTCGGCGACGCATACGATCATTTGGTGTTAACGCATGACGCGGATGGGGAGCAGTTACCGTTTCGTCGTGAGCTGAAGCGATGTACGGACGCGCGCGGCGTCGATGTCGTGTTCGATCCCGTCGCGGCCGGGCCGTATTTGACGGAGTTGATTTTGTCGTTGAATCAGCACGGCACGGTGTTGGTTTACGGCCTTCTCGGGCGGCCGGGCGTCGTGGACGTGACGCCGCTCATCCGCAAGCACGCGTCGATCATCGGGTACGTGAACGACGAAGTGTTTGAATCCGGAACAGACGACGTGGATGCCGGCATCGCGCACGTGGTCGAAGGTTTTTCGTCAGGCGCGTATGCTCAACGGGTGGATCGCACGTTCGCGCTGTCTGACGTGCAAGAGGCCCATCGTGAGATGGCGGCCGGCCGACATGTCGGCAAACTCGTGCTTGCTCCGTGACGTGTTCCCTTTCGCTTGGAGGTTGCCTTGAATCTGCTACTCCTGCAACAACGCGGCTCCGACCCCGCGATCGCGACGGACAACACGCTCACGTTCACGGGCTCAATCGTCCTGGACCTGATCCTGGTCGGTGGGCTCGTCGTGTTCTGCTTCGCGTTGGTCTGGATCGTCAAACGCTTGTGATTCGCGTTTGGTCTCGATCCATTTTGACTTCCAACTACTCCAGTCTTCCCTATGCACTACCGACGCTTCGGCCGAACCGACATCCAAATGCCCGTGTTTTCGACGGGTGGCATGCGTTACCAAGACGGCTGGAAAGACAAGCCGCTGGGTGAGATCGATCCGAAAACCACAGAGAATATCGAGGCGACAATCCGCGCTTCGCTCCAGCATGGCATCCACCACATCGAAACCGCTCGCGGCTACGGCCCCTCCGAACGCCAACTCGGACAGGTGCTGCCGAAGTTCCCGCGGCAAGACCTCATCGTGCAAACCAAGATCGGCCCGACGGACACCGGCGATGAGTTTCTCGCCCACTTCGCGGAGTCGCTGGATCGGCTTCAACTCGACCACGTCGATCTGCTGGGCATCCACGGCATCAACAATTTTGAACTCGTCGACAAAGTCCGCAAGAAGGGTGGCTGCCTCGAAGCAGCCCGGCGACTGCAACGCGAAGGCAAGGTCAAGCACGTCGGTTTCTCAACGCACGCGCCACTGCCCGCGCTGCTTGCCGCGATCGACATTGATGAGCACGGCTTCGACTACGTCAACCTGCACTACTACTACATCTTTCAACGCAACCGCGCCGCCATCGACGCCGCGACGAAGCGTGACATGGGCGTGTTCATCATCAGCCCGACCGACAAGGGCGGCAAGCTCTATGACCCGCCCGACAAGCTGGTGGAGTTGTGCGATCCGTTGCACCCGATTGAGTTCAACGATCTTTGGACGCTGAATCAGCCGGGCGTGCACACGCTGTCGCTGGGCGCGAGCAAGCCCGGCGATTACGACCTGCACATCTCGGCCGACGCGATATTGGAAAAAGCCGACGAGTTGTTGCCGCCGATCGTCAAGCGGCTCGAGGACGCGATGGAAGCCGCGACCGGATTCCGCAGCCCCGAGGCGATCAGTTGGGACGGCGTGCCCGAGCACTACGAAGCGCCTGGGAATCTCAACTTACCGATCATGCTGTGGTTGAACCAACTCGCGCGGGGCTGGGACATGACGGATTACGGCAAGATGCGTTTCAACCTGCTCGGCGGGGCGGACCACTGGTTCCCCGGGGCCAAGGCCGACACGGTCAAAGACGTGGATGACAAAGAACTCCAGGCAGCGATCACCCATTCGCCCCACGCTGCGCAGATTCCAGATTTGCTGACTTCGGCAGTGGAAATGCTCGGTGGCGAAGCGGTCAAGCGGCAGAGCGAAAGCGGATAGTGCGTTGTGCGCGTCGCTTCAAAGCCAACCCAGCAGCGACCACACCATCGGGATCAGCAGCGAGTCGATCACGAGGAAGCCCACGCCGATGATCGCCAACATCAGGCCCATTTCGGTTTGATCCAGGTCGTCCCAGACGGTGAAGGCGACGGCGAACATCGCGGCGATCGCGGCGGACCCCCACAGCAGAATCACGATAAAGAAGACGCCCTCGGCCAGGATGTTCAAGCCGTAGTAGCTCAGCGTGGCCAGGCCGACGAAACCGAGCGTGAACGCGGAGATTTTGAGCAACGCGATGAGCGGCGTGCCGAAGTCTGCGCCTAAGAGTGAAGAACACAGCACGCGGCTGACCACCACAAGAAACCCGATCAGGCCGAGGATCCACAGGTGCTGGAGCGCGGCCGCGAGGACGTTGCCGCCCCACGTGCCGCCGCCGCCGAACGCCCACATCGCCGCGTCGGCGTTCCAAGGCGCCATGACCAGGGTGTTAAATAGGAACAGTCCGACGCCCAGGGTCAAAACCGCCGCGGGCAGCAGCAAGTCACGCAAGCGCTGCGTCTTGGCGATGTCGGCCGCAACGGAAGCCTCGATCTTGGAACGCAGCGGAAGCGCCGGCTCGGCGGCGAGCGCCGCGCGGCGGGCGAGTTCGTCGCTTCCCGCCCCGGTTTCCGACTTGGGCCGGGAGTCCGCGTCGTCTCCGAGTTGATCCGTGGCGTCGTCGGCGAGTTGCGTGGTGAGCTTGGCCCCCGCGGACAAATCAAATCCACACCGCACGCACACCACCGCGTCGGCCTTGATCGGTGCGTTGCAGTCCGGGCACTTGGTCAGGTTGGCGTGTTTGGCCGAGCGCGATTTGGTTGACATCTCATCATCGGGGCCGTCGTCGGCTAAGTCGTAGGCGTCGAGGTCGCGCTTGGTCAGGCCTGCGTCCACGGCCTGGGTCTCGTAGATCGGGATCACGTCGCCGCCGGGCGTGTCGGGCGTGATGAACTTTTGGCCGCAGTGGCAGCTCACGCGCTTACCCGCCACCTTCGGCGTCCAGGCGAAACGTTTGAGACAGCCGGGGCAAGCAATCGCGTCGGACATACTGGCGGGCTCCCGTGTTTGGCGGTGATGATGAAGGTCGAAGCGGTCGGTCTGCATTATGCTTCGAGGACTCGATCCCGCCAATCGCCTTGCCTCTTGGACCACTGCCGATGCCTGTTCCGCTGACCGATCTCTCCGAGCAGCACCGCAAGTTGATGCCCGAGCTCAAGGCCGCGTTTGCCGAGGTTCTCGCGTCGGGCCGGCTCATCCTTGGGCCATACGTCGAAACGTTCGAGAAGCAGCTCGCCGAGTTCGTCGGCGTCAAGCACGTCGTCGGCGTGTCCTCGGGCACCGACGCGATCGCCGCGGCGATGCTCACGCTCCAGCTTCAGCCCGGCGACGAAGTCATCGTCAGCCCGTTCACCTATCTGCACACGGCCGAGTCGATCGTTAAGGCGGGCGGCACGCCCGTGTTCGCCGACATCCGGCCGCTCACGTTCAACCTCGACCCCGACGCCGTGGAAGCCGCGATCACGCCGCGGACCAAGGCGATCCTCGCGGTCCACCTCTACGGCCTGCCCAGCAACATGTTCGCGCTCCACGAGATTGCCGACCGCCACGGGCTCAAGCTCATTGAAGACGCCGACATGGCCATCGGCGCGAGCTATCACGGCCGACCCGCGGGCAGCCTCGGGCACCTCTCGACGTTCAGCTTCTATCCCACCAAGACGCTCGCCGGCGCGGGCGACGCCGGCGCCGTCGCGACCGACGACGACGCACTCGCCGCGCGGCTGAAGCAGCTACGCGTGCACGGCATCGAACCCGGATTCAACGTACGGCAACTCTCCGGCGCGTTCCGCATGGACCCACTGCAGGCCGCGCTCATCAGCGTCAAGCTGCCTTACGTCAAGGAATGGACGCACCGCCGCCGCGCGATCGCTCGGCGCTACCGCAAGCTGCTCGAAAACCTCGCGGTTTCCACACCCGAAGCCGTGGAGCACGTTGAGCATTCGTACAGCCTGTACACGATTCGCGTGCGTAGCGGCGGCCGCGACCCGTTGCGATTTCATCTCGACGCGATGGGCATCGGCAACCGCGTCTATTACCCCAAGCCGCTACACCTCCAACCCGTGTTCGCCGGCCTGGGTTACGAACCCGGCACGCTCCCGCAGGCGGAGAAGGCGTGCAACGAAGTGCTCAGCCTCCCGATCTACGCGGAGATGAGTAGTGATCAGCAAGACGAGGTGGTTGAAGTCATACGAGATTATTTCGCCGGAGACTGATCGCCGATGACCGCGTCCACCGACATCGTCTCCCTGGTCGGCCTCCACAAATCGTTCGGGTCACTGAACGTGCTCGACGGGATCGATCTGTCGTTCGAGCGCGGCAAGACCACGGTGGTGCTCGGCCCCTCGGGCACCGGTAAAAGCGTGATGCTCAAACACATCATGGGCCTGCTCCGCCCCGACGCCGGCGAGGTGTACTTCGACGGTCAACGCGTCGACGATCGCAGTGAGCGAGATCTGGTCGGCTTACGTCAACGTATGGGCTTTTTATTCCAAATGGGTGCTCTGTTCGATTCCATGACGGTTGGGCACAACGTCGCGTTCCCGCTCAGCGAACACACCGAACTCACCGCGTCGCAGCGGGCGGACAAGGCCGAGACGCTGCTCCGGCACGTCGGCCTCCCCGACATCCAACACAAGATGCCCGGCGAACTCTCCGGCGGACAGCGCAAACGCGTCGCGCTGGCCCGAGCGGTGGCGCTCGAGCCGGACCTGGTGCTCTACGACGAGCCGACGACCGGCCTGGACCCGATCCGTGCCGACGTCATCAACGAACTGATCGTCGCGCTCCGCGACCACACCGGCGTGACCGGCATCGTCGTCACGCACGACATGGTGTCCGCCAACAAAGTCGGCGACCGCTTCGTCCTGTTGCATCAGGGCAAGGTCTACCTCGACGCCGACCCCGACGCCTTCCGTCGCTCGAACGACGAGCGTGTCCGCCGGTTCGTCAACGGGCAGGCGGACGCCGAAGACCTCGCGGCGATCCGCGCAGGGTTCGCCGAAGACCCGCCACGCTGAACCCGCCGGCGTCTCGGGATATCGTGTGCGCACCAAGCCCTCAGCGACCCCAACGCTTCGCCATGAACGACACCACCCGCAACCTCACCGTCGGCGTCACCACCCTCGCCGGGGTCGTCGGCCTGGGTGTGCTTCTGTTCCTGTTCGGCTACATCCCCGCGTTCCTGCGCTCGGGTTACCCCATCACCATCGATATGGCCGACGCCGTCACCCTCGGCGAAGGCTCTACCGTGCAGCTCTATGGCATCCGCGTCGGCGAAGTCCGCTCCATCGAATTTAAAAACCCGCCCGGCTCGGGCGTGCTGGTCCAGGCCCGCATCACCCGCGACATCCAGATCCCCATGCCCGTCCACGCCGAGGTCGACACCGACCTGCTCGGCGGCACCGCGACCGTGCAACTCGTCCCCGACAACGGCCCCGACGCGACCTACACCGACTTCCTCCCCACCGACGGCACCGCCAGCATCCACGGCCAACTCGGCTCGCTCGCCGGCGCCTTCGCGCAACTCAACCGGCTGACCACCAGCTTCGAGGGGTTTAGCCAGGAATGGAACCGCGTCGGCCGCAACGTCAACACGCTGCTGGGCGACCCCGAGCGGGCGGGCGATCTGAAGGGCGAGGGCATCGGCAAGGTCATCGCGTCGTTCGAGGATCGGCTCGGGCAGATGGAAGCCATCCTCGCGAACCTCGAGCGGTACACCGGCGACGACGCGATCGCGTCAGACTTCCGCGAAACCGTCGCTAACGCCCGCGCCGCGTCCGAGCAGGCCGATGCGCTGATGACCGAGACCCGCACCGCCGTTGCCGACACCCGGGCTGAACTGTCGGAAGCCGCCGCCGAGGCCCAGGCCCAGCTCGACGCCGTCGCTAACCGCGTGATGGCCGTCGCCGAGGATTCCACCGCCACGCTGAATCAGATGCAGGCCGTGCTCCAGGTCGCCCTCGACGGCGAGGGCACGACCGCCCGCCTGCTCAATGATCCGGCCCTTTTTGAGAATTTCGCCGACGCCGCCCTGCGGATCGGGGCCCTGGCCGACGAGGCCCGGCTTTTGGTCGAAAAATGGAAGGCCGAGGGGCTACCGGTGCAGTTCTGAATCCTGCTTAAGGCTCGAAAAAACGCCATTTTCTGTTGTTTCACTTGACGCGACCCGTATCTTGCCATTAGTCTTACATAACGCCTGTGATGAAAACCGCTTGATTGCGGAATATTCGGTCTCAATTCAATTTCACTCACGTCCCCCGGCCGATTCTGGTTCCGTGGGATTCTTGGAGATCATCAGATGCCGCAGACTCTCACAACGCCCCGCGGTGCCCGCTCCGCGTTCACGCTGATCGAACTGCTCGTCGTGATTTCGATCATCGCCCTATTGATCGGCATCCTGCTCCCCGCCCTGAGCGCGGCCCGAGCCACCGCACGTGATGTGAAGTGTCTCAGCAATATGCGGCAAGTGGGTATTGCGTCCATGGCCTACACCGTTGATAACGGAGATTTTTACATTCGTGCCGTCGCGGACGGAAACTGGGGGAGTGGTGCCAACGCTGCAACACGCATTGGCAGTAACAAGTCCTTTTTCTGGACTTCGGGATTGGTTCTCGGCGGATATGGGGCCGAACGGTTGATGTTCAAATGCCCGAGTTTCGACACATTGAATTACCAGTCCGGCATCAACTTTGCGCCAGATGATCCGGCGGCTGACCCGAACGATTTCTTCCTTAATTGGAGAAATGTTGACTATGGCGTGAATTGGGGATATCTGGCTGGACGTTCACACGATCAGAGTTTCACGCCTCCGTCCGGCTCGAATCCTTTCGCGCCTGGGCCACTCCCGGGCGCTTACTCGGTACGAACCACGGACGTGAGGAACATCTCCGAGACAGTGTTCGCCGCCGATAGCTGGTTTCAAGAATTCGAAGACGACCCCGACCAACAGCGTGGACAAGGCGTGCTCGGTGAGATTCCGACGACATTTGGGAACCCGCATGGCCGACACAGCAACCTGGGTGTGTCGACCAGTTGGGCGGACGGGCACGGCAGCGTGGTAAATCTTGGCGAGAACCAGTGGGACGATTTTGACCAAGGCCCTCACGCCGATGTGCATTTCGGCCGCCGCGGCGGCGATGTCGATGCAAACAAGTGGGATCTTGACTGATATCAGGTCAATAAGCTGCTCCCAAGCGGTAAGCTTAGGAGCAGGAGAGAATTGAGCAACAGACAGCTAAACTCTTTGCTTTCGTCGCATCGCAAAGCAGGCGGAAAGTGCAATAGCCAAAGCAGGTTCGGGCACAGGCGTCGAAAAGAACTGTGGCCCTGAAGAACTTCCCCAATTATTGAGTACGCGATTAAGGTCGAGTTGGTCGACGAATCGATTCCCGTTCAAGTCGCCTTGTAATCGGTTGGCGTTCGAACTTCCCCAGTTGTTGAGAACGGCGTTCAAATCGGTTTGGTTGACAAGTCCATCAAAGTTAGCGTCGCCTTGTGTCGTCCCCACGATGTCCTCGACCAAGTACGCGTAATCGGCAAGGGTCAAGGTCCCGCTGCCGTCTAAGTCGTAGGCCGGATCGGTATTCCCGTTTTGGATCGCGATGGATAATGCGTCGGCATCAGCAATATCCACGATCCCGTTTCCAACAATCGATCCGAACGAGGTGTCGAAGTCGCCATCTAAAAGAATTGAAAGATTTATATCAATTCCGCCGTTGCCTTCAGCCTCGCTCCAGTCATTTTCTGTGTACGTTGGTTTGATCGCAAAAGCAGCTGCGTTGGCAACGATTGTGTATGTTCCAGCTGGCAAAGAGACCGTTGAATTGATTGGTGCATTAAGAGGATCGATTTCGCTTCCTTGTCGATCAGGTATATCTGTCGGAGGTGGGCCTGCCACCGAAGCATAACCGTTGGTAAGTGGCAGATCCCAAAGTGTTCCCGCTGGGCCGCTCAAAGAGGCGCTGTAGCCGAAAGCGCCAGTATAGTTGGCATTTAGATCAACAAAGTTCGGGTTGGGAGCGTAGTGCTCTGCATGATAAGAATAACCTTGGAATCCGGTAATGGTCGCAGTTCCAGGACTTTGGAGTGTGAAAGTAATCGTTCCGTCTGCAATCGCGAATGCGTCGGTTGGTCCGTATGGCGCCCCTTCAATCTCTTTTTGAACTCGTGCAAAAGCACTCGCAAGTACTTTGAGCGAATTGTTATTAGTTCCTTGAACTTCAGACTTCGCTTGCGCCAGTCCTCTCGCTTCCCGGTAGGGAGTGTCAATATCTGGGCTAACACTTAGGCCTTGTGTCGCCTCGGTTGGGTCCGACACTCCTGGACTCTGGCCTTGTACATCGACATCGGCGTTCGAGCCGGTTGACACAATAGTGATGCCAGGTAACGTCAGCCCGACAGCGGATGAGGTAAGCCATACGATAGGAAAGCAAGCAATTGGCCGGAAAAGCATGGTAAAACTCCGGAAACAAGGAAGGAATAGAAAAGAAGACAGTTTTTTTCTTTACCTTCGCATGCTAGCCAAACGATCGTCTTGGACAGCCAGTGAACGCTGTTTTTACGTCGAGATCATCCAATTTTAATGCTGTATCGAGAAAAGTACGGCATGTCTCTGATTCTGAATAATTGGCTTGACCACATCCTCTACCCCGGCAAGTTGGATTCATGATCTGCCCGATGGCATAATTGTCCAGCTTGGTGCGACGCTTCTCGTGCTGTCTCGTTGAAAATCGATGGGTTTCTGATCAACGCTCTCATGTTTCGCGATCAAAGCGGCGTGGACGGCAACGTACACGCCGCTTTTTAACGCGCGAACGAGGGCGTCAAAGGCGCGAACGAGGGCGTCAAACGCGCGAACAAGGGTTTCGAACGCGCGAACAAGGGTTTCGAACGCGCGAACAAGGGTTTCGAACGCGCGAACAAGGGCTTTGAACGCGCGAACAAGGGTTTTGAACGCGCGAATAAGGGCTTTGAACGCGCGAATAAGGGTTTCAAACGCGTAAACAAGAGCTCCGAACGCGCGTACAACGGGCTTCAACGCGCGAACGGCGGTTTTCCGGGCGTGGGCGGTCTTGTTTTTGCGTCAATGTCTGGTAACCATGCTCGGGAAATAGTTTTTTTGTCCGAGTTTCCAACCAGACGATGAGCTTGTATATGTGCGGAATTGTTGCCTACATCGGTTTGGGAGCATCTGGCGGGGCTTCCGGGGGGACTTCCGGGGGGGCGTTGCCGGTGTTGTTGGAGGGGTTGAAGCGGTTGGAGTATCGGGGGTACGACTCGGCGGGGGTGGCCGTGATTGGCAGCGACGGCCGGCTGAATACCTGTAAGGCGGTGGGGCGGGTGTCGGTGTTGGAGGCGGCGGTGGCGCGACAGGGCGAGGCGATGGCGGGGTCGCTGGGCGTGGCGCATACGCGGTGGGCGACGCACGGCAAAGTCACCGAAGCGAACGCGCACCCGCACGTGGGACAGGCCGCAGATGGGGCGACCATCGCGCTGGTGCACAACGGGACGATCGAGAATTATGCGGCGTTGCGGACGCTGCTGGAAAAGAAGGGCCACGTCTTTACCAGCGAGACCGACACGGAAGTGTTGGCGAAGCTGATCGCCGAGATGTACGGCCGGGACCTGCGGCAACGCGACCTGGGGCCGGGCGGCGGCGGCGCGAGCGACGAACGGCGTGGCACGGGTTCACGCTTGGAGCGGGCGCTGCGGTTGGCGTTGCGGGAGGTCACCGGGGCGTACGCGGTGGCGGCGGTGTGCGACGCGGAGCCGACGACGCTGGTGGCGGCGCGGAAGGGCAGCCCGCTGATTGTGGGGGTGGCGGACGGGGCATATGTGGTGGCAAGCGACGGGTCGGCGATCGTAAGTCACACGAGCCGGGCGGTGACGCTGGAGGATGGGCAGGTCGTGCGTTTGCGAGTGGGTACGAACGGCAAGGTCGAGCCGCTGCATACGACCGACCTGGACAATGTCGCGACGAGTCACGAGGTGTCGGACCTGGAGTTCGAACTCGAGCAGATCGAGCTGGGCGGGTACCCGCATTACATGCTCAAGGAGATCATGGAGCAGCCGGAGACGCTGCGGACTTGCTTGCGGGGGCGGGTGGATACCCGGGATGGCCGGATCGTGCTGGGCGGTTTGAACGCGTTGTCGCGCGAGTTGGTGCGGGCGAAGCGGTTTGTGTTTACCGGGCAGGGCACGGCCTATCACGCGGGGTTGATCGGCGAGTATCTGATGGAAGACTTGGCGAAGCTGCCGAGCCGGGCGACGTACGCGAGCGAGTTCCGGTATCGCAATCCGCTGATTGAGGACGGCACGGTGATCGTGGCGGTGAGTCAGTCCGGTGAGACGGCCGACACGATGGCGGCGCTGGAAGAAGCCAAGGATCGTGGGGCGTTGGCGCTGGGCGCGGTGAACGTTGTGGGGTCGACGATGAGCCGGGAGACGGACGCGGGGGTGTATTTGCGGGTCGGCCCCGAGATCGGCGTGGCGAGCACGAAGGCGTTCGTGGGGCAGGTCGCGGTGCTGACGATGTTGTCGCTGTTCATGGGTAAGCGTCGGGTGATGAGCCAGGCGGACATGCAGATGTACCTCGAGCATCTGGATCGGATTCCCGAACACGTCGCGTCTTTGGTGCAGCAGAGCGAGCACATCAAGGACAAGACGGCCGAGGTCGTCGACCGCGACAACTGGCTGTTCCTGGGGCGGGGCTACAACTACCCGGTGGCGCTCGAAGGTGCGCTGAAGCTCAAGGAGATCAGCTACATCCACGCCGAGGGGATGCCGGCGGCCGAGATGAAACACGGCCCGATCGCGCTGATCGACGAGGGCATGCCCGTGGTGTTCATCGCGACGCGGGGCAGCCAGTACGACAAGGTGATGAGCAACATCGAGGAAGTGCGGGCACGCGGCGGGCGGATTCTTGCGGTGGCGACGGAGGGGGACACGGATATCGATCGGTACAGCGACGCGGTGTTCCGGGTGCCCGATGTGCCCGAGGCGTTGCAGCCGTTGTTAACGGTGGTGCCGCTGCAGCTGCTGTCGTATCACGCGGCGGTGCTGCGGGGTCACGACGTCGACAAGCCGCGGAACCTGGCGAAGAGCGTGACGGTCGAATGATGGTTTTCTATCGAAGCTCCGCCCTTCAGCGAAGACATCGGATGCTCGGTGATCAGGCGAGCTAGGATCGGGCGGCGATGAGCACCACGCCGCAATCACCACCTAAGGACACGGAGGAACCGGAGGACGCGGGTCTGACCGGGTTCGTCCGAGGCGGCTGGGCGGGTTGGCAATCGCCCGGGCGGCGGGTCGGACAGATGCGATGGGTTTCGCTGGTGTTGGCGGAGCGTTGGCCGAGCGAGGCGTTGAATCGGCGGGAGCGCAGCGTGGCGTATCGCGTGCGGCGTGAGGTGCACCGGAGCGTGGTGGATGAGGTCTACGTCAAGCACACGAGCGAGCCGTTGCTGCGTGGCCTGCTGCGGTTGGAATGGCCGCAGTCGTGGCGGGTTGCGCGGTTGGAAGCGAAGATGCGGTCCGCGGGGTTGGCGGTGCCGGGCGTGTGGCTGGCGGCGAGCCGGGTGGGCTGGCGTGGGTTGGAACACGTCGTGGTGTTGGCGGGCGTGCCGGGTGAATCGCTGCGAGAGATGCGGCAGACGCTTGGGCGGGGTGGGGCCTACGACGACGCGCTGCGGACGGCGGCGAGGGCGGTGACGCGGTTGCACGATGCGGGGTTTGTGCACGGCGATTTGGTGCCGGGCAATCTGCTGCTTCCCCCGGAAGCGAGCGACGGGCAAGGCGGCGCAAGCCCGGTGGTGTTCATCGATAACGACCGGACGCGTCGGGTGGTGGGGCCATGGCGATTGCGCGCGCGGTGTCGCAACGCGGCGCAGCTCTCATATCGGCTGCGGCTGCTTGGTCGTTGGGCGGATGCGCGGACGTTTTTGCGGGCCTACGCCGCGGCGTCGGATTTGCCGGCGTGGCAGGTTCGGTCGGTCCGCATGGCAGCCGTGCGGCGGTCGCGGCGGTCGTTCAAGCTCGCAAAGGCTCGCGGGCTGCGAGCGGAGATGGACGGTGGGCCGGTGTACGACGGGCCGTGAAATGGGCTTGGGTGGTGCGGGGATTCGTCGTGTCGGTCGGCCTCGCGTTACGATGGCCGAATGATCAGGACGCTCAACTTGTGGATCGGTGTTGGTGTATTGGCGACTCTTGGCCTGGCCTGGCCGCTGGGCTTGACCGGGTGCTCGGCGCCGTCGTACGTCAACATCCCCGGCCAAGCCAACGATGTCGCACGGAACAATCCCAACGCCGGCGATGTGATCACGATCATGGCCGAGGCGATCGCGGCGTCGGTCGAGGCCGAGGGATTGCAAGGCGTGTACGAAATCCTCCTGCCGGCGGGATCGAATCAACAGACGTATCAGCAGGTGGTGATCGCGGTCGGTGGCGGCGCGATCACGCCCGACACACTGCGGGAATCGCCGGTGCCCAGCGTGGCGGTGGCCGGCGTGCGCGTGCGCAACCGCGACGCGGAGGTGGATATCGTCCGGCCCAGCCCGACCGGTCGCGCGGCGGTTGAGGTGCAACTGTTCTGGTACTACGGCGACGGCTGGCAGGTCGAGCGGGTTCGTCCGCTGCGGTTGTCGGTGGAAGCCTTGGGCTGGGAAGTGCCGACCGAGGCGGCGCCGCGGCCGGTGCCGCCGGGCGTGGCGTTGCCCGAATCGGCGGAAGAGCCAAGCGAACCATTGCCGCCGGTCGACGCCGAGCCGGATGCCTGAGTTTTGAGTCGAACGAACGCTTCAAACTCGTGGAGATCAGCCATGCGTCAGGGAAGACGGATTGCGGTGCTAGGTGTGTTGGGAACGACGGCGGCCTGTTGCGTCAGCCTTGCGTTACACGCGCAGAGCGCTCCGATGGTTGAGCCCAGTGCGGTGCCCGGCGATCCGCAGCCAGCACCGACGGCTTCGTCTGCCGATCCCGATAGAGCCGATGCTCCAACGCCGAGGATGGATAGGCCCGGGCAAGCGGCGGATCGCCCGGCGGTGGAGGCGTTGCCCAAGCCATGGGTGCGGGGGCGTGAATCTCGGGTCGGGATGCCGGCCGCCAGCGTTGATCTGGACCCGGCAGTCCTCGGGCCGCTCCCGGGAGGCCCGGCCCCCAAGCTTTACCGCGAGGGCGATTTTGTGGTCGATCGGCTCGGTCGGCTCCGAACGTTGCCCAACGGCGCGACCGCGTTTGTGTTTGTCGATGAAGACGGCGTGGAACCCGGAGTGGACGATGCCGTGACCGAGGACCTTGCCGCGACCGGACCCCATGCGCGGGCGGTGGTGCTGCAACCCTGCCAAAGGCTCGAGACAATGCTGAGCGCTGCCGAGCAGGAGCAAAGTCGTGACGCGTTGTTCCGGCTCACCGGGCAAGTCCACGTCTACCGCGGCGTGAACTACCTGCTGCCGACGGAATTGACCGGCTACCAGGTAGAGGCCAAGGAAGAACCGCTGCCGGACGCTTTGGACGCCCCCGTCGCACCGGCTGGACCGCCTGCCACCACGTTGCCCGACGCGGCGGCCGACCTGGACGCGCCGGCCCCGGTTACAGTGGGCTCGGCCCCGACGGTGGACGCGGACGATCCGGACGCGGTGCTCGATGCGATGGCGGAACAACTCGACGCCTTGACCGAAGAGAATCCATCACGCAGCGGGAACTACGGTGGTATCTCCGCGCCGCTGGACCCGTCGCGGGTGCGGACCGCACGGACGACGCGGCCGGGCGCCCCGAACGGTGTGGGGGCGACGACGGCGGGCGGCTCGTCCGGAGGGCCATTGGTGCGGGAGGGTGAGTTCGTGCTGGACCGCGCGGGACGGATGGTGCGTTCGTCGGATCGGCGCGAAGTGTTGTTTACGTTTGAGGCGGACGGCCCGGAGTTGGCGGAAGCGCCGATGGGCATTTTGCCCTGCCGCCTGCGGATGTGGATGGAGGACGCGGTCGCGCGGCGGGGCGACGCGGCGGTGTTTTTGGTGTCGGGTCGGGTGACGCAGTTTCGCGGCGCGAATTATCTGCTGCCGGTGTCGGTCAAGCTGCGTGTCGATACGGCCGCGTTGGGCGGATGAAACCGGCCGCGTGATCCCCAAGCCAGTTATTGCACGCCGTGCCGAGGGTCGTACTTTTGGGCGATGGGCATGCGTCGTCCGAAGCCGAAGGCCCGGCCGGTGATCTTGAGCCCCGGGGCGGCTTGTTTGCGTTTGTATTCGTTGAGGTCGATCAAGCGGACGATGCGGAGCACGACCTCGGCGTCGTATCCGGTGCCCTCGATGATGGTGGCGGCGGATTGTTCTTGTTCGACGTAACGCTCGATGATGTCGTCGAGTTGTTCGTAAGGCGGGAGCGAGTCCTGGTCCTGCTGGTCGGGGCGGAGCTCGGCGGAAGGGGGCTTGGTGATGGTGTCTTCGGGGATCACCGCTTGGCCGAATTGTTGTTTCAACGGGGAGTCGGGGCTGTCGTTGATCCAGCGGGCGAGCCGGTAGACGAGCAGCTTGGGCACATCCGAAAGCACGGAGAAGCCGCCGCACATGTCGCCGTAGAGCGTGCAGTAGCCGACGGCCAGTTCGGATTTGTTGCCGGTGGTCACGAGCATCGCACCGGTTTTGTTCGATAAGGCCATGAGCAGGTTGCCGCGGAGGCGAGCTTGGATATTTTCTTCGGTCACGCCGGGCGTGTTGGCGTCGCCGAGGATCTCGTGGAAGAGTGGGTTCAGCGCGGCCTCCATCGCGGCGTGGGGTGCTTCGATGGGCAGGAGGTGGAAGTCAAGGTGGAGTGCTTCGGCGAGTGAGCGGGCGTCGTCGACCGAGCCACCGGAGCTGTAGCGCGAAGGCAATGCAACGCCCCGGACCGCATCCTTCCCCAACGCAGCGACGGCAATGGCTGCGGTGACTGCTGAGTCGATACCGCCCGAAAGCCCGAGGACGACCGACTTGAATCCGCACTTGGCGACGTAGTCGCGTAGGCCTAGGACCAGCGCCGCGTGGACTTCTTGTTCTTCGACGATGGGCATGGACGCGACGGGCACCGTCGTCGGCCCGGTTGTATCCGAATCGAGCGAAACGTCCACCACCAACAAGTCCTCTTCAAACCCGGCCGCCTCGGCGACGAGATGTCCGCTAGCGTCAAACACGCACGAGCGCCCGTCGAACACCAGTTCGTCGTTACCGCCGACTTGATTGCAGAACAGCACGGGCAGGTCGTGGTCTTTGGCGAGGCGGCTCATGATGTCGCGGCGCTTGGGGTGTTTGCCCGCGACAAAGGGAGAGGCCGAGAGATTCACGAACACCTCGGCCCCGGCTTCGGCGAGCGCGTCGATTGGGTCGGCGTGATACAGCCGGCGATCGAAATGCTCGGCGGCGCCCCAGAGGTCTTCGCAGATCGAAAGGCCGAGTTTCACGACGCGACCGTCGCCAAGCGTCAGTTCTGTCAGCGCGACCTCCGGCCCGGGCTCGAAATAACGCAATTCGTCGAAAACGTCGTACGTGGGTAACAGGGTTTTATGATGAAAGGAAGCGATCCGGCCGTTCACGCAGACCGCCGCGGCGTTGTGGAGGGTGCGCCCGCGGCCGTGCTCCGACCAGACGGGCAGGCCGATGAGCGCGGTGAGCCCGCCGGCTTGCAGTTCGTCGTGCGCGAGTTGTTCCACGGCGGCCCGGGCGCGGTGGATCACATCGGGCTTGAGCAGCAGGTCTTTGGGCGGGTAGCCGAGGATGGCCAATTCGGGAAAAACGACGAGATCGGCTCCGGCTTCGCGGGCCTGGGTGAGCCGTTGCCGAATGTTGTCGGCGTTGCCGGCGATGTCGCCGATGGTGGGATTGATTTGGGCCAGCACGATCCGCATGCGGCCGAGTGTAGCGCCTACGGCGGCGGTGGTTTATGCTGCGGGTCTAGAGAAAACTTGCCGGCCCCGGATCGTTGGGCCATATTTCAAGCCCCGCGGAACCCGAACAAGCCGACTGGACCCATCCCAAGCTTCCGACTCGGTCACGCGACCCCGAGAGAACCCCATGAATCCGACGACCGCCTCCGCCCCCGCACCGGGCCAAGCCACCCGTTTGTTTTGCCTCCTATTCGCTTTAGCGCTTGGCGTATCGCCGATGCTGCTGACCGGCTGTGCTTCGATCGGGAGTGCCAAACGAGAACGCGCCCAGACATATCTCGACGACGCCCAGCGGCTCCTTGACGAGGGACTCGATGACGCGGCGCTTGCGACACTCGGGCTGGCGGTTCAAGAGAACCCTAAGCTCACCGCGGCTTACCTGCAGATCGCCAGCATCCATAAAGACCGTGGCGACTACCTGCTGGCCCAAGAGCAGTACGACACGGCGGTGCAGGTTGATCCCGAGAACTTTGATGCGATCTACGGCGGGGCGCTCGTCCGCCAATTGGGCGGCAAACTTTCCGACGCGGTTCGTCAGTACCTCAAGGCGTTGACCGTGGACCCGCAGAGCTTCTTGGCCAATCGCGATCTTTCGTCGGCCTATCTGCAACTCGGCGAGCCGCGACAGGCCCTGCCTTATGCGATCCGCTCTACGCGTCTTGACCCCGACGATCAGCCGGCCTGGTCCAATCTGGCCGTGTCCTACGCGATGCTGGGCCAGTGGGAAGGCGCGATCAATGCCTACCGGATGGCCGCCGAGCTGGGCGAGTTGGATGATCTGGTTTTGCTGGGGCTCGCCGACGCACACATCCGCCTGGGCAACTTCGGCCGGGCGATCAACACGCTCGACACGCTGCTGCGTCGTAGCGGATCCGGGGTCGCACATGAACGCATGGGTTACGCGAATTTCAAGCTACGCCGCTTCGAGCAGGCGCTGAGGCATTATGACGCCGCGATCGGATTCGACGAGACCGATGTTGCTGCGCTGAACGGCAAGGGCGTCAGTCACATCACGCTGTTTATCGAAGGCCGGTACGAGAACCCATTCCACAAGGTCAAAGGCGTCGAAGCGTGGCGCAAATCGCTGGCGCTCAACCCGAATCAACCGCGGATCGTGGACTTACTGTCGCGCTACGGCGCGAAATGAATCGGGGGACTATGCCGCGTCATACGCCGTTTGCACGCGCTGAATCACGTGCAGCAGGTTGTTGACCGAGGTGCGAACTCGGTTGACGTCTTTTTCGCTTTCGGTGAGCGTCTCCACGATCACTTCGGCGGCATCGCTCACGGGCTGAAATCCATGGCTTGCGCCCGCGCCCTTCAGGTTGCGGCAAAGCTTGGCCAAGTTGTCGAACTCGGCTTCTGCGTTCGCGCTACGCAGCTTGGCGACATACACCGCCAAGCCCTTGACGAAGTCTTCGATGAGCGGAGCCATGTCGTTTTCGTTCGCCAAATCGCTATACAACGGCGAGTCGTCCGACGAGGCTTCCGCGTCGATCGACATGACCTCGAAGATGTTCTGTTTAAGCGCGTCAAAATCGAAGGGCTTCGTCATCACCGCCGAGGCTCCCGCGTCGTTCGCTCGCTTCTTGAACTCGTCGGAGTCGTTGGCGGAGGCGCTGATGACCGGCGCGATCACGCCTTGGCCACGCAGGTGCATGATGAGTTCAATGCCGTCTTCGTCGCCCAGGTTGGCGTCCACGATGTAAAGATCGAACCGGTTCTGGTTCAGCAGTTGCAGCACGGTGCCCACGTCGCCGGCTTCCTTCACCGCAAAACCGAGCTTCTCGACCCACATCTTGAATAGCCGACGGTCCGCCGCGAGGTCATCGACGACCAAGACCCTTCCGCGGCTTCCGCTGAGGTCGTCTTCGCCTAACCCGTCTTCGGTCATCTCGGCGAGGTGACGCTCGGCCTGCTCGGAGTTGAGCCGGATGAACTGGTTGAGGTCGATCGATTCTTCGAACACCACCGAGACCTCGTGCACGATGCCATCGACGTGTCGGCAGCGCCGGATCACGCCTTGCAGGACGCACCACTTGCCACTGAGCATGGGCAGCGTGATTTCGCACTTGCTGTCCGGATACACGAAGCGCCCATGGACGAACGCGAGTCCGCGCCGGCTGAGGTTCCGCGGGACCACCGAGCAGATTTGGCTTTGACCTTCGCTGCCGGTGATCTTGACGAGCACCTTGCGGCCTACGAAATTGACACGCAGCCCGCGTTTGCAGTCCTGCACGGGCTTCCGGGCGTTGTGCTCGACGTAGTCGATAAGTTTTTGCTTGTCGGCCGCGCCGAGGCGCAGGGTTTCGATGGGTTTCGCTTCGCCTGACATAAGCCGTATTTTCCTCCCCGGATCTGCGGATGGTCTTGGATAGCTATCGACGCTTGCCGGGGGCGACTTGCGGGCGATCTGGCGTTGGGAAGGGGTTGCAGCGATTCCCCGACCGTGGCCGATAACATCGAAGCCGATGCCACTGTTGACCGTGGCTCAAGATGCAAATCCCCCAGGAGTGGCTCCGGTGCCCACGACGTACGGCGACATCCTGACCGACCCTGGCCTGCGACGGGTGCATGATTCCGGCCGCGATACCGAGCCATGCCCGGGACTGACCGACGACAGCCGGGCCGTGGTGGGCGGCGGCCTGTTTGTCGCGCGTGGGCCTTGGGCGGAGCGGTCGGCGGAATTTCTCGAAGACGCGATCGGCCGTGGCGCGGCGGCCGTCGTGCTGCCTGCCGAGGCCTGGGAGCGGCACGACGACCTGCGTCGCATCGCGGCGGATTGCTCGGTCGCGGTGGCCGAGACCGTGGATCAAGTGCTCGCCGGTCGATTGGCCGATCGCTTCTTCCACCACCCCTCGGACAAGCTCAGGCTCATGGGCATCACGGGGACCAACGGCAAAACCACCGTTGCGATGCTTTGCCAGCATTTGCTGGTCGCTTCGGGCTCGAAACCCGGTCTGCTGGGCACCGTATGGACCGACGTCGGCGACCCCGCCGGCCCCACACCGGCCGAACTCACCACGCCCGGCGCGATCGAACTCCGCAAACATCTGGCCGCAATGGTGCGGCACGGCTGCGACACGGCGGTGATGGAAGTCTCGAGCCACGCGCTCGATCAAGGTCGTGTCGCTGGACTCGCATTCGATGCCGCGGTGTTCACCAACCTCACGCAGGATCACCTCGATTATCACGGCACGATGGCCGCTTATGCCGCCGCGAAGGCCAGGCTGTTCACCATGCTCAAGCCCAAGGGATGGGCGATCGTCAGCGGTAATGACGCTTACACCGACGCGATGATTGCGGGAGTAGCGTCGGGCCGGGTGCTGCGGACGCGCGTTGGCGAGACACAAGCCGACGCGTCGGAGCAATCGCCGACGCAGTCTGCTCAAGTCGTGCCCGAGTCGCTCCAAGCCGACCGTTCCACGGCGCGTTTCGATGGGCCTTGGGGCAGTGCGTCGGTGACGCTGCCCATGGTGGGCGAGCACAACCTCAGCAACGCGCTCCAGGCCGCCGCCGCGACGCACACCTTGATCCGTATGACCACACGCGAGCTCCGTGAGCGGCTGGCGGGCTGCCCCCCTGTACCCGGTCGGCTGGAACCGGTGCGTCGCGATGATGGTGCCGGCCCTGCCGTTCTCGTGGACTACGCCCACACGCCCGACGCGCTGGAGCGTGTCGCCTCGACGCTTAAGCCGTTGACGCACGAGCGCGGCGGTGAGTTGATCGTGGTGTACGGCTGCGGCGGCGACCGCGATCGCTCGAAGCGTCCCAAGATGACCGCCGCGGCGATGCGTCACGCGGACCGTGTGGTGCTGACCTCCGACAATCCGCGGAGCGAAGACCCGCAACAGATTCTCGACGACGCGGCGGCCGACATGGATGCCTCGCCACGCGAACAACTGTTGATCGAGATCGATCGCGCCGCCGCGATCCGCAGCGCCGTCCTTGGCGCTTTAGACGGCGACACGGTATTGATTGCCGGGAAGGGACACGAGGATTATCAGGTGATCGCCGACCCGCCGGGCGTCTACGGCCAAGGGACCCGGAAGACGCATTTCGACGATCGTGAACACGCGGCGGCCGCGCTTGAACTTTGGCACCCCCCGGCGGTGGCGTGTTGACCGCGGCCATGCATCGGTTCTGGTCAACGTCGGCGTTGGTGTCCTTGGTGGGCGGTCGATGGGTGGGGGCACCGCCGATCGTGGATGAAGCGACGGGGGTGAGCATTGACACGCGCACGATGAAAGCCGACGAGGTGTACGTCGCGATCTCCGGGGAGAATCACGACGGGCACGCTTACGTCGAAGCGGCGCTCGACGCGGGGGCCGCGCTGGCGGTGATTGATGACGCGGCATGGGCGGCAAAGCTCGAGCACCGTGCCGGTGTGAGGGTCGTGCCCGACGCGGTCGCTGCGTTGCAATCGTGGGCGTCTGCGTATCGCGATGAACTTGCGATCGGCGGATGCAAGGTGATCGCGGTCGCCGGCTCGAACGGCAAGACCGGCACCCGTCACCTGCTGCACCAAACGCTCACCGCCTGCGGCATCGTGGGTACGCAATCGCCCAAGAGCTTCAACAATCATCTCGGCGTGCCGCTCACGCTGCTCGCCGCGAAGCCGGGAAACGCCTTTGTCGCTTGCGAAATCGGCACGAACCATCCGGGCGAGATCGACACATTGTCGCGCATCGTCCGGCCCGACGCGGCGCTGATGACCAGCATCGGCCATGAACACCTTGAGTTTTTCGGCGATCTCGAGGGCGTCGCACGGGAAGAAGCCGCGCTCCTTCCACATGTGCTTCCGGGGGGCGTGGTGTTTGTGGAAGCCGACGCGGCCGAGCGGATCGCGCCGTATTACGACGTGCAGGAAAACGTCGCGATGTTTCCGGTACATGCCGAGCGATTCGCGGACGTGATTCCCGAGGCGTTTCCGTTGCCCGGGGCGCATCAGCGCAGCAACGCGGCGCTGGTGGTGGCAACGGCCCGGTGGCTCGGGCTCGAGGATGCGTCGATCACGAACGCGCTTCGCACCGTTGAAACCGCCGAGGGTCGGATGCAGACGCTGCGTTACGGCAACCAGGCCCGGTGCTTGACGGTCATTCACGATGCATACAACGCGAATCCGGATTCGATGCGGCTGGCCTTGAACCACTTGGAGTCGATCGGTGTCGATCGGTCGCTCAAGGCGGCGCTGCTGGGCGACATGCTCGAACTCGGGGAGCACGCGGCGGCGGCGCACGCCAAGACGTTCGCGCATGCTTCGCGGGTTGCGGCGGACGGCCGGCTTTGGTGCGTCGGTGAACGGTTCGCCGACGGGCAGCCGTGGTCGGATGCGTTGGCCGAGCAGATTGTTGCTTCGCTGAGCCCGGGCGACGTGCTGTTACTGAAGGGTTCGCGCGGCTTGCGATTGGAACGTATCTTGCCGCATCTCGAACAGCGGTTCGGGCCTCCTGTTTGATCCTTCGCGACCTGGGCGTCGCGGCGACGCGGAAGTGACTCTTTGCTGCTTTTCCTGATTCAACTCGACGCGATCCGTGAGGCGCTGAACGCCACGGCGATCACGCGGGCGCTGCTCGTGTTTCGATGGGTGGAGTTCCGCGCGGTGATGGCGATTGTCGTGGCGTTTGCGATCGTGGTGGCGGCGGGGCCGCGGGTGATCCGCTGGTTAGTCACCCAGAAGATCGGTGATTCGCCAGAATTTCATCACCAAGCGCTTAACGAGCTGACTAAGCACAAGTCCAACGTGCCGACGATGGGCGGGGTGCTAATCGCGGCGGCGATTTTTGGGACGACGCTGCTGCTGGCGGACCTATCGAGTTTTTATGTCACGATGGGGCTGGTGTGTCTGGTGGCGATGTGCGGGATCGGCGTCGCAGACGACTGGCTGAAGCTCACGGCGGCGAAGCGCAAGACGGGTTCGCGGGACGGTCTGCGGTCGTGGGAGAAATTTTTGTTTCAGGTGGGCGTGGCGGTGCTGCTGGGGATTTTCGTGTACCACCACGGTGTGTCGAAGTTCGCGGTCACCAACGAGTTTTCGGATATGGCCCGGGCGTTGAACGTGCCGGGCGTAAAGACGTGGGTGCGTGACGCGGCGGGGCAGTTCGAGCCGAGCCCGAGTTTGATTGTGTTGGGGCCGTGGCTGTTTGTGGGGTTGGCGACGGTGGTGGTGGTGGGTTTTTCGAACGCGGTGAATCTGACGGATGGCATGGACGGGTTGGCGTCGGGCGTAACGACGATCGTGGCGTTCGCGTTCATGCTGCTGTGTTTGATCGCGGGATACACCGACGAGGACTTTGTGTTGGCGAAGTATTTGTTGGTGCCGTATGTGCCGTTGGGCGACGAGTTGGCGGTGGTGGCTGGGGCGATGGTGGGGGCGTGCCTGGGGTTTTTGTGGTTCAACTGTCACCCGGCCCAGGTGTTCATGGGGGATACGGGGTCGCTGCCGTTGGGCGGGCTGTTGGGCTACTTCGCGGTGGTGACGCGGCAAGAGTTTTTGTTGGTGGTGGTGGGCGGGGTGTTTGTGTTGGAGGCGGTGTCGGTGATGTTGCAGGTGGGATATTTTAAGGCGACGAAGGGGCGGCGGATTTTCCGGTGCGCGCCGATCCATCATCATTTTCATCTGGGCGGATGGACGGAGCAGCAGGTGGTGGTGCGGGCGTGGATCGTGACGGCGCTGTTGGCGGCGGTGGCGTTGGCGACGGTGAAGCTGCGGTGAATGCAAAAGCCCACGGTGAGACACCGTGGGCTTCGTGGGTTTTGCTTCATTGCGTTGGATTACTCGCGGTCGGGTTCGATGATCGTGGCGCTCACGATGCGGGTGAGGTTCGGGAAGGTGGCGTCGAGGTAAGCGTTGCCCTGGGTTTGGATCGCGCCTTGGTTGGGGCGTTCGCCGTATTGGGCGTTGATGGCATCGACGGCGTCGAGGCCTTCGACGACCTCGCCGAAGGGCGCAAAGACGCTGCCGCGCATCTGGGCGGGATTGTCGAGGAAGGCGTTGTCGTCGAAGTTGATAAACAGTTGGGTGGTGCGGGTGTGGGGGCCGGCGTTGGCGAAGACGACGCGGCCGCGGGTGTTGGAGATGTCGGGATTGATCGGGTCGTCTTTGATTTGCGCGGGCCGCCAGTTGGCCGAGATGTCGGGGTCGCCGTGGATGCCGAACTGGGCGACGAAGCCGGGCACGACGCGGAAGATGCGTTGGTCGTTGAAGTAGCCGGACTTCACGAGGTTGTAGAAGCGGTCGGCCCCGAGCGGCGCCCAGTCGCGTTGGGTACGAATCACGACAACGGAGGTTTCGTCGCCGGTGGCGAGGGTGAAGACGGCGTCGAACACGTCGGGCGCGGTCTGGTTCATCGCGTCGGAAGTCGGGTCGGCGTAGGCGGGCGCGTCGTCGGCGAGGGCGGGTTGGGGCGTGGCGGTGGCCCAGGCCACGGCGAGGCCGGCGGTGACCACACCCACGGTGAGGAAGCGACGGGTCATTGCGGGGGAAAGCATGCGGGCTCCTGAATCGGGATCAAACATCGAAAGCGTGCGATTTTCGAGAATCCATACGATACGCGGATGGCTTGTGAAGGTTCATCCGGTGGGGTAGGCACACCCGAAACGCCGCCCAAGCAAGGCTGTTGCACGCCCGAGAAGTCGGCGGCGAATCTGCGTTGCGTGGTGCGTGATTCGCCGTTGACGCCGGCTAATTACGTGGTTGATCGGCCGGTTCGGGTCGCGCGGTCGGGCTCGACGGACGGCATGATCGAGCTTGCGGGCGGCGCGTTTTCGGTGGGCACGGATTTTGAATTGGCGTATCCTGATGACGGCGAGACGCCGCCGTGTCGGGTGACGCTTGATCCGTTTTGGATGGACGAAACGTCGGTCACCGTGTCGGCGTTCGCGGCGTTCGTGGACGACACGGGCTACGTGACCGAGGCGGAGCGGTTCGGGTGGTCGTTCGTGTTTCACTTGCATTTGGCGAAGAAGTACGTGCAGAAATTGAAGCGGGAGCAGGACGTGGCGGGGACGCCGTGGTGGATCGCGGTGCCCGGGGCGCGGTGGGACCGACCGTTTGGCGAAGGGTCGAACGTCAAGGCGTTGCAGGATCACCCGGTGACGCACGTGAGTTGGAACGACGCGAACGCGTTTGCGTTGTGGGCGGGTAAGCGCTTGCCGACCGAAGCGGAATGGGAGTTCGCTTCGCGTGGCGGCGTGAGCGACCGGATGTTCTGGTGGGGCGATGCGCTTGAGCCGAGGAAGCAGCACCGCATGAACGTGTGGCAGGGGAGTTTTCCGATGGAGAACTCGGCGGCAGATGGTTACGTCGGCACCTGCCCGGTCCTCGCGTTCAATCCGAACCCATACGGCCTATGGAACATGCTCGGCAACGTCTGGGAATGGACCGCGGACTGGTGGCAACGCGATCGACCTGCGGAAGCGATCCATCCACGCGGGCCGATCCCCGAGGACGAAGCCGACCACGAGGCAATTCGGCCGCGCGACGGCTTCACGCACAAGACGCAGAAGGGCGGGAGCTATTTGTGCCACGCAAGCTATTGCCACCGCTACCGGCTCGGAGCCCGTACGGCGAATACGCCGGATTCGAGCACGACCAATAACGGGTTCCGTTGTGTGCGCGATGTGTAAGTGCTGGGTTTAATGGATCGCGGCTTGGACGGCTTCGATCGCTTGCTCGGTGGGGCGGTCGCGGGGCATGTCGATCCAGTGCACGTTGGCAAAGCGTTTGAGCCAGGTGCGTTGCTGCTTCGCGAAACGGCGGGTGAGCACTTTGGTGCGCTCCATCGCATCTTCGAGTGTTTCGAGTTTGGCGTCGGCGAGGTCCGGGTATTTTTCAGGGCGGAGCGTGGCGAGGCATTGCTTGTAGCCCAGGGCTTCGCGGGCCTGGGGGCCGAGCTGATGGGCGTCGTCCAACCGCAACACTTCATCGGGCAACGATTCCCCGTTGATACAGGTTTCGGCGGCGAGCTCTGGCTCCACGGTGTCGGGTTTGAACATCGCTTTGACACGGAGGTTGATTCGGGGGTTGATGGCCTCGGCGCGCCATTGCAAGCCGATCAGAATGGGGTCGTGGCGGTAAGTGTTGGGCGGTTGGTCCTGCCACTGGGCCTGCATCGCGCTGATGGGTTCGCCGGTCAGCGCGAAGACTTCGAGGGCGCGGGTGAGGCGTTGGCGGTCGTTGGGGGCGATGCGTTCGGCGGCGTCGGGGTCGACTTGTTGGAGTTGGGCGTGGAGTTCTTGCGGGGTGCGCTTCGCGAAGTCGGCCCGGAGTTGCGGGTCGTGATCCGGGCCGTCCATGAAGCCCTCGAGCAGGGCTTTGAGGTAGAGGTTGGTGCCGCCGACGACAATGGGGTGCACCCCGCGAGCTTGGCAGTCGGCCAGGGTTTGTTCGGCGTGGTTCAGCCAGTCGCGGACCGTAAAACGTTCGGTCGGTTCGACGAGATCGATGAGGTGATGCGGGACGCGTTGGCGGAGAGGGCCGGGGGGCTTGGCGGTGCCGGCGTCGAGGTGTCGGTACACCTGCATGGAGTCGGCGCCGAGGACTTCGCCCCCCCGGAAGCCCGTCAGCTTGGGCAGCGCTTCGGAGAGCGCGACGGCGAGGTCGGACTTGCCGCCGGCGGTGGGGCCGAGGATGACGAGGGGGCGGGGCGATGAAGGCACACGATCACTTTATGATGACCCGATGTTGATGGATGACGTGCAGATTAAACGGTGGCCACTTGGGGCGGTGCCCGGCTCGGCGTATGACGCGATTCAGGCATTGAAAGGCCGGGCGTTTGGCTTGCCCGAGACCGAAGAGGAAGCCCGCGAGGAGGCGGCGTGGCAGGCGAAATCTCGGCGTTGGTGGGTGGACGGCGTTTGGTACGGGGCCGACCGGGCGGAGCCGGAACGCGTGGTGTATCACTTGCTGTACGCCCATGGCCGGTTGGCGTCGGTGGCGCAGACGTCGGTGCGCACGATCTATCCCGAAGGCACGAACGGCTGCGCGATCTTGACGTTGGCGGGGGTGGTGAGCGAGCCGGCGATACGGGGCCGTGGCTTGGGGACGACCGTGATCCGTGACGCGTTCGCTCGCCTCCCCGAAGAAGGCTTGGAGCACTGTCTTTTTCAAACCGGCAAGGCTCGGCCGCTTTACGAACGCCTCGGCGCGACACTCGTGACGAACCGTTTCGTGAATCGCACCGCCGCGACCGCCGAAGCCGCCGAGCGCAGCCCGTGGGACGACGACTGGGTGATGCGGTATCCCGCGGCAGCAGCATGGTTCGACGGCGTGATTGATCTCAACGGACAGGGGTATTGAGCGGGGGCGAAGCCAAGCCGGGCCGGGCCGACAGCGGGTTTGTGTAGAATCCAAAGCTCCGCACATCACACGAAAGACCCGCCACAATGTCCCAGCAAGACCCGTTCAACGCCCGTGCCACGCTCGACACCGCGTCGGGCTCGAAGACGTATTACAAGCTCGAAGCGTTGCGGGGCGTTGGCGAGGTTTCGAAGCTGCCGTACTCGATCCGCGTCCTGCTCGAAGCGGTGTTGCGGAATCTGGACGGCTTTGTTTACACCGAGGAACACGTCAAAGCCCTCGCCAGCTACGACGCAAAAAACGTCGGCGAAACCGAGATTCCGTTTATGCCCGGCCGGGTCGTGTTGCAAGACTTTACGGGCGTGCCCGCCGTCGTCGATCTCGCCGCGATGCGTTCGGGCATCGTCCGAATGACCGGCAACGAGGCCGACGCGACCAAGGTCAATCCGCTTGTGCCCTGCGACCTGGTGATCGACCACTCGGTGCAGGTCGACGCGTTCGCGAACGGCATGGCGCTCACCGTCAACATGGAAAAAGAGTTCGAGCGCAACAACGAGCGCTACGAATTCTTGAAGTGGGGCCAACAGGCGTTCGATAATTTCCGCGTGGTGCCGCCCGCCACGGGCATCGTTCACCAGGTGAACCTGGAATATCTCGCGAACGTCGTCTGGGAAAAGGATGGCACGCTGTATCCCGACTCACTCGTGGGCACCGACTCGCATACCACCATGATCAACGGCCTGGGCGTCGTCGGCTGGGGCGTCGGCGGGATCGAGGCCGAGGCGGTGATGCTCGGGCAGCCGATCTACATGCTGATCCCCGAAGTCGTGGGCGTGAAACTCACCGGGCAACTCAACGAGGGCGTCACCGCGACCGACTTGGTGCTCCGCGTTACCGAGATGCTCCGCAGCCACGGCGTCGTCGGCAAGTTCGTCGAGTTTCACGGCCCGGGTCTGGCGACCATGCCGCTGGCCAACCGCGCGACCATCGCCAACATGGCCCCCGAGTACGGCGCGACCATGGGCTTCTTCCCCGTTGACGGGCAGACCACCAAGTATCTCGAGCTCACCGGCCGCGACGCCAAGCTGATCCAAACCGTCGAGCAATACGCCAAGGCCAACGGCTTCTGGCGCGACGACTCGGCCGACATCGTGTACACCGACGACCTCGAACTGGACATGTCCACCGTCGAGCCCGCGCTCGCCGGCCCCAAGCGCCCGCAGGACCGCATCAACCTCTCCGACATGCAGCCGCAGTGGAAAAAGACCGCCGCCGATTTCGGCCGATGCGTGCCCGGGTCCGAATCCAGCGACATGGCCAACGAAGGCGGCGTCGCCACCACGCTCTCGCCGCCCAAGTCCGCCACCGTCACCTACGACGGCGAAACCTTCGAGTTCCAAGACGGCCACGTCGCCATCGCCGCGATCACCAGCTGCACCAACACCTCCAACCCCGAGGTGATGCTCGCCGCCGGCCTGGTCGCCAAGAAGGCCAACGCGCTGGGCCTGAAGCGCAAGCCGTGGGTCAAGACCTCGCTTGCGCCCGGCTCGAAAGTCGTCACCGAGTACTACGAAAAAGCCGGCCTCGAGGACGACCTCGAAGCCCTCGGCTTCCACACCGTCGGCTACGGCTGCACCACCTGCATCGGCAACTCGGGCCCGCTCCCCGAACCGATCAGCAAGGCCGTCAACGAACACGACCTCATCGCGACCTCCGTCCTTTCGGGCAACCGCAACTTCGAAGGCCGGATCGGCCCGGACCTCAAAGCGAATTACCTCGCGTCCCCGCCGTTGGTGGTTGCCTACGCCATCGCCGGCACGGTCAACATCGATTTACAAAACGACCCCATCGCGCAGACCGCCGACGGCAAGGACGTGTTCCTCAAAGACATCTGGCCCACCGCGCAAGAGGTCATGGACCTCGTGTCCACGTGCGTCACGCGCGAGCAGTTCGTCGAGCAATACGCCGACGTGTTCAAAGGCCCCGAGGATTGGCAGTCCATCGCATCCGCGACCGGAAATCTTTATGCCTGGAACGAAAGCTCCACGTATGTGCAAGAGCCGCCGTTCTTCGAAGGATTGAGTCCCGAGCCACAACCAATCTCGCCCATCACCGGCGCACGCTGCCTGGCCAAGCTCGGCGACTCGGTGACCACCGACCACATCAGCCCCGCCGGCGCGATCAAGACCGGCACGCCCGCCGCCGACTATCTCGACGACAACGGCGTGCCCAAGTCCCTGTACAACTCCTACGGCTCACGCCGGGGCAATGACCGCGTCATGACCCGCGGCACCTTTGCCAACATCCGCGTCAAGAACCAACTCGCCATCGACGAAACCGGCAAGCAGTACGAAGGCGGCTACACCAAGGACTTCACGACCGGCAAGATCGACTTCATCTACAACGCCGTGCAGAACTACAAGGCCGCGAATACGCCCCTAGTCGTGCTCTCCGGCGTCGACTACGGGATGGGCAGCTCGCGCGACTGGGCCGCCAAGGGCACATTCCTGCTCAACGTCAAGGCCGTGATCGCCAAGAGCTTCGAGCGGATCCACCGCAGCAACCTCGTGGGCATGGGCGTGCTCCCGCTCACCTTCGCCGACGGGCAGGACGCCGATTCGCTCGGCCTGGACGGCACGGAAATCTTCGACATCCCCGTGACCGACGACGTGACCCCGCGGCAAACGCTGACGGTCACCGCCACAAACGCCGCGGGCGACACCAACAAGCCGGCCGATAGAGCCACCAACCGGGTCATTCGCTTCGTGAGTCGCATGCGGATTCCGTGGCAAGGGTATGGTTGCGGGGGGCGTCCGCCCGGGGCCACCGCGGCACCGGCAAGCAGCGGCGGCGCCCCGGCTGGCGCCCCGCGGGCGGGGCCGGGGCGTGCTAGCCTTCTTTGCGGGGCTCTAGCGGCGGAGCTCCGGGGAAGTTGAGCGAACCACGCGTCAGGCGGATATCGAGTTCCAG